>JAJKHV010000144.1 GCA_021154855.1 Solirubrobacterales bacterium
CGAGCGCCTCGCCGCCCACCTCAAAGCCAACCCGAAGCTCGACCCCACCGACGTCGCCTACTCCCTCGCCACCAGCCGCTCTGCCTTCGAGCACCGCGCCGCGGTCGTGGGCGATGAGCGCGAGCAGCTGCTCGCCGGGCTGGAGGCGCTGGCAGCTGGCGCCGAGCACGGGGGCCTCGTCAGGGGCCGGGCCAGCTCCGCGCCCGCTCCCGTCTTCCTCTTTCCCGGCCAGGGCTCGCAGTGGCCGGGAATGGCGCGCGAGCTGCTGGAGGGCTCAGCGGTATTCGCCGGCTATATGGATGAGTGCGAGGAGGCTCTCGCACCCTTTGTCGATTGGTCTCTCAGGGAGATCCTCTGCGACCAAGACGATAAGTGGCTGGAGCGTCTCGACATCGTCCAGCCCGCGCTCTTCGCGACGATGGTCTCGCTGGCCAGGCTCTGGCAGCGGATGGGGGTGCGCCCCTGCACTGTCTTGGGCCATTCCCAGGGAGAGATCGCAGCCGCCCACATCGCCGGCGGCCTGTCCCTCGAGGATGCCTCGCTGGTGATCGCCCGCCGTGCCCAGGCGATGACCCGGCTCGCCGGCAAGGGTGGCATGCTCTCCGTCTCTCTTTCCCTCGAGGAGATCCCGCCGCTCCTCGAGCCCTTCGGTGAGCGCCTCTCCCTCGCTGCTGTCAATGGCCCCGCCTCCCTGGTCATCTCCGGGGAGCCGCAGGCTCTTGCCCAGCTCGCGGCTGCCTGCGAGGGAGACGGCGTGCGCACTCACTCAATCGCGGTGGACTACGCCGCTCATTCGGTCCAGATCGAGGGCCTCAGAGAAGAGCTGCTGGAGGCCTTCGATCCGATCTCGCCGCGCTCAGGGGAGATTCCCTTCCATTCGACCGTCACCGGCGAGCTGCTCGACACTGCCGAGCTGGGGGCCGAGTATTGGTATCGCAACCTGCGCCAGACGGTGCTCCTGGAGCCGGTCCTTCGCTCCCTGCTGGAGGGTGGTCAGCGCTCCTTGCTCGAGGTCTCTCCCCATCCGGTGCTCGGCTTCGGCGCCCAGGAAGTGATCGACTCGCTCGCTCAGCCCGAAGGGGCCACGGTGCTCGACACCCTGCATCGCCAAGACGACGACCGGCGACGCTTTGCCCTCTCCCTTGCCAAGGCGCACTGCAGCGGCGTCGGCGTCGAGTGGGATGCCTTCTTTGCAGGCAGCGGCGCCAAGGCGGTCGAGCTGCCCACCTACGCCTTCCAGCGCAAGCGCTACTGGCTGGACGGTTCAGCCGGGGGGGGCGATCTCGCCGGCGCCGGGCTCGCCAACGCTGAACATCCGCTCCTCGGGGCAGTTATCGAAGAGGCGGCGGGAGATCGGCTCACTTTCACTGGGCGACTCTCGCTGCAGACCCATCCCTGGCTGGCCGACCACGCCGTCGCCGGCACGGTGCTCTTGCCTGGCACCGCCTTCTTGGAGCTGGCGTTGCACGCCGCGCGGCGAGTTGGAGCCCAAGGCGTCGATGAGCTGGCGCTGCAGGCGCCGCTTCAGATCCCCGAGCGGGGTGCGGTCCAACTGCAGGTCTCCGTCGGCATGGAAGGCGAGCGTGGCGAGCGTCCACTCTCGATCCATGCACGAGCGCAGGGGACGGGACGAGAAGACGGGGCGGAGTGGATCTGCCTCGCCGACGGCACGCTTTCATCGCGGACGGTCGGCGACTTGGAGCCCCTGCGGTCCTGGCCTCCAGCCTCTGCCGAGCCGCTCGATCCACAGCTTCTCTATGACCGCCTCGCCGAGACCGGCCTCGAGTACGGCCCTGCTTTTCAGGGCCTGGAGCTGGCCTGGCGCGACGGTGAGGACATCTGCGCGGAGATATCTCTGTCGCCTGAGCATTTCGGCGAAGCCGAGCGCTTCATGATTCATCCGGCCCTGCTCGATGGCGCCCTCCATGCGATCGCCCTCTTGCCCCGTGTCGCCGGCTCTGACATCTCCCTTCGTCTGCCCTTTGCCTGGAGTGGGGTGTCGCTGCAGGCTCCCGGTGCGTCGAGGCTACGGGCAAGGCTTTCCCCTCAGGGGAAGGATGGCGTATCGCTTGACCTCGCCGATGGCGAGGGAGCCCCGCTGGGCCGAATCGAGGCGCTCGCCCTGCGCGAGTTCGACCGTTCGGCCCTTGGCGCATCCGCAGCCGCCGGGCCGGGCCTTCTGACGACTGAGTGGCAGCGAGCTCCCCTCGATACCACCGCGACCCGCGCCGCCGTCTGGGAGCCGGCCGTGGACCGGCCGGCGACGGAGACGTCGCAGGCGGCTCGCGCCGCGACGGCTGAAGCCCTGGAGCAAATTCAGGCTTGGCTCGCCGAGGAGAAGGAGCGGGGCTCGGGCACCCGTCTGGCGATCCTCACTCGCAACGCGGTCGCGGTGGCTTCGGCCGAGTCCCCAGATCCCGCCGCGGCCGCGGTCTGGGGCCTCCTTCGCTCAGCTCAGTCCGAGCACCCCGGTCGTTTCGTCCTGATCGACAGCGATGGCTCCACGGCCTCCGCCCAGGTCATGGAGGAAGCGCTGCGAGCCGAGCAGCCCCAGCTGGCCCTCCGCGACGGCGAGGCGCTGGCGCCGTTGGTTGTCCCGGTCACCAGCGTGAGCGACTCCCTGGTGCCGCCGCCAGGGCCCTGGCGGCTCGCCGTCACCGAGCCGGGGACGCTCGAGAGCCTCGCCCTACTCTCCGAGCCGACTGCAATCGAGCCGCTTGGCCGCGGCGAGGTGCGGATCGCGGTGCACGCCGCGGGCCTCAATTTTCGTGACGTGCTGATCGCCCTGGGTCGCTATCCGGGCGAGGCGACGATCGGCAGCGAAGGCGCCGGCGTTGTCGTCGAGACCGGCGCAGGTGTTGCGGACCTGGCACCAGGGGACCGCGTGATGGGGATGTTCGGCGATGCCTTTGCTCCGCTTGCCGTTGCCGATCGACACCTGCTTTCGGTGATCCCGGCGGCTTGGAGCTTCGAGGAGGGGGCCGCGGCGCCGGTCGTTTTCCTCACGGCCTATTACGGCCTGACCGAGCTGGCCGACGTCCGCCCCGGCGAGAAGGTGCTGATCCACGCCGGGGCCGGCGGTGTTGGGATGGCGGCGATCCAACTGGCACGCCACCTCGGCGCCGAGGTGTTTGCCACCGCCAGTCCGGCCAAGTGGGACGCCCTGCGTGAGATGGGTATTGCCGAGCAGCGCATCGCCTCCTCGCGAGACCTCGGGTTCAAGGCGAAGTTCCTCGCGACCACCGGCGAAAAGGGGGTCGACGTCGTCCTCAACTCGCTCGCCGGCGAGTTCGTCGATGCTTCGCTGGAGCTCTTGCCGCGAGGCGGGCGCTTCATCGAGATCGGCAAGGCCGACATTCGCCATGGAGACGAGGTCGCCACCGCACATCCTGGTGTTGCCTACCGCGCTTTCGACCTCGTCGAAGCGGGCGCCACGCGCATAGGGGAGATGCTGACCGAGATCGCGGCGCTGTTCGAGAGTGGTGTCCTGAAGCACTCGCCGATTGCGAGCTGGGACCTGCGCCGCGCGCCCGAGGCCTTCCGTCATCTGCGCGAGGGCCGCAACGTCGGCAAGGTCGTCTTCCGGCTCCCCCGGCCGCTCGACCCCGATCGCACCGTCCTGATCACCGGCGGCACTGGGGTGCTCGGCTCCCTGATCGCCCGCCACCTCGTCAGGGAGCATGGTGCCCGCCATATCCTCCTGGTCAGCCGCAGCGGCGAGGCGGCCGCATCTGCCGGCGAGCTGAGGGCAGATCTGGAAGAGCGCGGCCCACGAGTGAGGATCGTCGCCTGCGACGTCGCCGAGCGCGAGCAACTGGCCGCCCTGATCGGGGCGGTCTGTGAGGAACGGCCTCTGGGCGCGGTGATACACGCTGCCGGTGCCCTTCGGGACGCGTCGATCGAGTCGCTCGACGCCGACCAGCTTGGCCCAGTCTTCGCACCCAAGGCGGATGCCGCCTGGTATCTGCATGAGCTGACCGAGGGGATGGAGCTCTCTGCCTTCGTGATGTTCTCCTCCGCGGCCGCGGTCCTCGGCGCCCCCGGTCAGGCCAATTACGCCGCGGCCAACGCCTTCCTCGACGCACTCGCCCAGCAACGCCGCGCCGAAGGCCTTCCCGCCAGCTCAATTGCCTGGGGCCTATGGGAGCGCGAGAGCGCGATGACATCCCATCTCGACGACGCCGACAGGAGGCGGATTGCAGGCTCGGGGATCGTCCCTCTCGGCGAGGAGCAGGGTCTGGAGCTGTTCGACCGGGCGCTCGCCGCGGAGCGCGCCGAGACCGTGGCGCTCGGCCTCGACCACGCCGGGCTGCGCTCCCAGGCTTCCGCCGGCCTTTTGCCGGCAATCCTCTCCGGGCTCGTGCGGGCTCCGGCCCGGCGGCCTTCCGCCGGCTCTTCGCTCGCCCGAAGGCTCGCCTCCACCCCCTCAGAGGAGCGCGAGGCGCTCGTCCTGGAGCTGGTCACGGCCGATGTCGCCGCCGTCCTGGGCCACGGCTCGGCCGAGGCGATCGAGCCAGGTCGCGCCTTCAAGGAGCTTGGCTTCGACTCGCTCGCAGCGGTCGAGCTGCGCAACCGCCTCCAGGTTGCCACTGGCCTGCGGCTGGCGGCAACGGTGCTCTTCGATTACCCCAACCCAGCGGCGCTGACGAAGTTTTTGGCTGAGCAGGCAAGCGCTGGAGCGATCCCCTCGGCACCGCTGGCGGTCAGAGCCCAAGCTTCGGAGGAGCCGATCGCGATCGTCGGCATGGCCTGTCGCTATCCGGGCGGCGCCTCATCTCCCGAGCGGCTTTGGCAACTGGTCGCCGAGGGGCGCGACGCGATCTCCTCCTTCCCGACCGATCGGGGCTGGGACCTCGAGCGCCTCTACGATCCCGACCCCGACGCGCCCGGCACCAGCTATGCCCGCGAGGGTGGGTTCCTCTACGACGCTGGAGAGTTCGACCCCGATTTCTTCGGCATCGCTCCTCGAGAGGCGATCGCGATGGATCCGCAGCAGCGGTTGCTGCTGGAAACATCGTGGGAGGCGCTGGAGTCGGCCGGCATCGACCCGAGCTCGCTGGGCGGTGCCGCGGCAGGGGTGTTCGCGGGGATCAGCTCCCAGGACTACGCCGTCGACCTGCGCGCGGCCGGTGGGGAGCTGGAGGGCTTTCTCAGCACCGGCAGTCTGACCAGCGTCGTCTCCGGCCGCATCGCCTATGCCCTCGGCCTCGAGGGGCCCGCGATGACCGTCGACACAGCCTGCTCCTCGTCCTTGGTGGCAATGCACCTGGCTGCGGGAGCGCTGCGCGGCGGCGAGTGCAGCCTGGCGCTCGCCGGTGGCGCGACGGTGCTCAGCTCGCCGCTGGCCTTCACCGAGTTTTCGCGCCAGCGGGGCCTTTCCCCAGACGGACGCTGCAAGTCCTTTGCCGAGTCCGCCGACGGCGTTGCTTGGGCCGAGGGCGCCGCCATGCTGGTCTTGGAGCGGCTCTCCGAGGCCGAACGCAACGGCCATCCGGTTCTCGCCACGATCCGCGGCTCGGCCGTCAACCAAGACGGAGCCTCAAACGGGCTGACCGCCCCCAATGGCCCCTCCCAGGAGCGGGTGATCCGCCAGGCACTGGCCAACGCCCGCCTGGAGCCTGAGGACGTGGACGCCGTCGAGGCGCACGGCACGGGCACTGCTCTCGGCGATCCGATCGAGGCGGGAGCGCTCCTCGCCACATATCGCCAAGAGCGCGATGTGCCGCTGAGGCTCGGCTCGATCAAGTCGAACATCGGCCATGCCCACGCGGCTGCGGGAGTCGCCGGGGTGATCAAGACGGTGATGGCGATGCGCGAAGGCGTCTTGCCCAAGACTCTGCACGTCGACCGGCCCTCGTCAAAGGTCGATTGGGAGGCGGGAAAAGTGAAGCTCTTGATCGAAGCCGAGCGGTGGTCGTCCAACGGCCGTCCACGCCGCGCCGGCGTCTCATCCTTCGGTATCAGCGGCACCAACGCGCATCTGATCCTCGAGCAGACACCGGTTGGGGGAGGCGCGCCGCATGCGGCCGTCGAGGGAGTCCACCCGACTTCCTGGCAAGGACCGATTCCCTTCGCCGTCTCGGCGAGGAGCGAATCCGCCCTGGGCGACACTGCCGAGCGCCTCGCCGCCCACCTGCGAGACAACCCTGAGCTCGACCCGGTCGACGTCGCCTATTCCCTGGTCAGCACCCGCGCCTCCTTCGAGCACCGCGCCGTGGTCATCGGCGATGAGCGCGAGCAGCTGCTCGCCGGGCTGGAGGCGCTCGGGCGCGGAAAAGCGGTCCCCGGCGCGGGCCCGGCGAGGGCCGTTGGCGGCGCCAAGCTCGCCTACCTCTTCTCCGGCCAGGGCTCACAGAGGGTGGGCATGGGCAGGGAGCTGCACGAGACATACCCCGCCTACGCCGCGGCCTTCGATCGGGCCTGTCAGCTCTTTGACGCCCAGCTGCAAGAGCCGCTGGCCCAGATCGTC
>JAJKHV010000145.1 GCA_021154855.1 Solirubrobacterales bacterium
CGGGGCCCCGGCAAAGGCAATCGGCGAGGTTGCAAACTCCTGACTGCATCCGCATAACGGTGTGTTTACTTAATATTTCTTGACATATTCGAATAGAGTGGAATAGGTTCGCCAGGCCATGGTAACTCCACTCCGATCGCCGATCCTGACGACCCCACGCGTCCGTCACCGCAAGAGCATCGAGAAGCTGCGGCCCGATCAGCTCAAAGCCCTGCGCGACGGCTTTGGGGCGATCAAGACACTGCGCGACACAAACGGCTTTTGGTTTTGGGCCGAACTGCACGGTGCGCCCAAGAACAAATGCGAGCACTCGCCCGAAAACGGTTACGACAACCTCTTCCTGCCCTGGCACCGGGCCTACCTCTATCGGCTCGAGCTTGCCCTGCAGACCAAAGTTTCGGCGGCCACGCTGCCCTGGTGGGATTGGCCGGCATCACGAGATAGTGGCGGGGTTCCGGCGGCGTACGAGGACATCGCCGGTGAAGTGAACCCGCTCGCCAGCGCTGACTTTCCTCCCCTGATCGCCGAACTCACGGCGAAGGAAGGTATGCCCACCAGTACCTGGCGAGAACCGGGAGACGCGAGGCGGCTGCCGACCAAAGCCGAAGTCGACGCGATCCTCGAGCTCAAAGATTTCGATGACTTCTCCAGAACCCTGGAGGTGCAACTGCACAATCGTGTCCACGGTTGGGTGAGGGGCTCGATGGGAATAGTTGCGATCGCCGCCTACGACCCGCTCTTCTGGGCGCACCACACCATGGTAGACCGGCTATGGGCGCTCTGGCAGGTCTTACATTCGAGCCGCGGACCACGGCCGGGGATCTGGAAAAGGATCCTGCGGGGTGGCCTTGACCTGACGGTTGGAGATGTCCTCGACACCCACGCGCTCGGCTACGACTACGCGGCGAGCACCGCGCACCGGGAGGTCGACTCCTGATGGAGCGCTACTCGACTCCGGCCGACAGGCCGCTCGCCGTGCCGGTATGGGAGGGACAGGCCGCCTTTTATCGAGCCGACCTGGAGTTCCACGGCGTCGGCCATCGAGGCGATTCTTACGAGGGCCGTGTGTTTTTCGATGCACCCGATGCCACGCCCACCACGCCACGCGAGCTCGACGCCGGGTACGCGGGTTCGTTCTACGTCTTCGGGCACGGGCCCTGCTTCGGCGACGAGGGCCACTGCGAGGTGCCGCCGGGCCCGATTCACCCCTTCGACTACCGCACCGTTCACCATCTCGCGCCGCAGTCCATGGTCGTCACCGTGACCGACGCGGTCCGGCGGACGATCGCCGACGGCAAGTCGGAGTTCGGCGTCACCGTCGTACCGACCAACGTGCTCGACGCGGAGGTTGGGGACATCCTCCACTTCGAGCGTCTCTCGCTCGTCACCTACGACTGAGCCGACGAATGCCGGCCGCCCACATAGCCGGCATCCCGATCGAGGAGACGCTGCTCTCCTTCGGCGGCCCAGCCGCGATCTACCTGGCGGCGATCGGTTTCCTCGCAGCGCTGCGGCGAATTCGCTCACGCCTCGGCTCATTCGCACGGCGCGCGACAGGAGTGAGTCGATGAGAGACACCATCTCGATCGCCGCCCACGCCAACTGCGACGATGCCTACGTCGTCTGGCGCTACCCAAACGCGATCCCGGACTGCCGCGGTTTCGCCCTCTACCGCAAACCAAGAGGCGGAGCGGAGGAGCCGGTGCACACCTTTATTCCCTTCGCCGGCGAAGAGCACGAGCCCGGCGAGCACCGGCCGAGCACCGAGTGGCCGATCCAGAAATTCGCCTGGGCGGACGTGCTGGCGCGTTCGGGTGAAACGGTCAGCTACAGGGTGGTTCCGATGGTGGGCAAAGCTGACTCGCTCGAGGAGGACACCGACCAGGCCAGTCCCTGGAGCGATCCGGTCGCGGTGAGCGCCGACGGCGGCGATGGCTTCTTCGCCTACTTCAATCGGGGAGTACTGGCAACGCAGTCGATTGCGCGGCGCCTCAAGGGCGACGAACCCTGGGGCAAACAGCTGAGGACGATGATCGCGACACCGGGGAACATCACCCGTGAATACCTCTCCGGCGAATTGCGATTGGCGCTGCGCAAGGTGCTTGCCGACGCCAAGTCGAGTCCGAAGGCGGAGATCTACGCGGCGCTGTTCGAGCTGGACGACCCGGAGCTGGTCGCCGACCTCTGCGCCCTCGGCCCTCGCGCCCACGTGATCCTCGCCAACGGCGCCGACCACAAGGAGGACGAGAACAAAGAGGCGCGCGCGACCCTGGAAACCGCCGGAGTCGACGTGCACAAACGGTTCACCGGAAGCCGGCTCGCCCACAACAAGTTCCTCGTCGTCTGCGAGCCCGCGACATCGCCGCAGACGACCTGGACCGGCTCGACGAACTGGACGATGACCGGGCTCTGCACACAGGTGAACAACGGCCTGCGGATCGAGAACGCCGAGGTCGCGGCGTACTACAAAGCCGAGTGGGACTCGCTATTGGAATCCGGCGACGAGTTCCCAGCGAAGCTGGTCGACGGCAACGGCTCGGTTCGCTCAGCGCCGCTCGACAAAGGGAGCATCGGCACCTGGTTCGCGCCGGTGCACAAGGAAGTCGACCTGATCGACGCCCGCGAGCTGATCGCCTCGGCGCAGCGGGGCATCCTCTTTCAGTTCTTCAATCCCGGCCGCGAGGGCACACTCTTCAACGCGATCATGGACCGGCTCGCCGCCGACGAAGCCGACGGCGGCGACTCGCTCTATATCCACGGCATCCTCAACCAGGACCCCGAGGCCGGCTCGAAAGACCCGGCGCTGGTCAACCTGATCCACCGCGGCCAGCTCGACGAAGCGGACCCCGACATCGTCCTGCCGAGCAAGATCGATTCGCGGTTCGCATCCTGGGAGAAAGAGATCGACCGGCTCAGCCTGGTGATGATCCACTCCAAGGTCGTCGTCCTCGATCCGTTCGGGCCGAAGCCAATCGTGATGACCGGCTCGCACAACCTCGGCCCGCGTGCAAGCGGCAAGAATGACGACAACCTCAACATGATCGCCGGGGCGCCAAAGCTCGCCGCCGCCTACGCCACCCACATCATCTCCGTCTACAACGCCTACCGCTGGCGCTACGTGCGCTCGCATGCGGCGAAGCAGGCCGGCAAGGAGTGGGAGGGGCCCGAAGACGGCAAAGCCTGGCAGGACAGCTATTACAAAGGCGCCGATGCCGCGGCGAAGCAGGGCGAGCTGGCCTTCTGGCTCGGCGAGTAGCGGGCCGCCCGCCACTCGCTGCGCAATCCCTGCCTTCTGTGACAAAGCCGCGTAACGGCACCGATCTACCTCTATAATTTTGCGATACGGCCGTGACCCGAAGGGCATGGACCAAATGGACCTCGTCGAACTCGTCGATTCCTCACACGCAACTGGCGACGTGAAGTTCCTCCGCGCGAAGGATGAGCTTCGAGCCGCGCTTGCCCCTATGCGGCGCGAGGGCAGCTCGATCGGCCTCGTGCCGACGATGGGCTACCTCCACGACGGCCACCTCTCGCTGCTGCGCGCGGCCCGTGCCGAGTGTGACCTCGTCGTGATGAGCCTCTTCGTCAACCCGACCCAGTTCGGGCCAGGCGAGGACCTCGACCGCTACCCGCGCGACGAGGAGAGGGATCTGCGCCTCGCCGCCGAGGCCGGCGTAGACATCGTCTACGCGCCGCCGGTCGAGGACGTCTATCCCGAGGGCTTTGCGACCCAGGTCGAGGTCGGGGGCGGGTTGACCGACGTCCTCGACGGCGATCCGGCCAGGCGCGGCCCCGGCCACTTCCGCGGTGTCACCACCGTCGTCGCCAAGCTTCTCAACACGGTCGGCCCCAAGGTCGCCTACTTCGGCCAGAAGGACGCGCAGCAGGTGGCCGTTATCCGTCGCATGGTCCGCGACCTCGACATCCCGGTGCGGATCGAGGTGCTGGCGACGGTGCGCGAGGCCGACGGTCTGGCGATGAGCTCGCGCAATGCCTACCTCGACCCAGGCGAGCGCGAGCGGGCGACGGCGCTCTCGAGGGCACTGCGCGCCGCCGAGGCGACCGCCGGTAGTGAGGGCCTCGCCGCGGCTCTCGCGACCGCCCGCGCCGAGCTGCGCGCCGCCGGCATCGAGCCGGAGTACCTCGAGGCACGCGACGCAGAGAACTTGAATCCAGTGGCCGAGTCGAACGGCCGCCCCGTACTTATCGCCGTCGCCGCGCAAGTGGGCGGTGCGCGGCTGATCGACAACGTCCTGATCCAACTTTGAACGCTCCAACCCGAAAGAGCTGACACGGAGGCCACATGCAAAGGCAGATGCTCAAGTCCAAGGTCCACCGGGCCACGGTGACCGACTGCGACGTCGACTACATCGGCAGCATCACGATCGACACCGAGCTGATGGCAAGCGCCGACCTGATCACCAACGAGCAGGTCCACGTCTGGGACATCGACAACGGCGCCCGCTTCGTCACCTACGTGATCGACGGCGAGCCCGGCTCAGGCACGATGCAGGTCAACGGGGCCGCCGCCCACCTGACCCGGCCCGGCCACAAGATCATCGTCGCCTCCTTCGGCGCCTACGACGAGAGCGACCTCGAGTCCTACTCGCCGGTAGTCGTTCACGTTGGCGAGGACAACGAGATCGTCGCCGTCGACAGCCATCCAGAGGTGCTGCTCGCCGAGCCGAAGGGACTGCGATGAGCTCCGGGGCCCGTTCGCACACCGCGCCGCCGCCGGCAGATCGCCCGCCCGTCAGCCTGCCGCGCCTTGCCGAGATGAAGGCAAAAGGCGAACCGATCGCGATGATCACCGCCTACGACTATCCCTCGGCCAAGGTCGCCGAGGAGGCGGGTGCGGACGTCGTCCTGGTTGGTGACTCGGCCGCGAACGTGGTGCTCGGCTACAGCGGCACCGAGGCGGTGACCCTGGAGGAGATGATCGTGCTCGGCAAGGCGGTGCGCCGCGGCCTGCGGACGCCGCTGATGGTCGGCGACATGCCGATGGGCAGCTACGAGTCGAGCAACGAGCTGGCGATCCAAAATGCTCAGCGCCTGGTCAAGGAGACCGGCTGTCAGACCGTCAAGCTCGAGGCGGGGGGGATCTCAGTCGAGCGGGCCCGCGCGATCGTCCGCTCCGGCATCCCGGTGATGGGCCACGTCGGCCTCACCCCACAGACCGCGACAGCCCTCGGCGGCTACAAAGCCCAGGGCAAGACCGCCCAGAGCGCGATCCAGCTCTGCGAGGACGCGCTGGCGCTGCAGGCGGTCGGCTGCTTCGCGATCGTCTTCGAGGCCGTGCCGGCGGCGATCAGCGAGGCGATCGTCGAGAAGCTGGAGGTGCCGGTGATCGGCATCGGCGCCGGTCCGGCGCCGGCCGGTCAGGTCCTCGTCTTCCACGACCTGCTCGGCATTACCACCGGCCGCATGGCCAAATTCGTCAAGCGCTACGCCAACGTCCACGACGAGATGGTCGGCGGCGTTCGCACCTACATCGAGGAGGTCCGCACTCACCACTTCCCCGAACCCGATCACGTCTACGGCGTCGAGCCGGCCGAGCTGGCCGAGTTCCGCCGCTACCTCGACCAGGAGAGCCTCACTTCCGCAAAGGCCTGGGATTGGGAGCCGCTTCCCTGAAGCTGTCGAGCTGCGCTATTTGCGACGCGATAAACGTAAGGTTAGGGATAGGGCCTGATCTGCGAATCGCCAGGGAGCGAATGCCCGGGCATGCGGTCGAGCGGGTATTGGCTCCCACCTGGCCCCGGCGATGGCCTGGTCACGTTCTCCCAAATCCGCCTTGGAAAGTCGCGGAATGGTATGAAAGGACCCGAAGGGCGTGGGGGAGATGCGGCTGGCGGGGTGAACGTCCATGCGATGTTTCCCGCGCTGTCCCAGCCCGTATGGGCCCAGTCGAACCATCGCCCATTGGCAAACTGGCGATGATAGTGCCAGCCTCCATGCCATTGGCAATACCACCCGGGCAGCCCGGCAATGGGATTGAGTCCAGTATTTGGCTGTGGCGCATACGGAGGGATAGGCGGCTGGCTGGTAGCCGCTGAGACATCCATTCCGTTTGGATCGCCTTGGTTCGCGGGGCTCTGTGCCGCATAGCCATAGGCTTCTCCCGTTTCGGCCTCGAGCGGATCGCGGCTCATGAACTGCGCTGGACCCGTTGGGTCCAGGACTCGCGCCCTGAGATAGATCAATCCGGTGCCGGAGTTCGTGTACTGGGCGTCGTAGCCGAGAGGTGTCGAGGCGGTGCCCGTATGGGCTTCGGTGGCGCCGTAGGGCGTGTAGGTGTAGGTGCCTTTGGCTTCGCCTGAAGCGTTGGTCAGGAGCCGCGTCGAGCCCTGCTGATCATGGTGCAGGTAGGTGGCGGTTTCAGATGCGATCTGCTCGAAGGGGAGCCCTTGGGGACCGTAGAGGTAGTAGTTGGTCCCGTCGTAGAGCAGCAGTGGCAGTGCCGCATTCGTGTCCCAGGCCATCTGGGTTTTAGTCCCGCTGATCGTCTGGGAGGCGCGCAGCCCGTTCCCGTTGTAGGCATAGGTGTCTTTGATTTCTTTGACTTCGCCTTCGGCTTTGCGCGTGGCGGAAACTAGATTGCCGGCCTGGTCCCATCCGTACGTGGTCGCGGGCCCTTTTTCTGGCGCCATCGTCGTCCGCTGGCCGACTTTATTGAAGGCATATTTGGTGCCGCCGCCTTCTTTCAGCTGGTTGGCGGCGTCATAGCTGTAGGTGGTGGCGGCGACTTTGGTCGTGCTGTTGGCCGCGTCGTATTCGAAGGAGGAGCCTGCGCCGGAGGTCATCCGCTCCTTCGTGTCATAGCCGTATTCGACTTTTTCGGCGCCGGGCAGACTTTTCTGGGTCGCGGTTTTGAGCTGCCCGATGTTGTCGCGAGTGTAAGTGATCGAGGCGAGCGTTTCCGCGCTCTTCAGCATCGTCGTTTTCGTTAGCTGATCAGCGGCGTTGTATTCAAATTCGTCTTTGTTCGTCGATGCGGTGGGGAAGGTCGTAGTTTTGGGCATCGAGTCGCGGTTATAGGCGAATTTGGTTTCTTTGCCCAGCCAGTCGGTGACTGTTTCAAGTCGTCCGGCGGAATCGAACCCCCGCGTGATCGATTTGGTGTTGGGGTATGTGATTTTGGTGATCTGTTCACCCAGGTTGTATTCATATTTGACGACTTCGGCGTTGCCATTTTTGGTTTCAGTCAGGCGGTCAAGTTCGTCGTAGGTGTTGGTCGTCGTCCCTGTGCCGTCTTTCATTTCGGTCACGTGCCCGTCTTTGTCGTACGTATAGGTGACGGGTTTAGTGGCTTCTTCAGAATATTTAATTTCTTTGAGCCGATCGCCGGCGTCGTAGGTATAGGTGGTGGTCCTGCCTTCGGCGTCTTTTAGTTCTTTGAGATTGCCCTCGGCGTCGTATGTGCGGGTTGTTTTGCGTTCGAGCGGATCGATTTCTTCGGTAATCTGCTCGAGCAGGTTGCGTTCGTATTTGGTGGTGTGGGCATTGCCGTCGGTTTTGCTTTTGACTTGGCCCATGTTGTCGTAGGCGGTTTTGTTGACGTTGCCGTTGGCCGCTTTGACTTCGGTGCGCTGGTCGGCGTTGTCGTAGACGTAGGTGGTGGCGTGAGCATTGGGATTGGTCAGAACTTCGAGGCTGCCGTTGGCGTCGTACTGGTATTTGGTTTCATGTCCAAGGGCGTCCGTCACCTTGGTCGGCCGTCCCTGGGCGTCGCGTTCGGTTTTGGTTTCGAATTTGGAGGCTTCTGCGCCTTCTTCGTTGCCGCGCGGGCTGACTTCTGAGATCTGCTGGCCGTTTTCATCGAAGGTCCAGGTTCTCTTGTCTCCCGCTGCGTTGGTTTGGGCTTTGCGGTCGCCGCGGCTGTCGTATTCGAATTTGCTCGTATGCCCGAGGGGATCCGTTTCTTCTTCGAGGTCGCCGTTAGCGGCCCATTTGAATTTGCTTTCCTGGGTCGTTGCGCCAGGTGCCGGCCGTTTGATCGTTTCCGGGTCGCCGGCAGCGTTGCGGGTGTACGTCGTCGTCTCGCCCTTTGGCGTCGTCATCGTGCTGACATCGTGCGTGCTGTTGTAGGTCCATTTGGTTTCGTTGGCGTTGGCGTCATTTTCGCTCGTCTTGTTGCCTTCAGCGTCGTAGGCGTATTTGGTCGCATGGGTGTTTGGGTCTGTGATCGCTTTGAGGTTGAACGAGCTGTCGTATTCCGAGGTTGTTGTGGCCGCGAGAGCCGTGCCGGATGCATTGGTGACGCTGGTCGGCTCACCGGCGCTGTTGAATACCTCGACCGTGACAGCCGTGTTGGGCTCGGCGACTTCGGTTTCGGTGCTGCTTGGGTATTCGACGGTGCGTTTGCGTTCCAGGGCGTCTTTTTCGAGTTTGACCCGCTGCGAGGCGTCGTATTCGAATGTCGTCGTGTGGCTGCGCCCGTCGGTCAGGCTAGTCATCTGGTGCGAGGCGTCATAAGCGAATTTCCAGCGCAGTTTTTCTTCCGGCAGGCTTACCGTGGCCAGGTTGCTGGATTCGTAGGTGTATTTGGCGAGGTGCCCCATTGGGTCTTTGACGCTTTCGACCTGGCCACCTGCGTTGTAGGCGAAGGTCAATTTGCGACCGGCCCCGTCCGTCGCAGTTTCGAGCTGGCTTTTGACGTTGTAGGCGAGGGTTATTGCGTTGCCATGGCGATCGACCTCTTTGGTCAGCTGCCCCAGGCTGTTGAAGGTCAGTTTGAGCTGATCGGGCAGCGTGTAGATGTAGTTGGCCCCTTCTTTCGCGAGTTTGGCCTGTATCCACGGTGCCGCCTGGTATTTGCCTTCGACCAGGTAGAAGAGGGCGGTGCTGCCGTTGTCGTTGTGCACGGTCGCGGTTTCGGCTGCTTCGTCGACGACGAGATTGGCGCTGTAGGTGCTCGTCCAGCCATAGCCGAAGGCACCGGCGGACGACGCTTTGGCCGCCAGTCGGGAGCTGTAGTAACGCGTCAACTCGAGCGACGGTCCCCGTCCTCCCGTCGAGAGGTCGTTCTGCGCTTGGACGAGGTTGCCGGTCGCGAGGTTGATCTGATTGCCCTCGAAAGAGCGGATCACGTTTGGCTCGGCGGGATTGCCCGCGCCATAAGCTTCTTCGGTGCCGAATGCAAAGACGCCGCAAAGCGCGCAAGCGCCCCATTTCGCACCTTTTTTAATCCCGGAGAGTTCGCGGTTGGACGTGCCGATGAGGAAGGCCGGCGAAGTCCCCGCGAGCATCGAGGTGCCCGCGGCTTCGGCGATGGCTTTGGAGAATTTAAGGGGTTGTTTGATCGCTTCTTCGAGGCTGAGCTGTCCCGCTGTGCTGCCGGTCAGTTTCAGTTCTTTCGGCAGCAAGCAAGTTTCGCCTTTGAGCGTCAGCGTGCCGAAGACTTCTCCCACCAGGGGTTTCAGCACGTCGTAGACGATGCCGGCTTTCTTGACCAGTTCAGTTTTAGCTTTGAGCAAAACCGGTTCGTTGACAGTGCACGTTTTGGGTTCGAACACTTTGCATTTGGACAGTTCCATCGTCGCTTCGTCGGTGCTGGGCGAGATGATTTTTCCGCTGCCTTTTTCGGATTCGCATTCGACTTTGAGGCTGAGTTTGGGAATTTCGATCGTGAATGGCGCCGCAGTGCTAATGACCGATTCTTCTTTGAGGCCGAGTTCCGTGAGCGTTTTACTTTCGATCGTCCAGACGGCCGCTGAGGCTGCGCTCGCGCAGAGGGTGGCGATTGCGATTGCCACCGCAAGGAGAAAGGCACCCAGGGGAATCATGTTGCGTCTGCGGCTCATGGACCCTCGATCCGTCGTTTGATTTAAGAGAGCCTCCTCTATAATCAGAAGTTTGCAAGTAATCGCTGCGAAGTTTCGGCGCACTTTGCGACCAAACGCTCGGCGCCGCGGCGGATTAGCCCTCTTCGATCTACGATTGCGCCAATGCCCGTCTATGAGTTTGAGTGCGATGAGTGTGGCTGCCACTTTGAGGAGCTGACGCCTAGCGATACGCGCAGTCTCGCCTGTCCAGAATGCGGATCGGAGGGGACCCGGCGCCTGATGTCGCCCGTTTCTCCCGCTGGTCGTCAGCCTCGTGGGGCCGCCGTGCGATCCGACGAGTCGCGACGGGGGGAGCGGGAAGCGGCTCGAGGCGAGCGGCTTGCCGAGTCAAAGCGCAAGCGGGCGGCGGGGGAACCACCGGGACCGCGTCGTGGCGGGGACGCTGCTTGAGTTCGGCAAGCGCTGAGCAGCGGCGCGAACAGCTCGTCGCGCTCTTCGAGGACGTCAAGACCTGCACGAAGTGCCCTCTTCACGAGACACGGACCAAAGCGGTCTTCGGGGCCGGCAACGCCGACGCCGACCTGATGTTCGTCGGCGAGGCGCCCGGCGCGGAAGAGGACCGCCAGGGACTGCCGTTCGTCGGCCGCGCGGGGCAACTGCTCAATCAGATGCTTGATGGGATCGACCTCTCCCGCGAGGAGGTCTTCATCGCCAACGTGCTGAAGAGCCGGCCGCCGGGCAATCGCGATCCGCAGCCGATCGAGATCGAGGCCTGCCGTCCCTACCTCTTCGAGCAGGTGCGGCTGATCGAGCCGACGGTGATCTGCACGCTGGGCAACTTCGCCACCAAGCTGCTCACCGGCAACCCAGCTGGGATCACGAGGGTGCGGGGGACGCCCCAGGTGCACGAGCTGGGCGGGCGCACAGTCTTCCTGCTGCCGCTCTTTCACCCGGCGGCGGCGCTGCGCACGCCGGCGGTCAAGGAGACACTTCGTGAAGACTTCGCCACGCTTCCGGGCCTGCTCGCGATGGGGCCTCCCGCTGGCAACGACGAGCCGGTGGAGCAATCGCTTGAGGACGAGCCACCGGACATCGAGCCCGAGCCGCTGTCCGCCGCCGACCAGCTCGACTTCTTTGGCTAGCGCCCCCAGACGCGGAAGCGAAGGCAAGATCGCCGGTACCGTGAGTGCGAGTGAGCGAGAGCAGAGAAGGCCGGCCTTGACCGATTCGGCCGCCGAGACGGAAGCGCTCGGAGCCCAGCTTGCCGCAGAGCTGCGGCCCGGCGCCGTGGTCGTGGTCAGCGGCGAGGTCGGCGACGGCAAGACGAAGCTCATCCGCGGCGCCTGCCGGGCGCTCGGAATCGAGCAGCCGATCACCTCTCCCACCTTTACGATCGGCCATCGCTACGAGGGGGGGCGCATGCCGGTCTCCCACCTCGACCTCTACCGCCTCGAGGGCCTCGAGGGCGAGGAACCGGCGCTGCTCGACGACTCCCTCGTCCCTGGCGCGATCGCCTTCATCGAGTGGCCGGCGGCGGCCGAGCCGCAACTTGCCGGCCACCGGGTCCTCGCCGTGCGCATCGCCCATGCCGGCGGCGACAGCCGTGCGGTCGAGCTCCCCGCCGCATCCGCCCGCAAATAGGCGTGTTCGGTAGGTATCGGTGCATATAGCATCGAGGCGAACTTGTTCTGCGAATGGAGGGACGCTTGATGAAGGGTCTGAAGACGCTGAGCGCGGTGCTGCTGGGATCGGCGCTGCTGGTCTGCGCGGCACCCGCGACCGCGGACGCCGCCGCCTTTAAGCACTACGTCGCCTGCGGCGTCTCCCAGAACGCGAAGCCTGCCCACAGGTGCCCGAAGAAGAGCAAAAAGGGCGCCTTCTTCAAAAGCGTCAAAGGCGACGTCAACTACAGCGTCTGCGTCAAGTTCCCGACCGGGAAAAACATCTGTGCCAAAGCGCAGCCGGCTACGCAGGGAACGCTCTACGTCAACAAGATCACCTCGAACATCCCCGGCAAGCACCGTGTGACCTGGTTCGTCGAAGGCAAGCGCGTCGGTTCCTTCGCCTTCATGGTCCTCGGCTGACTCGGGCGCGCCCGGAAATGGCGGTTGTCGGCTTCGACACGGCGACCGCGGATACGGCCGTATGCGCGATCCGCGGCGACGAGATCCTCTACGAGGAGCTGCTCGGGCTGGCGCCCGACGGCAGCCCGCGCCACTCGACCGCGCTGCTGGCCGAGGTCGAGCGGGCCGTGGCGGCGGCGGGAAGCTGGGATGAGGTCGACCGGCTCGCGGTGGGGCTCGGTCCGGGGTCCTTCGTCGGCATCCGCATCGGCATCGCGACGGCTCGCGGTTTGGCGGCGAGTACCGGCCTGCCGGTGGCCGGCGCCTGCACGCTCGATGCCATCGGCCGCGCTCTTGGCGAACTGGCCGCTGTCGAGCGCAGCCGAGTCGCCGTGCTCGACGCCCGTCGCGGCGAGGTCTTCGCCTCGCTCTATTCCGCCGCCGGGGAGCGCATCTGGGAGCCCTTTGTCGCCGCTCCCACCGGGCTGGCGGAGCGGCTCGCTGAGCTGCCCGCGCCTCCCTTGGCGGCCGGATCGGGAGCGGTACGATTCCGTGATGAGCTGGCCAGGCACGGCGTGGAAATTCCCGAGGACGCCGACCCCGTGCACAGGGTCGCTGCGCGGCACATCTGCGCCCTCGCGGAAACCGCGGCTGGGTGGGGCGAGGAGCCCCTCGAGCCGATCTACCTGAGAGCGCCCGACGCGGAGCGATGGCGTGAGCGAGACACTTCCAAGAGAACAGGGTGAGGTGACCGAGGCGGCTTCGATCAGGCGCCTCACCTACAGCGACCTGCCCTCGGTTATCTCAATCGAGCGCCGTTCCTTCCCGACGCCATGGTCGCTGGCGATGTTCGTGCTCGAGCTCTCCAAGCCCTCGGGGATCTGCCTGGCGGCAAGCGACGGCGATGAGCTGCTCGGCTACCTCGTCTGCTCGCGCTACGACCAGGTCCGGCACCTGATGAACGTCGCCGTGGCGCCGGAGCACCGCCGCAGCGGCATCGCACGGCGGCTGATCGGCAAGCTGGTCGAGGAGGGCGGCGGCAAGTTGCCCTTCACGCTGGAGGTGCGGGTCTCCAACCACCCGGCGATCAGGATGTATGAGCGGCTCGGCTTCCGCTCGGCGGGCGTGCGTCCTCGCTATTACCAGGACAACGGCGAGGACGCGCTGATCATGTGGCTGGACTGAAACACTCTGGGCCGGGTCGTAACCGACATGCTGATCCTCGCCATCGAGACCTCCTGC
>JAJKHV010000146.1 GCA_021154855.1 Solirubrobacterales bacterium
GCCCTCGCCGAAGGAGGGTTCGATCGCGTCGGTTGGCGCCAGGGCAAGCGCGTTGGTGCCGGTGCCGTGGCGGTCGGGGACGATCGCGACGTAGCGCTCGAGCATCCAGGTCAGCAGGCGCTGTAGCTCGCGCGGGTCGAGCAGCGGGCAGTCGCCGGGCAGGAGGACGGCGCAGGGGGCGCCAAGTTCCCGGGCCCGCGCGAGACCGGCTAGCGCCGCCCCGGAGTGTCCGCCCTGGTCTGGGTCGGCAAGCAGCTCAGCACCAGCCGCGAGCGCCAACCCCTCCGCCCGTGGCTCGCTGGTGACGACGATCGTGCGCTCGATCGAGCTGGCCGCCGCGATCGCCTCGAGCACGTCCTCCAGCATCGCTGCGACCAGATCGGAGCGATGCTCGTCGTCGATGCCGCCCGCGAGCCGCTGCTTCGCGGCGGCGAAGCGCTTGACTGGGAGGACGGCCGTTGCTCTCAACTCGTGATCAGGCTAGCGGCGTAGTCGAGCACGATGCGCGCCACGCGGGCCCGGCCGGCCGGGCCCTCCATGAGGGTTGAGACGGCGTGGGTTGGGATCTCCGCCGGCGGAGGGTCGGGGTCGCCCTCGTCGACGACCATCGCGTCGATCAGCCCCGTGTATAGCGAGGCGACGCCTGCCGCGGTCGATGGGCGGCCGAGAGCCTGCATGAAGCGCTCTGTCGGTCCCTTGACGACTTGGCCGGCGACAAACGGGCTGACGGCGACGACGGGAGCGGTCGAGGCGGTGATCGCTTCGGTCATTCCCGCCACGGCAAGGATCGGGCCGATGCTGATCACCGGATTCGAGGGCCCGATCACGATTGCCTCAGCACCGCGCAACGCCTCCAGTACTTTTGCGCTCGGCTCTGCCGCCCCGATTCCCTCCAGCTCGACCCCGTGCACCTCGGGCTCGCCGCGGTCGACGATCAGGTACTCCTGCAATCCGCGCACGCCCGCCATCGTCAGCACCTTCGTGCGAACCGGCGCCTCGCACATTGGCAGCACCCCCGCTTCGACCCCAAGAGCGCGGGCGATTTGAGCTTGGGCGTCGGTGAGGCTACCGCCCTCCTCGAGGAACTGGCGCCGGTAAAGGCAGGCGGCGAGGTCGCGGTCGGAAAGGCCGAACCAGTCCGGCGCACCGAGCTTGGTAAGGCGCTCGAAGACGGTGAAGCTGTCGTCGCGCAAGCCCCAGCCCCGCTCCTCGTCGATTTCGCCGCTGAGCCAGTAGGTGACGAGGTCGGGGTCGGGAGAGACGTGGACCCCGAGCGCCTCGATGTCGTCGCCGGTATTGGCGATCACGGCCAGCTCGGAGCCGATCTCCTCCTGCATCCCGGCGGCGAGCTTGGCGCCCCCCGTGCCTCCGGCGAGCAGGACGGTCCTCATCGTCGACCGCCTAGACCGGGGAGTGCGATCCTCACCACGGGCGTCTAAGCCCAGTGGTCGGTGTCGGGCAGACCGGTGAGCTGGATGCCGGCATGGGCCTTGTAGCGAGTGTTGACCGAGATGAGCATCGGCGTCAGCTGCTCGACGATCCGCGCCATCTCCAGCGGCCCGGCATTGACCGCGCGCAGGCCGGGGATCAGCTCGATCAGCCGCGCCACTCGGGCCTTGTCGGCCTTGCGATCGCCGCAGACGAGCACGTCCTCGCCCAGCTTGGCTTCGCCGTCGGCCAGGGTCGGCGCGCCGACGGTATGCAGGGCGGCGACCACCGTGACGCCCTCGGGGACCATCTCCTGCGCCTGTTGGGCGGCCGATCCCTGCCAAACGCCGAGCGAGCGTGTCGCCTTGCCGCTCACTGCGGCGGCGAGCGGGACCGTGCAGTCGACGAGGATCTGGCCCGGCTGCAGCGCGTCACGCAGGTTGTTGAGGTTCTCCGACTGGTTGCGGAAGGGGACCGTGAGGAAGACGATCTCGGCGCGCCGGGCGGCGTCCTCGTTAAGCAGGCCCTCGACGGCGGCGCCAGGCACCTTCTCTCGCAGCTTCGCCGCTGCCTCCTCGGCGCGCTCGGGCGAGCGCGAGCCGAGCACGATCGTCGCCCCGGCCTGAGCCCAGCGCAGCGCCAGGCCGGCGCCGAGGGCGCCGGTGCCGCCGATGATCGGGATGGTGGGCGGATCGGCCACGAGCGCGCCAGTCTAGGGCCTCGGCCCTTATGCTCACGCCCGATGCGACTGGAGGGACGAAAGGCGCTGGTGACCGGCGGTGCAAGCGGAATCGGCGCCGCGATCGCCGCGCGTCTGGCCGCTGAGGGCGCCGAGGTATGGGTCGGCGATATCGACACCGAGGGTGCTGAGCGCGTCGCGGGCGAGGTCAACGGTCACGCGGTCGAGCTCGACGTGACTGACCTGGAGTCCGCAAACGCCGCTGTAGAGGCGGCGGGCACGCTCGACATCCTCGTCAACAACGCCGGCACGGACGAGTTCGGCTTCTTCACCTACACGACCCCCGAGCAATGGCAGCGGGTGCTCTCGATTAACCTCGGTGGCGTCCTCAACTGCACCCACGCTGCGCTGCCGGCGATGCAGCAGGCGGGGTACGGGCGAATCGTCAGCATCTCCTCGGAGGCGGGCCGGGTCGGCTCCAAGGGCTCGGCGGTCTATTCCGCGGCCAAGGGCGGCATCGTCGCCTTCATGAAGGCGATCGCACGTGAGAACGCCCGCTACGGAATCACCGCGAACTCGATTGCCCCTGGCCCAATCGAGACGCCGCTGTTGATGGGCGCCAAGGAGTTCGGCGAGATCGGCGAGAAAGTGATCGAGACGATGAAGTCCGCTACCCAAATGGGCCGCCTGGGCCAACCGGACGAGGTGGCCGCAGCAGCCGCCTTCCTAGCCTCCGACGACGCCACCTACGTAACAGGCGAGACCCTGGGCGTAAGCGGCGGCCTAGGCATGGTCTAACCCCCAATCCCCACCCCAAGGGGGGGAGAATTCAGCTGACTGCGCCATTAACCACACGATGGCGGGGTCAAAGGGACAGTCAGTGGACGAGGTCGTGCTGAGGTTGGCTTCGCGACAGCATGGAGTGATTGCTCGGCGGCAGTTGCTGGACTTCGGGCTTGGTCCTAGGGCGATTGAGCACCGATTGGCCCGTGGCAGCCTGCATGTGCTGAGACGAGGGGTTTACGCCGTGGGACGTCCGGAAACGGACCGGGACGGGCGCTGGACAGCCGCCGTGCTCGCCTTGGGGGAGGGTGCTGCGCTCAGTCATGGAAGCGCTGCGGAGCTTTGGGGCATCGCCAAGGAGACGCCCGGGCGGATCGACGTGTCGGTGCCGTTCGAGTCCCGCAATCGGCGCCACCAAAGGGTTCGGGTTCATCGTCGCTATGGCTTGCGGCCCGCTGACCTGACCCAGGTTCGCGCAATCCCGGTGACGGCTCCAGTGCGGACGCTTCTCGATCTTGCCGCGCAGCGCAAGCCGGCGATCGTGGAGCGGGCGGTCAACGAAGCGGACCGCCTCGATCTCGTCACCCCCGACGGACTGCGGAGCGCTTTGGATGGCTATGCCGGCGAACGGGGTGTTGCCCGCCTCCGGACGCTGCTCGATCGCAGGACGTTTCGGTTGACAGACTCCGAACTGGAGCGCTGGTTCCTTCCCCAAGTTCACCAAGCGGGATTGCCACTGCCCTTGACCGGGAAGCGCCTGAATGGATTCAAAGTCGACTTCTTCTGGCCCGATCTGCGGCTCGTCGTCGAGACGGACGGGCTGCGCTACCACCGCACCCCAGCGCAGCAGGCACGGGATCGCGTTCGCGATCAGGCGCATCTCGCCACGGGTTTCATCCCTCTTCGCTTCACCCACTGGCAGGTGCGCTACGAACGAGACCACGTGCGGACGACGCTGCTTGCGGTGGCCAGGCGTATCGAAGCGGGGCGAGCACCTAAGCTGCCGTCGTGACCGAGTTGCCGAGTTCTGTCCGCATCCGCGAGGTTGGGCCTCGCGATGGCTTCCAGAACGAGCCGGAGACGATCCCGACTGCGGAGAAGATCCGGCTGGTCGACATGCTTTCGGAGAGCGGACTGAAGCGGATCGAGGTGACCTCGTTCGTGCGTCCCGAGGTGATCCCGCAGCTCGCTGACGCCGGGGAGGTGCTGGCGGGTGTGCAGCGCCGCGACGGAGTCGCCTTTTCCGTGCTCGTTCCGAACGAGCGGGGGCTGGAGCGGGCGTTGGGACTGCGTGACCGCTTCGACGAGGTCAACGTCTTCGTCTCCGCCTCCGAGACCCATAACCGCAAGAACGTCAACCGCACGATCGAGGAGTCGCTGAGCGGGCTGGAGCGGACGCTGGCAGCGGCGCGCGAGGAGGGGCTGCGCTGCGAGGGGGTCATATCGACGTCCTTCGGCTGTCCCTACGAGGGCGAGGTGCCGCAGGATCGGGTCTTCGGGATCGCCGAACGGCTTGCTGCGGCAGGCTGCGCAGAGGTCGGCTTCGGCGATACGACCGGAATGGCGAACCCCCGCCAGGTCGGCGGGTTCTTCGCTGCGGCGCGTGGGCGCCTGGCCGGGGTAGAGCTGACCGCTCACTTCCACAACACCCGCGGTCAGGGGCTGGCCAACGTGCTCTCGGCACTCGAGCAGGGCGTTGACTCGTTTGAGTCCAGCTTCGGCGAGCTGGGCGGCTGCCCGGTGCCCCCGGGCGCCACCGGCAACATCGCCAGCGAGGATGTTGTCTCGATGCTGCACGAGATGGGGATCGAGACGGGGATTGACCTGCCGGCGCTGGTCGGCGCTTCGCGCGAGGCGCAGGAGGCTCTCGGCCGACCACTCGGCTCCCACGTGCTGGTTGCGGGTCCGGTGGACTGGCGCCGTGACGCGCCTGACGGCGGCCGGCCCGGCGCGGCGCGGCGTCCGCGGTCGACCGATTAGCCGCGCCTGACGGCGGCCGGCCCGACGCGGCGCGGCGTCCTCAGTCGGGCCGATTAGCGCTTTCTGGCCCGCCCCGGGCGCCCTTTGCCGCTTGGGCCGGCGCTCTTCAGTCATGCCCCCGGATAGGCTCCGCTCGCCATGACCGACTTCGCCAAAGCGCTCGAGGCCGCCCTCGCCGGGGGTCCCCAGCGCCACCATGAGAAGACTGCCGAGCAGGGCAAGCTGCCCGTGCGCGAGCGGGTCGAGCGCCTCGTCGACGGCGGATCCTTCGCCGAGGAGGCGGCGCTGGCGAACTGGGACAAGGAGGGCCTGGGCGCCGACGGCGTCGTCACCGGGCTCGCCACGATCGATGGCCGCCGCATTGCGCTGATGGCCAACGACCCCACCGTGAAGGCGGGATCTTGGGGTCCGAAGACGGTCGAGAAGATCCTCCGCATCCAGGAACGGGCACTCAGCCTGCAGCTGCCGATGGTTTACCTGGTCGACTCGGCCGGGGCGCGGATCACCGACCAGGTGCAGATGTTCCCCGGCCGTCGCGGCGCCGGGCGGATCTTTCACAACGAGGTGCGCCTCTCCGGTCAGGTGCCGCAGGTCTGCCTGCTCTTCGGCCCCAGTGCCGCCGGCGGCGCCTACATCCCAGCCTTTTGCGACGTGGTGATCATGCGCGACGGCAATGCCTCGATGTACCTCGGCTCGCCGCGGATGGCGGAGATGGTGATCGGTGAAAAGGTGACGCTGGAGGAGATGGGAGGGGCGAAGATGCACACCGGCGTCTCCGGCTGCGGCCACTTCCTGGTCAAGAGCGACGAGGAGGCGATCGACCTTGCGAAGCGCTACCTCTCGTTCATGCCCGGCAGCTGGCGTGAGCAGCCGCCGGTCGCGGAGCCGTCGGTACCCGCCTCCGGGACGCCGATCGCCAAGATCATCCCCGCCGACGAGAACCAGCCCTTCGACATGCAATTGCTGCTCGATTCCCTGCTCGACGCCGACAGCTTCCTGCCGGTCCACAAGCGCTGGGCAAAGGAGCTGATCGTCGGCTACGCGCGGCTCGACGGCCGTGCGATCGGCATCGTCGCCAACCAGCCCAAGCACACCGGCGGCGTCCTCTTCGTCGACTCAGCCGACAAGGCTGCTCGCTTCATCCAGACCTGCAACGCCTTCAACGTGCCGCTGCTCTTCCTCGCCGACGTGCCCGGCTTCATGATCGGCACCGCGGTCGAGCGCCACGGGATCATCCGCCACGGGGCGAAGATGATCAGCGCCGTCTCGGAAGCGACCGTGCCTAAGATCTCGGTGATCGTGCGCAAGGCTTACGGCGCCGGCCTCTACGCAATGGCCGGGCCGGCGTTCGAACCGGATTGCTGCATCGCCCTACCGAGCGCATCGATCGCGGTAATGGGCCCGCAGGCGGCGATCAACGCCGTCTTCTACAACCAGATCCAGGCGATCGAGGACGAGGCCGAGCGGGATGCGTTCGTGGCGCAGAAGCGCGAGGAATACTCCGAGGACATCGACATCCTCCACCTCGCCTCCGAGTTGGTGGTCGACGCCGTGGTCGATCCCGCCGACCTTCGCGAGGATCTGATCAAGCGCTTCGCGATGGCGGCAAGCAGGGAGCGGTCCTTTGCCGAACGCCGCAACCCCGTAACCCCGGCCTGAGGTTGCCTTAAGACTTCTCGCTACCGTTTTGGCTGTGGCGCGAAACGTAAAAGCCCCGCTCGCCGGTTGGTTCGCTTGCACTGCCGGGCTGATCGCCGTGGCGATGCTTGCCTATGGGAGCAGCTCCGCGCAGCGGCTCGACGGGGCCCTCGTGGCCAGGCTCCTCGTCGGGCACGGCTCCCACGCCGACACCGTCGCTACCTGCATCACCTTCTTCGGCTACCTGCCGGCGCTGCTCGCTATGACCGCTTTGGCCGGCGGCATCGGCTGGGCACAGCGGCGGCCGCGCGGCATTGCCGCCGCGCTGCTGGTCGTCGCCGGAGCCAACGTCACCACCCAGGCTCTGAAGCTTGGCCTGTCCCATCCACGGGCGCGCGAGATACTCGGAGCGGAAAGCGTCGCCTGGGATGGTTTTCCGAGCGGACACGTGACTGCGGCCGCGTCGATCGCGATCGCCTTCGCTTTTGTCGTGCCGCGGAGGCTGCTTCCCGCCGTTGCGGCCGTCGGCGCTTGCTTCGTCGCCGGGATGGGCTGGGCGGTGCTCGCCCTCAACTGGCACTACCCGAGCGATGTCTCGGGCGGAATCCTCGTCGCCTCGAGTTGGGGCTTCGCGGCGCTGGCGTCGATGCGGTTCGCCGCCATCGGCCGACGCCGTCCAGTTCAGCTCGGCAGGCGGGCGGCCATCTCGCTGAAGTAATCGAGCGCGGCCGGGTTGGCGAGCGAGTCGCGGCTGGCCGCCTGCTCCGCCGGCGTCCCCATCAAGATCCGCTTGACCGGGACCTCGAGCACCTTGCCGCTGAGCGTGCGTGGCACCTCGGCGATCGGGAAGACCTCGTCGGGCACGTGACGTGGGGAGCACTGGCTGCGCACCCGGCGGCCGATCTCCACGCGGAGCTGCTCATCGAGCTCGGCGCCCTCGCGGAGGACAACGAAGAGCGGCATCCATCCCTCGGTGCCGGGACGCGGAATGTCGACGACGAGGGCATCGACGATCTGGTCGAGGCCGAGCACCGCCCGGTAGATCTCGCTGGTCCCCATGCGGATGCCGGAGCGGTTGATCGTCGAATCCGAGCGCCCGTAGATGACCGCCGTGCCGCGCGAGGTGATTTCGATCCAGTCGCCGTGCCGCCAAACTCCCGGGTAGTGCTCGAAGTAGCTGGCGCGATAGCGGCTGCCGTCGGGGTCGCCCCAGAAACGGACGGGCATCGAGGGCATTGGCTCAGTGACGACCAGCTCGCCGACCGCGTCGATCACCGAGTTGCCGTCCTCGTCCCAGGCCTCGACCGCGGCGCCGAGCGCCCGGCCCTGCAGCTCGCCGCGATAGACGGGCAGCAGGGCGACGCCGCCGACGAAGGCGGTGCAGAGGTCGGTGCCCCCGCTGGTCGAGAAGAGCCAGGTGTCGGCGCCGATCTGCTCGTAGATCCAGTCGAAGCCCTCAGGGGAGAGGGGAGAGCCGGTCGAGCCGACCGCCTCGAGGCGGCTGAGGTCGCGACCCGCTCCGGGCTCGACCCCGTCCTTCATGCAGGCGGCGATGTAGGAGGCACTGGTGCCGAACATCGTCACCCCTGCGCGCTCGGCGAGGTCCCAGAGGACGCCCATGTCAGGGTGGCCGGGACTGCCGTCGTAGAGGACGACCGCGGCCTTGGTCAGCAAGCAAGAGACGAGGAAGTTCCACATCATCCAGCCGGTCGTCGTGAACCAGAAGAGGCGGTCGCCGGGGTGGGCGTCGACGTGGAGGTGGAGCTTCTTCAGGTGCTCGAGCAGGATGCCTCCCTGTGACTGGACGATCGCCTTGGGCAGCCCGGTGGTGCCGGATGAGTAGAGGACCCAGAGCGGATGGTCGAAGGGCACGCGCTCGAAGCTGAGCTCGGCGCTCTCGCTGGAGGCGAGCAGCTCCTCCCAGCGGATCGCGTCGCGCAAATTCGAAAGATCCGGATCGGAGTCGAGGTAAGGGAGGACGATCGTGCCGGCCATGCTCGGCATCGCCGCCTGCAGCTCGGCGAGGGTCTCGCGGCGGTCGAAGTCCTTGCCGCCGTAGCGGTAGCCGTCGACGGCGAAGAGCACCTTGGGCTCGATCTGGGCGAAGCGGTCGATCACGCTGGCCGGGCCGAAGTCGGGCGAGCAGCTCGACCAGATCGCGCCAATGCTGGCGCTGGCGAGGAAGGCGATGATCGCCTCGGGAATGTTCGGCAGGTAGGCGACGACGCGGTCGCCGCGCTCGACGCCAAGCGCGCGCAGGCCCGCCGCGGCTGCGGCCACTTGCGCTCGCAGCCCGCCCCAGCTCAGCTCGGCCAGGTCGCGCAGCTCCGAGGCGTGCAGAATCGCCGTCTCGCCGTCGTCCTTGCCGGCGAAAACGTGCTCGGCGTAGTTGAGGCTGGTGCCGGCGAACCACTCGGCGCCCGGCATCGCACGGCTGCCGAGGGCTCGCTCATAGCCGCCGTCGGCCTCGACACCGAAGAAGTCCCAGATCGAGGACCAGAAGCCCTCGAGATCGTCGACCGACCAACGCCAGAGCGCGTCGTAGCTCTCGAAGCGCAGGCCTTGCTCGCCCTCGAGCCAGCGCATGTATTCGGTCAAACGGGCGCGCTCGACCAGCTCGGCGGGCGGGTCCCAGAGCTTCTCGGGCGCCCGCGCGCTCACGCCGCCGCGACGTCGGCTGAGGCCGCTTGCGCAAGGTCGAGCTCGTGCGGATCGTGCGAGCAGACCAGCCGCACCTCATCGCCGTGCTGCGACGAGAGCTCGCGGAGGCGCTCCTGGTTCGCGAGGCGCTGGCGGCGGTCGGCGTTGTTGAGGTTCTGGAAGAAGCGCAGCCCGGGCGGGCAGCTGGGCGGCGTGGCGACCTCCTCGTGGTGGAAGTAGGCGTCGCCGCAGTGCAGCAGCCAGTGGTCGTCGCGCTTGATCGCGATCCCCGCCTGGCCGAGCGTATGGCCGATCAGGGGGACCATCAGGACTTCCGCGCCAAGCTCGGGAAGGATCCTCACGCCCTCGAAGCCGAACCACTCGTCCCCTTCGACCTCGTGACGTACCCATCGCGGGCCGTGGCTCCAGTGCGGCTTGCGGTAACGGGGCCGGTCGCGCAGGCTGGGATTCAGCGCCGCGTCGAGTTCGCGGCCGAAAACGTGGACCTCGGCATGTGGGAAGTCGGGCAGCCCCCCGGAGTGATCGGGATCGAGGTGGGTGGTGACGATCTGGCGCACGTCGCCGGCGGAGAAGCCCAACGCCTCGACCTGCTTCAGCGCCGTTTCGGCGACGTTGCTGCGCGGGCGCAGGATCGCAAAGACGCCACCGAGCCGGCCGCGGTCGGCCATGTCCTCCATGCCGAGACCGGTGTCGACCAAGACGAGGCCATCGGCAGCCTCGATGAGAAGGCAATGGCAGACAATCCTCCCGGGCGACAGCAGGCCGCCTTCGCCGTTGATCAGCCGGGCTCCGTTGGGGCACATCGTCCCGCAATTGAGGTGGTGAATCCGCATGCCGCGGTGAGTCTATTCAGGCAATCGCCGACTTATGCGCCTATCGTGGCTGACCGCTCTATCGTTTGCGCTGCGCCGGAGTGGCGGAATTGGTATACGCGATCGGCTCAAAATCGATTGCCCTTACGGGCTTGTGGGTTCGAGTCCCACCTCCGGTATTCCGCTCCAGTCCCTGCCGAGTCGCTCAGGCCGGCAGCGGCGGGGCGGCGTCGTCGGGCGAGGCGCCGGCGCCGTAGTCCTCGCCGTAGCCAATCGGGCGCTCCTCCTCGACGTGCCAGTTCTGATTGAACGCGTAGAGCGCCACCGCGATCAGGATCAGCTGGAGAATCGCCAGGATCACCACCAGCAGGCCGATCAGCGGCGAGGGGATCAGGCCTTCGTCAAAACCAGTCTTGTCGCGGGCGAACCAGCTGTCGGCACCGGTTGCGCAGAAGATCGCCAGGATCATCGAGAGCGCGGCGGCCACCGGCAGGATGCCGCGGTTCCAGCGCAAGACGAGGAAGGTGAAGAAGGCGTAGAGCGCGGCGTAGATCAGGCAGACGATCCCCATGCCACCACCGCCGATCATCAGCGAGAAGCCGGTGATCGTCACCAGGAAGGCAAGCGCCGAGGTCGCCGCGAGCAGGAAGACGAGCACGAACTTGGTCGTGATCGACTCGGCTTTCTCCCGATTTGGCCGCCACAGTTCGTAGCCGGGCCTGACCTCTCCAACCGCCACGCCAACGATCATAGAATCTAAGAGCGACGCTGCGGCATTGGTCGCGCGTTAAGGTCGCCTTGGCTATCGCTTTGGCCCAATGAATTCATCGAGGCGCGCGACCGATTCCTTGCGGTAAATCGCGATCTGCTGATCCGAGGGCCGGCTCCAGCGAACTCCGAGCGCATCGCAGCTCTCGCAGAACAGACGCTTGATGTCCTCCGACTTGTTGCTGAATGCATACCTGGGGGCTCGCCGGACATAAGACCCCTTTCGCTCTATAGCGGTGATCCTCGTACCGTCGCTGTGGATCAGGCCCCTAACAAATGACTTGCGCTTCGCGGCGACAATGGTTTGCTGCCACGGTGCCAGCCGAATCGGCCGTAGGTGCTTGCGGCCGGGTCCATGTTGAGGAAAGAAGCAAGGCCAGTGCTTCGACCACATTGAAACGTCAACGCACCGGCTGCCAGGTCGTTGAGCGCGACACGCTGTCTTGGCTGGAAAGATGGCTTCAAGCGCGGTGGCGCACTCATGGACGATCCCCGGATAGGCGGCATCGAGAGTAATTCGCAGGCACCAAACGCCTCGACGCCCACCCGAAATACAACCGTCGCCGAGATAGAGTCCGAGGAGGTAGGCGTATGCCTTTGGGTCTAGCTTCGAGAAGTCATGGCGCGGGGTAATTCCACCCGAGCATTCATCTCTAATGCGACCTTGCCTCTCGCCTCTCCGCCATCCAGAGATCGTCCGCCGCGGGATGCCGGTGAGCCACGCAATCTCATGGTCTGGGTGACCTTCGGATACGAGTCGTCTGACCGCGAGAAATTCATCATTTGAGCGCATAGCTATCGAACAGGTGTTCGATTTAATCGCATCCCTCGGACGGGCTCAGCACCGCGGGATGCCGACTAAGATCGAGGTGCGCGGGCGTGATGAAATTGGTAAACATGCTGGCTTTAGGTGCCAGTGCTCGAAAGAGCTTGGGGGTTCGAGTCCCTCCGCCCGCATAGGCTTGCCTGAGCGCGATCAGCGCTCCGGCCCGGCTAGCATGGCTTCCCTCGGGGCAGTGGCCCAACTGGCTAAGGCACCGGTCTCCAAAACCGGCGATTCCAGGTTCGAGTCCTGGCTGCCCCACTCGCTTCTGCTGGCTAAGAATTGTGCTCCCGCTCGCTGCTCGTAAGAGATGCCCTATGTCGGGATGTTTGGGCCTCGTTCCGCATGGGCAGAGTCTGCCCATGCGCCCTTCGAGGAAGAGGAGAGTGAGCGTGCAACCCCGTCCAGCTCCCATCCGCCCCCTAGTCGCCTTTGTCATCGCTGCGATCCTCGGGCTCACGCTGGCTGCACAGGCAGCGGCCTCGCCTCTTCGCTACGTGGCCCTCGGAGACTCTTACAGCGCCGCTTCGGGCGTCTTGCCACCCGATCTCTTCGCACCTCCCGAGTGCGCGCGCTCGGTCCGCAACTATCCCCACGTGATCGCCATGGCTACCGCCTCGCAGCTGAAGGACGTCACCTGTGGGGCGGCGGAAACGAGCCACTTCTTCGAATCGCAGTATCCGGGCGTGCCGCCGCAGCTCGATGCTGTGAAGGAAGACACGCAGCTCGTCACGATGACCATCGGCGGCAACGACAGCGGTGTCTTCATCGACACCATCGTGGCCTGCGGCACGGCGGGCCTTTCGACACTCGGACAGGGCAGCCCCTGTAAGGACCGCTATGGGTCTTCGTTCGAAGACACGATTCGGACCACGACCTATCCCTCGCTCGTGAAATCGCTCACCGCGGTGAGGGCGAAGGCGCCGGCAGCGAGGGTCGCGATTCTCGGCTACCCCTGGATCATGCCGGCGAGCGGTGGCTGCTTCGACAAGATGCCTGTCGCCGAGGGCGACGTTCCCTACGTGCGGGGCATCCAGGCAACCTTGAACGACGCGATTCAGCGGGCCGCTGCGGCGACCGGTTCCACCTACATCGACCTCAACCTGGTTTCCAACGGTCACGATGCTTGCCAGCCCCTCGGCGTCCGCTGGGTCGAGCCGGTCCTGCAAGGAACCAATCCCGTGATCGTGCACCCCAACGCCTTGGGGGAGACCGAAATGGCGGCGCAGACGATGAGGGTGCTCGGCCTGGGCTGACCTTCATGGATGTCAGAAGGGCCATGAAAGCTGGCCCGAGTGAAGAGCAATGGATTGAGGATCGCCATCTTTGCCGCGCTCGACGACGCGCCGGTCGCCGAGCCGAGCCTGGGACCGCCGGGGAAGGCCGGCGTCAACGATCGCGGTTAGTACGCAGCCACCGAATGGAACATTAAGCCGGGTGTAGCCCCTCTGGCGGCGGGTACCAGCAAGGACCGCGCAAACCACTTGAAGAGGCGGTTCCTCAGATGACCAGAAAGGCTGCAATCACCATCCTCGGGTCTCCCGAGGAAATCAAGAAGCGGTGGGGGGAGGCCGGGTACCGGCCCGATTACATCGACTCCGCCGACGCTGGGGTCACCTTCAAACCGGCGCCCGGCGACCGCGGCACCGAGATTCACGTCGATCTCGACAAGACCGCGCCGGGGGGAAAGCTCGGCGAGATGGCGATGAAGCTGAGCGGCCGCGAGCCGCTCGCCAAGGTCAAGGATGACCTGCGGCGCTTCAAGGCGCGGGTCGAGACCGGGGGCATCCCCCGTTCGGAGGGGTCGCCCGAGGGTGAGCTCGCGGAGCGCAAGCTGAAGCAGCGCCCAGCGCAGCCACTGGAAAAGTCCGAGCTCGAGAAGGTGGGTGTCTGATGCGCGCAAACGTCTGGAACGGACGCAACAGCGTCGAGGTCGAGAACGTCCCCGACCCGACGATTCTCAACGACCGCGACGCAATCGTAAAAATCAGTTCGACGGCGATCTGCGGCTCCGACCTCCACCTTTACGACGGTTACATCCCGACGATGAAGAAGGGCGACATCCTCGGCCACGAGTTCATGGGCGAGGTGGTCGAGAAGGGCAAGGGCGTCGCCAACCTCGATATCGGCGATCGCGTCGTCGTGCCCTTCCCGATCGCTTGCGGCGATTGCTGGGCCTGTAAGCACGAGCTCTACTCGGTCTGCGAGAACACGAATCCCAATGCGGGCATGGCCGAAAAAGTGTTCGGCCACTCCAGCGCGGGGATCTTTGGATATTCCCACCTGACCGGCGGCTACGCCGGTGGCCAGGCCGAATATGCGCGGGTGCCGTTCGCGGACGTCGGTCCGATCAAGATCGAGGAGGACTTCAGCGACGAGCAAGTCCTCTTCCTCTCCGACATCTTCCCGACCGGCTACTTCGGCGCCGACCTCTGCGACATCCAGGGCGGCGAGACGATCGCCGTCTTCGGGGCGGGCCCCGTCGGGCAGTTCGCGATCGCCAGTGCGGTCCTGATGGGCGCCGAGCGGGTGATCGCGATCGACCAGTACGACTACCGCCTGCAGATGGCGCTCAACAAGGCGGGAGCGACCGACATCGTCGACTTCTCCAAGGACCCGGACATCGTCGAACAGCTCAAGGAGCTGACCGGCGGGCGAGGGCCGGACGCGGTGATCGACGCGGTGGGGATGGAGGCCGCGCATGGCCACGGCGCCCTGCATGCCGCCGAGCGGGTGAAGCAGGCAACCCGCTCGGAGTCAGACCGCGGCCACGCCCTGCGCGACGCGATCCTCGCCTGCCGCCCAGGCGGAATCGTCTCGGTGATCGGCGTCTACGGGGGCCTGCTCGACAAGTTCCCCTCCGGCGCCTTCATGAACAAGGGGCTGCAGCTGCGGGCGGGGCAATGCCATGTGCAGAAGTACCTGAAGCCCCTTTACGACCACATTCGGAACGGCGATATCGATCCGAGCTTCGTCGTCACCCACCGCATGGAGCTCGGCAGGGCTCCAGACGGCTTCGAGACCTTCAAGCACAAGCAGGACGAGTGCGTGAAGGTCGTCCTCAAGCCCTGAAAGGAGCATGCAAATGGCTTTTCCACCCAGGCCGGTCGACTCGACGCTGCACGGCGTGGTCGACTACATGGCCGGCGCCACTCTGACCACCGTCTTCCCGCGGCTGGCGGGTATCGAGGGCACGCGCTCGGCTCGCCAGATTCGGACTGCCGGCGCAGCCCATGCCACCTACAGCACGATGACCGATTACCCGCTGGGGATCGTCAAGGCGATTCCGTTCAAGGCCCATCTCGCCCTGGACGCGGTTGGAGCGCTCGCCCTCGCCGCGACGCCGTTCGTCACGGGGCAATACAGGCGGGGACGAAGCCAATGGGTTCCGCACGTCGCGCTCGGCCTCTTCGAGCTCGCATCGCTGGCGATGACCGATCCGACCGGCAAGGGCGAATTCCACGGCGACATAGAGGCGGTCCGCGAGGCCAACCAGGAGGATCCGCACCGCAAGATCTACGAGGGCCCTCCGGCGGTCAAAAGGCCGGTGGAGGTCGCCGCCCTGAATTCCGCTTAGCGCACGTCAGCGCGGCCTTGGCTCCAGGCCGATCAGCTCGTAATAGCCGATCAGATAGAGGCGGCGGCCGTCGGAAACCATCGGCGTGTAGCCGGCCTGTTCGAGCTGGAAGGTCTTGCGGTGCGTGCGGACGTCGATGCCGATCGCGTCGCGGGTCTTGAAGCTCGATGTGTAGACGGTGTGGCCGATCACGGTCGCCGTACCCGGGACCGGGCCGCCGACGTCGTAGCGCCACTCCTGCTTGCCGCTCAGGGCGTTGAGTGCGTAGAAGTGCTCGTCGTAGGAGCCGATGTAGACGGTGGGCGGCGTGCCCGGGACCTTGGCGACCGCCGGGGAGCCGTAGACGAAGTTGTCGGTCGGGAAGGACCAGGCGACCTTGCCGGTCTTTTCGTCGAAGGCGAAAACCGTGCCGTCGTCGCGGGCCGCGTAGACGCGGCCGAAGGCGATCGCCGGGGAGGAGTAGAAGCCGCCCCTGCCGAACGGCGCTGCCTGCGACGTGTTGGTGCGCCAGAGCAGCTTGCCGTCCTTGGCATCAAGGCAGAACATGCCGCTCTCGTAGTCGGCGACGAAGAGGCGGCCGCGGTGAAAGCTCGGGCTGGCTTTGATCGCGCCCGGAGAGTTGAACTGCCAGAGGATCTTGCCGTCGGAGGCGCGCAGCGCCACGACGTTGGTCTTGTCAGTGCCGAGATAGAGCGTGTCGCCGACGACCATCGGCGAGGATTCGAGATGGCCAGCCAGTCTGCGTGCCCAGACCCGCTTGCCGGTCTGGGCGTCGACGGCGACGAGATTGCCGTCGACGTAAGCGAAGAAGACCTTGCCCTGGTGGTAGACCGGCGCCGTGACGTCGGTCGGCGTTCCCGAGTCCTTTGGGTCGGGATTGCGTTCCCAGAGGACCTTGCGGTCGCTGAGCCGTACCGCCTTGGCGTTGCCGTACTTGTTGACGACGTAGGCGACGCCGTTGGCGACGGCGGGCGGAAACTCAATCAGCGCATGGGTGCTGATCGACCACGCTTCGCGCAGCGGCGGATCGAGCGCTCGCCGCGGTGGGGCCGGCAGGTAGTGCGTCCGCTCCGGGACCCGGCCGAAGAGGGGCCAGGAGACGAGGGGGGAGGCGGTTGCCGACGCCTGGGAGCCATCGCCGTCGCTGGAAGAGCCGCCACAGCTGCCGAGCGCAAGCGTCCCGACCAAGAGGGCGAGCAGGGAGGCGATGCATCTTCCGGATCGGCTGCCCATCGACGCCATCTGCATCGACCTGCAGGGCGGGAACTTGAGCCGTGCCGCGTCGTGGAAAGGAGAGCGGCGGACGAGAATCGAACTCGCGTCATCAGCTTGGAAGGCTGAGGCTCTACCGTTGAGCTACCGCCGCACGGATTCGTCAGAATGTACGACAGCCACGGGGAGTGGCGCAGTCTGGTAGCGCACTCGGCTGGGGGCCGAGCGGTCGCAGGTTCAAATCCTGTCTCCCCGATGAGAAGACCCTCATTTGAACCGCCGCCAGAAGAAGCGGCGGTTTGCGTGGTGGCCTCACCATCCAGGTGGGCAGGGAGTTCAGGGTCAGCCAGCGTCGCGAAGGGCTCGGCGACCTCCGCCGTTTCGATGTCGTTGTCGTAGACGAGGAGCCGCTCGAAGAGCGCCTGGTTCCACTGGCGCCGCAGGTGCCCGGGCGCGGCCAGGTAGGCGTCTTGGCAGTCGGCCAGCAGGTCGAGCGCCTTGCCCAGCGTGTCCTCGATGTCGGTGAAGGATGCCTCGGCGACTTCGAGCTGCCGCTCGGCCTGGTTGGTCTCGGCGGTCAGCCGGTCCTGCTCTTGACGCAGCAGGTGGATTGGCACCGCCCCCGCGTAGTAGGCGTGAAGGAGCTTCTCGCGCTCCTCGGTCAGCCTGGCGATGCGGCGGCGCTGGCGGGTGGATTCGGCCTCGGCCTGCGTTCGCATTCCGGCGAGAGCCTTGTTCATCTTCTCCCGCACCGCCTTTGCTTGCTTGTGTGGCATCCGAACCTCGCCATAGGCGCGCTCCACCGCCGTCTCGATCAGGTCGACGGGCACGTAGGGCTGTTTGCAGCCCGTGCCCTTCATCCGCCCGATGCAGAAGAAATAGGGGTAGCGACCGCCGTTGCCGTTTGCCTGGATCAGGCTCATTCGCGAGCCGCAGCGCCCGCAGTAGAGCGAGCCCTTCAGGTAGTGGTGGTGCTTTCGGTCCTTCTCGGTGGCGTGGTTGTGGGCGGCGAGGACAGCCCCGGCCTTGGCAAAGGTGGCGGCGTCGATCAGGTGCTCGTGACGGCCCTCGTATTCGACCCCGGCGTAGCGGACGGTGCCCACGTAGTAGGCGTTCTGGAGCAGGGTGACGAGCAGCGAGCGTGAGAGCGGCCTTTCGGGCTTCTTCGCGGTGGGGCGCGTTCGCAGACCTCGCTCTGTCAGGGCTGCAAGCAGGGTGTCCAACGTGTACGCGCCAGAGCCATAGGCGGCGAAGGCCCAGCGAATATGAGGCGCGCGCTCGGGGTCGACCTCGACCGTGCGGATTTCCTGTCCCTCGATCAGCTTGCGGACGTTGAGATAGCCGAGCGGAGCGCGGTGCGGCGTCCCACCTGACTTCGCCTTCTGGACGAGACCCTTCTTCGCCTCGGCCGCCAGGTTGGCCGAGTAGAACTCGGCGTTGGCGGCGACGATGGCGTGCATGAAGGCGCCGACCGGGGTGCGGTCGATGTTCTCGGTGACGGAGACCAGCTCTGCCCCGGCTTCTTGCAGCGCGTAGGTGATCGTCGCCGTCGTCGTAGCGGTTGCGGGCCAGACGATCAACCTTGTGGACGATCACCAAGTCCAGATCGCGCTTTGCCTCAAGACGGGCGAGCAGCTTCTTCAGTTCGGGCCGGTCCGCAGTCTTGGCCGACTCGCCCCGGTCGACGTACTCGGCGACGACCTCGGCATCCAGCTCGGCGGCCTTCGACTGGCAAGCCTCCCGCTGGGCGGGGATCGAGTAGCCCTCCGGCTCGCGGCCCCTGGTCGCCTGCGCGACCGTCGATACCCGCAGATAGATCGCCGCTCGCTTCATCGCCGACATGTTCGCTCCGTTGCCCGCGACTCTCCAGTCGCCTTGTGACGTCGCCCCGAATACGGACAGCCGGGATCGGTTGCCAGCGCCAGCAGCGCGGCCACGAAGCGGTCCAGGTCGGCCTCCTTGCGGTGGACGGCCACGACCCGCGCCGAGCGCGCCCTGCCGCGCGCACGTCGCGTCTACTGGCAGCTCTCGCGTCTACTCGGCATGGGCATCTCCTACGTCCGCGCCGCACCAAACGGCGCGAGTTGTTGCCTGCGCGGTTCGGCCGAAGAAGCGCTGCGTAGCCAGCGCGGAGGCGATGGCCGGGCGCCGGGATGGGCGGCGAAGAACACACGAGAACGACGATGGCGCGGCGAACTCATGCACCGACCTTGTTGCGACGTAGATATATCGGCAAAACCGAAAGCCCGCAAACCCGCAGTGCACTCGCGAAAGCCCGGCCTTCGGCGAGAGGGCGACGCGACCGCACGGGCGACCTGACGGGCGACCGCAGGGGCGACCTCCAAACGTCACCTGGCAAGCCTCGGCCGGGCGGCACGAAGCGGCGGCGAGCCGGAGGCCGCGCGGTTGCACGAAGAGGCGCTGCGTTGCCAGCGCGGAGGCGATAGCGATGGCGTCGGGAGCGAAGGGCGCGTAGATGTTCAAGAGCGAGGAGAACGTGGAAAGGCCTGACCGACTACGGCGATCCGCAGAGATGTCGGCAAACCTCGAAGCCCGCATGCGGCACCGTGTTTGGGATCGCGCGCGCAGCCTCGAACTTGAAGCGGAAGGGCTGCTGGAAGGGCTTGTGGAAGGCCCAGTGGAAGGGCTTGTGGAAGTGCGAGGAGAAGCCGGTTCGAAGCTCATGCCATCTTCAATAGCTCCGTCACGCGCAGAAGTCCAGTCGGACTTTCGACGGCTCCGTAATCGCCTCGCATCCCCGCATATCGCCGCACAAAATGGCTACTCGCTTTGCTTCGGCGGTCGAGCTACAGTCGCGAAAATCGAAATGCCCCGGCGGCGCTCGACACGCCCCGGGGCCGGCACCGAAGCCACTGACTTCGATGCAAGCGAAAAGCTACTCGCCGAAGTACTCCGGGCGAGGCATCGCGGCGGCCTTCGGTGCCCTACGAAAAGGAGGGCTCCGTGCCCGGCACCACCACGACCATCGACAAAGAGCAGCGAGACGGCCTCTATGAGCTGGTCCGCAATCACCTGGGCGGGATCGGCGATATCTGGGTCGCGCTGGAGGAAAACCGCGAGTACGTCCTTGCCGAGCAAATGGGCCTCGAGTTCGGCGAAGACTTCCGCCTGCTTGCTGACCTGGGCTGGGAGCCCGAGGACAAACGCCAATCGGTCGAGCTGACGATGGAGCCCCACGACCTTGCCGAACTGCTCACCCGCCTGCGCGGCGAAGCCGAGGGCGTCCTCGACGGCACGACCGGCATGCGCCTCCAGCGAGAGGAAGAGCAGCGGGCCAGGGCGCTCTACCAAGGAGCCAAGGACACCTGCGAGGAGCTGCTCGCAAGGCTCGACGGCGAGAGGGGCTGACCCCCATGCCCGCCAAGCTGAAGCGCCTTCCCCCCGGTCAGCTCAACTGCCTCGTCCTCGACTACATGAAGGCCCATCGCAAGGAAAGCCCGCTGACCGCCACTTCCATCGCCAAGGGTCTCGGCGGCCGTTCAGCCGGTGCCGTTGCCAACTGCCTTTCGCGCCTGGCCGAAGACGGGAAGGTCCGCCAGGCCAAACGAACTCCTCGCGCCTACGTCCTCAAGTAGGGCACGGCGCGGTGAGCGGGCGGGGTCGACCGGGGAGGCCACAGGACCTCAGGGGAGGTCTTCCCCGTGTCGGCCCCGTTTGAATTGACAGTGCCGGTACATGTCAAGGGCCAGCCTGCTCGATGGGCAAGTAAAAGCTTCACCCCCTCGGTAAGCAGCTTAATTTCATTAGGTGGGTAGATCAGGGACTCCGTCAAGGCGGGGTAGATCATCGGGTCCGCTCAGTAAGGTCACGGCGTGACCGAGCACCTGATCGAAATCGAGACTGTGCCAACTTGGCAGTCGGGAACTCTGTATCGGGCCACTTGCGATTGTGAATGGAAGGGCACTTGGCACGACGATTCCAGTGTCGCCGAGGCTGAGGGCGAGGCGCATATTCTCCGGTCGAAGGGCACCGCGCAAGCCGTTGTCAATGAGATCCGCGCAACCCTCAACGGGGATCGCAAAGTTTCCTTCGTCCGCGTCACGGATACCGCTGTGCCGGGTTCGGTGGTCGGTGTGCCGATGCCGACGAGCGCCGAAGAAGTCGAGGTTCTCGTCCATCCAGACGACTGGCGGCTGCTCGCCTCCGAATCATTGAGCGGCACGAAGGCCACGCAGACCGACAACATTTTTGGGATCCCTGTGCTTTACGACGAAGGCTGATCCGCTGCAGCGACCGCCTCGTTAGGAGGCCTGCAGGTAGTGATCCAATGCGTCGCTGACCTCCTGAATCTCCCACCACTTCGGCGGCAGAGCACCTTTTAGTTCGGGCCTACCGGATGCTCGGGCGATTGCCCACCACGGCCATGCCCCCCACCGCGACCCACGATCGTCGCCCGTCAGCGACGTCGCGACGGGCCGAGCGGGTCTGGCTTGATTCATTGCCGCCAAGGCCGAGTTGGTCCGCAATGTCGATCAGGCGATTGCCGCCTATGTCGCGGTAGGCAGCAGCGGTCAGA
>JAJKHV010000147.1 GCA_021154855.1 Solirubrobacterales bacterium
CACGGCGGACCGACGTCGAAGTGAGCCGTTACGCAATCTCGGAAAACGTGGGCGGGAACGAGGCATGATCGTGCGCCGAATTGTCTGCAATGCTCGCCCGATGGCAGGGACGCAAGCGGTCTACTATCGCGACGGGCACGGAGCCGAACCGGTCGACCAGTTCATCGAGGCTCTTCCCGCCAAGCGCGCCGCGAAGATCGACGACTACGTCTAGGAGCATCTCAACGGGCAAGCGCTTGACGCGCCTCCGCCCGAGTTTCCGGTTACCTCGCAGATCGAGGGCGAGCTGCGCGAGTTGAGGATCAGGTTCGCGAATACGCGCTACCGAATCCTCTACCGGCGATCCGGGAGCCTGATCGTCTTGCTGCACGCCTTCGAGAAGAACATCGGGGCGGTGCCCGCCTCCGAGAAGGCTTTGGCGAAGCGGAGGATGACCGACTTCAAGCGGCGCATGGACGCGGAGCCAAGGACCCCTCCGCGGGCCGCCGGCAAGGATGCGCCCTCGCGTCGTTCTTGATTCATTTATCTATATGTATAAACTAGTTCGCATGAATGCGAAGAAGAACGGCAGCGTCAGCCCTCGAGGTAGGGCGGTCGCCGAGGCAGCACGGGATCGTGCTCGACGCAGCGAGGGGTATCGAGGGGCCCGCGGCGAGTACGCGGAGATCCGCGAGCTGCGCGAGCGGAACTGGATCGCCGCCCATATCCGCGAGCGGCGGTACGAGCTCGACCTGACCCAGAGAGAGGTCGCCGATAGGGCTGGAACCTCTCATTCCTTCATTTCGAAGGTGGAGGGTGGCGATCACATGCCGACGATCCCCGTGCTGAAGCGAATCCTCGCCGTTCTAGACGAGGAGCTACTGATCGGCATCGAGCGTCAGGTACCCGACGAGGAGCCCGAGCGCGAGTTGGCGCCTGCGCCAGAGCTTGCCGCTGCCTGATGCAGCGCCTGGAGGCTCACCAGCGCCTCATGGTTCAAATACCGTCCAGTTAGGCCGATGAATCTCCACCACCGAATTGGCGACGGGCGCCGGCCACCAATCGCGGCCACTAGATGGATAATCCTCGGCGAGGGCCAGTCATGACGAAGGAGGGTGGAGATGCAAAGTTGGGACTTGAGGGCGGTCGGGGTCGAGCCACACCAACCAAAGATCCTCGCCTCGGCTGAGGACGCGCGGACGATTCTGCTGTACCTCCCAGCCGGAGAGGAGCTGCAGGAGCACGAGGTGCACGAGCGGGCGCGGATCGTCGTCATCGAGGGCGAGGCCGAGGTCTCGATGCCGGGCGGGGAGAGCGTGTTGGGAGGACCGGGCCGCCTCCTCGAGTTCGAGCCGGGGGAGCGCCGCACCGTCGCGGCGCGATCCGACTTGCGCCTACTGCTGATCCTCAGCCCCTGGCCGGGGGACGGTCACCCCGGCGCGATGACCCTCGAGGAGAAGGGCGAGGCTCGCGAGAGAGCCGCCGAGCACTGATTGGCATCGCGGCGAGCCGGCCAAGGGGTGGCCCTGGTCGGCAAAGCTGAGTCAAGTCCTGCATAGCGGGGCCAGGCGTGGACGCTCCTAACGAGGATCAGCTCGTCGGCGATTTGACGCCTTGGCCGCTAAGTGCCACGGAGACGTCAGGCTGGGCGCCGTCCGCACGCGAGATGATCGCCGAGCCGATCTGGTAGCCCCGCAAAAGGGGCGCGAAATCGACTGCGAAGACGCGGCGTTCTCCGGGGCCGAGCGTGAAGTCGATTTTCCCGTCTACTGCTTCCTGAAGCGCAAACGGTGCGCCGGAGGTTGTGATCGACGCTTCGACCGGCTGCGTTTGGGGACCGCCGCCGTTGCGCACGACGACCAGTCGGGTGGCGGTGTCTCCAATCGCCACGTGGCCGAAATAGCTCCCCACCGAGGTCCAGGCGTTGAGTTGGCCGGTTCGCGGCACGACGATGAAGCTGCCGGCGCTTTCCCAGCTCCTCTGGCCGATGTCATCTTCTGCGTAGACGATGACTGAGTATGCCTCCGGTGTCGCACCGAGATTGGCCGGGGCTTTGAAGCGGCCTTCGAAATGCAGCCAGCTGACCCCTTCCAAGGGGACTTCTTTCTGGGTTTCGTCCGGGAGGGTGACGATCGCAAAGACGTTGGCGAGGCCACGGTTGTCGCTGGCGTCGGCGCCGATCTTCACCTGACCGCCGGCGGAGCCAACCACACGCGGCTTCAGCGATGCTTCGGAGACGTAGGGCGCTTCGTCGAACTGCGGGGCCGCCGCCACTTCCGTCTCGCCCGCGTAGGCCTGTTCGAAAGCGCCGTTGGTGTCCTCGGCCCAGATCGTCACCTGATAGCTGACCGACCATTCCCGGTAGTTCGGCACCACCTGGAATTCGCCGCGGTAGACGATCGAGTTGCTGTTGATGTTTTCGTAAGGGAGCAGCTGAAAGCTCCAGTAGGCGCCTTCGGTGCTGCTGATTTCCGCGTAGACCTGCTGGATTCCGCAGTCGTCTTCCACTTCGGTGGTGACCACCGCAGTCCCGCCTTCGTATGTGAGGCTTGCAGGGGTGTCCTGCGCCAACTTGATCAGCGGCCCGGTGTCTTCGCCCCCTTCTTCACCGCAGGCCGCGGCAACCGCTGGAAGGGCGAGCGCCAGCGTCGCAAGCAGCGTCAGGACCGTGATTCCTGCGCGGTAGCGCCCGCGGAAACTCCCGATCCGCTCTGACATGGTCTTCCCCCCAGCGGTTGACTTGTCGACCCGAGCCTGCTCGGGAGCAATATATCCGCGCGTCTTGCGTCTGTCAGGCGACTTGTCTTTGGCTCAGGCCGGGGCGGCCGGCGTCCGGGCCGGCCACCGAGTTGATCTTCCGCCACAGCCGTGGTCCTAGAGGAGGTGCTGGGACGCGCTGCCGCCACGCGTCTGACGCGCTCCTCGACGAGGTCGCTCGCTGTCTGAAAACCCCCGTCGCCGGGTAGTGCAGAAACAGTCCAGACCGCTTTGTGAAGGTGGCTCGGATGACCTAAGAGGACGCTCACTCCTTCGGTGATTGCCAGCCGGAGCTGGGACGCCGGCAAGAGACCCGAAAGGGAGGCGAATGGACGCCATCGCCGGTTGCAGTCACTGCGGCCACACCGAACAGATTGGGCGCGATGCCCCAGCCGGGCAGCAAGTAGGGACCTGTCCCCATTGCGGTGAATCGCTGCGCGCTCTCGGCCCGCTCGGCTCACGTCTCGTGGCAGCCAGCTCGGTTCGCTCGAAGAGCCGCGAGCCGCTTGACGAGCGCTTGCCGGCGCCTGGAGAGCGTCACTGAGCTGCTTGCGATGGCAGCCGTCCAATCGCGGGCGTGACTACAGTCATCGGCCGAGCGTGAACTACAGTCACCGAGTTGGTGGATCGATGGGCATGCGCATACCGCGAAGGACCTGGGCTTCGATGAGCGGCGGGAGAGCTGGGACCCCCTGGCACCGCGGCTGGCTCGGCGCATCGCTGGCTGTTTTCGCCGCCCTCTGCTTCTGCCAATCCGCCCGCGCCGCCGAGGCCAGCTGGTCGTTTGAACCGTCCAGTTGGGACTTCGGCGTTCGCCTCCCGGAAACCGGGCCCTCGCCGCCGAAAACCTTCACCCTGACCAACACCGGCGAAGTCGAGCTGTCGATCATCCTCGTCTCGATCGGCAGTTCCTCGGGAGCGGGATTCGCAATTGCAGGAAACAGCTGTGGGGCGCTCTCTCCGGCGGAGAGCTGCACGATCGACGTTACCTTCGCGCCCTCCGCGGCCGGACCACAACAGGGACAGCTTTCTGTCGCCGCCCAGGGCGGAGCAGCACCGCCAGCCTCCGCCCAGCTGAGCGGCACGGGCGCAGGGCCAGCCGTTTCGATCGGGCCGGCTGCGCAGATCTTCGAGCCAACCGAGCTGGGCGCCGGGCCGTCCGCGCCGAAGACCTTCACCGTCGCCAACGACGGTCAACTCGACCTCACGATCTCCTCCATATTCATTGACGCGAATCAGACCTACAACTTCCCGGGCGCCAAGCCCGACCAGTTCCAGCTTGCCGGCGGTAGCTGCATGGCCGGATCGACCGTTCCCCCCGGAGGTCACTGCACCGTCGATGTGACCTTCTCTCCGACCGTCCCCGGCGCTTTGACGGCCGAGCTGCGGATCGTCGACAATGCTCCCGGCTCACCGCATGTGGGAAAGGTCGAAGGCTTCGGCATCGCCCACGACGCTCAGCCGCCCGGTGTGCCGCCGCGGATCGTCCCGCGCGTTGCGATCTTTCGGCGCCCGCCTCGCCTCAGCATGAAGCGAGAGGCGGTTTTCTGGTTCCGTGGGTCGCCGACCGCCACCCGATTCGAGTGCAAGCTGGACCGCCGCCCGAGCGCGCCCTGTCAGTCGCCGTTTCGTTTCGAGCATCTGAAGATGGGCCGTCACCACTTTGCCGTGCGCGCGGTTGACGGAAATGGCCAGAGCGGTCCTGCCACTCACTTTCACTGGCGCATCGGCACTCGATCGTCTGCTCGGAGCTGAGCTCCCGAACGAGGCGACAGCTCGTCGCCGTCTTTCCTCGGCGATCGGCGATGCTTCCTGTCAGTTTGCCCGCGAGCGGGGTTGGGTAGCTCGGGAGACATGGACGACGAGCGAGCGGAGGCGCTGAACGACGAGCGACGGGCAGCCGAAGGGGAGCCGCCCGGCAAGGATCCCGGCGACATCTCGAAGGAGAAATCGCCCTACAGCGCCTTGAGCAATCCGGCCCGTGACCCCGATCCGACTGAGTGGCCGGACCCATATGACAAGCGCGAGGACCCGCGTAATCCTGAGGACCACGACGGCGAGCCCTTCGGCGAGGAGCCGCACCCGCCTCCGGGAAGCACGAGCACCAGCGAACCGCACCCTTCCCAGGACCCAGAGGCGGAGGACCGCTGGGAGGGCCCGAAGCGCGACAAGCTCGACGATTAGCGCTGAGCCCCGGACAAGCCGCTGCCGTCTGTCCTTACGACGACCCCGCTTCGTGAGCCTTATGACGGCCCCGCTTCACGAGCCCGTGCGGCGATCTCCTCGGCGCCTTGATGCCATGCCGCCCCGTGGCCCGGCAGGACCGTCTGCGCGCGACTCTCGGCCACGGCGGAGAGTGAGCTCAGCGCAGCCGCGGAATTCGCGGTCGCTGCGGCGGAGACGATCTGCGGCCCGGAGCGGCCGGTGTAGGGGTTGAAAGTGACCACCGCGTCGCCGGCGATCAGCGTGCCCCGCTCGGGGAGATGCAGGGCGCAGTGGCCGTGGGTGTGTCCCGGCGTCGGGACGGGCACCGGACGGCCCGGCACGTCGAGCGGTGCGGCGGTGCTGAATGTCGTCAGCTCCTCGGTTCCCCGGACCCAAAGGGCCCCGGCGGCCGCCATCGTCGTAAAGGCTCTCCTGAAGCCGGGATAGCGCAGCAGGTAGGGCGTCCGGGCGCGTTCCGTGGTCATAGCGCCAGGGATGCTGCGCAACGCCGGCCTCCTCGGCGTGGACGTAAACCGGCGCGCTCAGCTCACGGTGAGCGCGCCGGGCGAAGCCCATGTGGTCGAAGTGGCCATGGGTGAGCACGATGGCGCTGACGTCTGAGGGCGCCCGCCCGATCACTTTGAGCGCCTCGGCCAGGAGGCGCCAGGAGCGGGGGTGCCCTGTGTCGACGACGGTGACCTCGCCGTCCTCTTCGACCAGATACCAGTTGACGTAGGCATCCTCGACGCCGTGCACACCATCGGCGAGGTTAGTCAGGATCCGGGACATCGCCCGGCCTGAATCAGGTGGTGGACCGCGTCGCGGCGTCGACCGGCCTGGCTGCCCCTGTAGCTGGGGCCGCGGAGGCGGTTGACGAGGCCCGCCAGCTCGAGGCCGCCTCCTGTGTTGGTGGGATCGAAGCCGATGCGCTCGGCTTCCTCGTCGGCGAGCCGAGTCTGCAGCGACAGATGCGCGAGCGGTTGCGCGGCGCCGCCGACCGCTCTGGCGCTCAGCTCGTACTCGAGCGGCGCCGCGGCGGTGCGGCGAAGATCACGGAGGCGGGTCGCGCGGCGCTTCCCGCCTGCGGTGTCTGCCTCGAGGACAACCCGCCTGCCGTGGAGCTCATAGGGAAGGAGCGTCGTGTAAGGCCGGTCGAGGAAGCCGCGAGCTGGAAGGAAGAGGCGGTGGCCAAAGGGGGTAGACCCGCAGGAGGTCATCAGGACGTCCTGGTGCTGGCCAGGTCCAAAAGCATCCGGTACGCGGAATGCCAGCCCGAGCAGATCGGGCAGCGCTTCGGGCAAGCCGATCGCACGGGAGAGCCTCGCCGTGACGGGCGATTCGGTCCCCAGTCCTGTGCCGCCGAGTGCCCTGTCCAGGGGTGTCAGGACCCCTCGAAATCCGACGCCGTCGGGATGCAGGATGCGCTTGCCGCGCAGCCGTGAAAGCGCACCGGTTGCCAAGGCGATTGTGGAGCCGGCTCGCTCAGGGAGCCGCGTGGTGCGGGGCATGCTCCGGGTTTCCCGAAAGGGGTTTTCGCTAATCGTCGAGGCAGGTGTCAGCCTCGAAGGCGGGGGGTCGACAACTCAGTTAGCCATCTTTCGTCCTCGGGTATCGAAGGCAACATGGGAGAGCGATCGACGACGCTTTTCCAGAGGTTGCAGGGAGTGGGCGAGTCGCTCCTGCGGCGCGCTCCCTTCGCTCCCGACGTCACGAGGCAGAGCTCGGTTCTGGCTGAGACCGACCACCGGCCCTGGTCGTTGCCGGATAGCCCTTGGCTGATGGGGCAAACGTGGACCTCGCTCCTCTTCGCCCACTGGCCCGTGCCAGCGAGCGCCCTGGAAGAGGTCGTGCCACCCCAGCTTCCGCTGGACACCTACGACGGCTCTGCTTGGCTCGGCGTGACTCCGTTTCGCGTTGAGGGCTTGCGGCTGCGTGGGACCGCGCCGGTCCCGCGCCTGTCTTCGTTCCCGGAGATCAACGTGCGCACTTACGTCACGGTAGATGGCAAGCCAGGCATCTACTTCCTCAGTCTCGATGCCGACAGCTGTGCCGCCGTCCGCGCTGCCAGATACTCCTACCGACTTCCTTACTTCCGCTCTCGCATCTCGATGAGCGAGCGCGAAAAAGAGACGTCCTTCAGCGGCATGCGGGTCTCAGACGATGGTCCCGGGGCCTCCTTCCAAGCACGGTACGGGCCCGAGGGTGAGCGTTTGCCGCAGCGGCCCGGCTCGCTGGAGCGGTGGCTGACGGAGCGCTATTGCCTCTACACCTTGGACGAAGACGAACTGCTCTACCGGGGCGAGATCCACCACCCGCCGTGGCCGCTGCAGCAGGCCAGCGCCGAAATCGATCTCAACACGATGGCGCGTCCCTACGGCATCGTCCTCGAGGACGAGCCGTTGCTGCATTTTTCGGCGCGGCAAGACGTCGCCCTCTGGCCAATAAGGCCGATCTGAGCATTGTGCTGTCTGTATAGCGGACCACTCGCCCCGCATGAATGGCCACATTCGCTCTACGCAACCCATCGACGGTCGCTGACTTCGTCTTTTTTCTTGCTATAGGGCGACTAAAGGCGAAGTCAGCGCCGGAAAAGCAGCGCGGGAAGAGGGGGCGGCATGAGCCAGTGACGGTCGTGGGGGGCTGTCTGCGTCGACCTCGGGCTCGAACGTCGCCGTGGCGATCGTCGCCTAGCTCCGCGGAGGAGGCAGTCACTTTCAGCTAGCGTCCGGCCGTGGCCGCAATCAGCGCCGGGATCCTGCTTTTCCGCCGTGCCGGGGAGGCGCTAGAGGTTCTGCTCGTGCACCCTGGCGGCCCCTACTGGGCGAAGAAGGACCTTGGCGCCTGGTCGGTCCCGAAGGGGCTGGTAGAGCAGGGTGAAGAGCCGCTCAACTGCGCTTTGCGCGAGCTGGAGGAGGAGCTCGGCGCGTCGTTTTCGTTCGCGGCCGACGAGCTCTTCGAGCTCGGTTCGGTGCGCCAAAAAGCCGGCAAGGTCGTCCAGTGCTGGGCGGTCGAGGCCGACTTCGACCCTGCGAACTTGCGCAGCAACACCTTCAGCATGGAGTGGCCGCCTCGCTCCGGCGCCGCGCAGGAGTTCCCCGAGGTCGACCGGGCGGAGTGGTTTGGCCTCGACGAGGCCAGGCAGAAGATCATCGCCGCGCAGGCCGACTTTCTCGATAGGTTGGAGGCAGATGACCGTGTCGGCTGACGCCGAGCCACTGAGCCAAGAGGGGTTTGCCGCTTTCGCGGCGCGCGCCAACGACGGCAAACCGCTGGTGATGCTGAACCTCCTCGCCTTCCAGGCCGACGGCGGCCGTGAGCGCTACCAGGAATACGGCGCGGCCGTCGCGCCTTTGCTGGAGAAGGCGGGCGGTCGCATCGCCTTCCTCGGCGAGCCGGCGCCGGCCCTTCTGGGCGAGGGCTCCTGGGACCTCGTCGTCCTGGTGGAATACCCCACCCGCCAGGCATTCCTCGACATGATCGGCTCCGCCGAGTACCAGGCAATCGGCCACCTGCGCGCCGAAGCCCTGACGAAGGGCGAGCTGCACCCGATGGACCCGGGCGAGGGGGCGCTGTAACGATGGCGGATCCTTCCTCGCGGGCGCCGCTCGGCGAAGGACCCTCCGGCAAGCCGCTGCCGCTCTCGGTCCGCTTGCTCGGCGCCGGGGTGCGCAGCGCCCGCAGCGTCGGCAAGGCCGCCGGCATCGATCGCGCCGTGGAGACCGCGGCCGAGGAGGCAATGGTCGCCGCGGTCGAGAGCGAGGCGGTGGAACGAGCGATCGCGCGGGTGCTGAAGGGGCCCGCCGTCGAAGAGGCGATGAACAGCGCCCTGGAGAGCGATGCGGTCAAGCACGCCCTGATCGACGCCCTTGACAGCGAGCTGGTAGACGAGGTCTGGCGCCGGCTGCTGGCCAGCGATGAGGCACAGCGGCTGGTCGAGCGGATCGCCGAGGCGCCGGAGATTCGCGCCGCGATCAGTGCTCAAAGCATGGGTCTGATCGAGGACGTCGGCCACACGATCGGCAACGGCACCCGCCGGCTGGACAGCGTCGTCGAGCGCATCGTGCGGCGGATCTTCTTCAGGAAGCGCCGCGCCGAGCCGACCGACCGCGCTGGCGCCGTCACCCGCGGTCTCGCCTTTGGCCTCGACGTGCTGATCGTCAACCTCGGCTTCTCGGGGCTGGCTGCGGTGGCGGCCCTGATCGCGTCGGCCTTCAGCGGCAACGGCAGCGGCGTATCCAACTTCGCGTTGGCCGCCGGCACGACCCTCTGGTTTGCCCTTGGAAGTCTTTACCTGGTCGGCTTCTGGTCGCTGGCGGCGCAGACGCCCGGTATGCGCTTCGTCGGAATCAGGCTCGCGGTCGAGGGACGCGGCCTGCCCCTTGGCCGCTCGATCAAGCGGCTGATCGGGATGGCGTTGGCGACGATTCCTTTCGGTCTTGGATTCCTCGGCATCTTCTTCGACGGGCGGCGCCGCGCCTGGGATGACCGACTCAGCGGCGCTGATGTCCTCTACGAGGCCAACGAGCGTGCGACGGCGCCGTGGTCCCGGCTCGGCTCCCACGAGGTCCTCGCCGCGGATGCCCCCACAACGACGAAGGCCCCGGACTCACCGGGGCCTTCGGTCGCAGCGCGGGGGCGACTTGCCTAGCTGACGACGACTTCGGGGCCCTCGGAGAGCTTGTAGACGATGATGATCGAGAGCGCGAAAATCGCCAGCGACCAGAACGGGTAGGCCGGGATCGAGAGCAGGGCCCCGATCGCGTTGAGCGAGGCGACGACGATGCCGAACCAGCGCCCGAACTCGCCTCCGGAGAAGAGCGAGAACGCGGCGATCAGCTCGAAGACGCCGAGGATCAGGATGATCCAGCCCCAGGTATGAAGGCCGCTGATGATGAAGGTGCCGCTGTCGGTGAAGAACTTCGAGTCGCCGATCGCGGCGATGCCGTAGATGATGTTCAAGACGCCTGCGATCAGCAATAGAACGCCGGCGAATACCCACCAGCCGCTTAGAGTGCTCTCCTCGGTCATGCGTAACCCTTTCGTCGCAACTAGGCAGAGAACATATGCGGCGATCTATTTCCGCGCACAGGCGAAACTCCTGCTCTAGCGCTGGATCTTGCATAGTCTCAGGGCCATGGATCTGGTGCGAACGCCGGAGGAGAGCCTGGAGGGACTGCCGGACTTCCCCTTCGAATCGAGCTATAGGGAGATCGATGGGCTGCGGCTGGCCTACCTCGATGAGGGGGAGGGCAAGCCGGTGGTCTTCTTTCACGGCGAGCCGACCTGGTCGTTCCTCTGGCGCAAGGTGATCCCGCCGGTCCGCGACGCCGGCTATCGCTGCATCGCCCCGGACTACGCCGGCTTTGGCCGCTCCGACAAGCCAACAGATCTCGGTTGGTACACCTACGATCGCCACGTAGAGCTCGTCTCGACGCTGCTCGAGGAGCTCGACGTGCGCGACGCCACCGCCGTCGTCCACGATTGGGGTGGGCCGATCGGGCTGCGGCTCGCCGTCGAGCACCCCGACCGCTTCTCGCGCCTCGTGATCATGGAGACCGGCCCCTTCACCGGCCAGCAGCGGATGAGTGATCTCTGGCTTCAGTTCCGCGAGTTCGTCCGCGAGAATGCCGACGTGCCGGTCGGGATGCTGGTTCGCGGCGGCTGTAAGGAAGATCCTGGTGACGAGGTGATCGCCGCCTACGAAGCGCCCTACCCGAGCCCGGAGTCGAAGGCCGGGCCACGCGCCTTTCCGCTGATCTTGCCGACTGAGCCCGACGCGCCCGGCGCCGCCGAGGGCAGGGCGGTGGCCGATGCGCTGCGCGAGGACGAGCGGCCGACCCTGCTCCTCTGGGCCGACTCGGACCAGGTCCTGCCCTTCTCGATCGGCGAACGGGTCTCCGAGCAACTCAACTTCCCTGCCCCGATCCCGATCGCGAACGCCGGCCACTTCCTACAGGAGGACGCGGGACCGGAGATCGGCCGTCTCATTGCCGACTGGCTCGGCTGACCGCGGCGCGCAGTTCCCCATGCGAGCGCTCGCCGAGCAGGTCCACCCGGCGCGGCGGCCCATCGTCTTCCAACCAGGTGACGGTGCCAGGCCAGTAGGGGCCTGGGGGAGCGCCCGGGTGGTGGAGCGCGTCCGCAAAGACCCAGCTGCCGGTGTTGTGCAGGCGGCCACCGCCGGGTAGCGGCCAGGCGGCATCGCCCTCTTCGGGGCCGGCCCGGTGGGTGTGACCGGTGATCACGTGGGCTGCCTCGACCTGAAGCCTGTGGGACATCTCGGTCGCGGCGGCGACGCCACTGCGGCTGATCGAGGTGGCTGAGACGTCGGCCTCGAAGTCGGCCCGGACGAGCCGGTTGAGCAGCCAGACACCGGCTGGGATCCCGGCCGAGATCGCCGCCTTGGCGGTTGCCTCTCGCATTCGGCTGCCGTTGCGCCGCCGGCCCGAGATCGAGCGCCAGGCACGTTCGGAGGGCCGGAACGGCTTGTCGCCGAGGCCGGCCTCGGCGAAGCCGAAGAAGAATCCGTAGATCGGGCGTAGGACCCGCTCGTAGTCCGCGGGCGTCGCCGGGGTGGGTGGGCGGCCCCCGGATCGCATCAGCGCTGCCGCGGCGATGCACTCCAGGCGCGGCAGGCTCATGTGGCAGTCCATGTAGTGGCCGTGGGTCGCGTAGACGTCGTCGCGCAGCCAGACCCCTGGATAGGCGATGCTGAGCTCTGCGTCGCCGAGCCAGGCGGCGAGGTGGGCGGCCGGTCCGCTGGTTGGTAGAGCGCGGTGCTCGAAGCCGAGGCCGGTGCCGCTCAGCGCGACCTCTTCGAGCAGCGGCTCGGCCAGACGGTGGTCGTGGTTGCCGGGCACCAAGACGATGCGCCGGCCGGCCATAGCCTTGCCCAGCTCCTCGAAGAACGGTCGGACGAGGTCCAGCACCCGGGCCAGCGGCAGGTCGCGCAGCTCCAGCGCATCGCCGAGCAGGACGAGGCGCTCGGCGCCGCGGACCTCCTCGAGCAGCAGCTCCCGAATCGCCGGGTCACGGGCGATGTCCTCGCCAGTCGCGCTGCCCAGGTGGAGGTCGGAGACGATCGCGGTGCGCATCCGGGCAAACTAGCGGTGCAACGCTTTCTCCCCCTGCGCGCTGGTCGATATCGCCGACGGCGTGCGCTGCCAAAGAATGGCCGGACGACGGACGCTCCGTCTGGCTGCTCAGCCAGTCTCCTGGCTAGACTTTTCGAATGGCCGCACTGAGCGAAGAGCGTCTCGCACTTGTCGACGGCATCGAGATCGCCTACCAAGAGGTGGGGGACCCGGATGCCGCTCCGCTGATGCTGGCAATG
>JAJKHV010000148.1 GCA_021154855.1 Solirubrobacterales bacterium
GAGCTACGCGCTGATCGGGGAAGGCAAGTACACGTTCCGGGTCGATGACCGCGCTCACAAGACGCAGATCGCCCACGCAATCGAGGAGATCTTCGCGGTCAAGGTCGCCGCGGTTCGGACTTCAAAGGTGCGGCCCAAGCCCAAGCGCCGCGGCGTGCACCAGGGCAAGTCGCGCGGTTGGAAGAAGGCCGTCATCCAGCTCGCCCCCGGTGAACGGATCGAGTTGTTCGAGGGCGCCGAGACTGCATAGGGGATATAGGGATGCCAAACCGAAAAACCAAACCGACCAGCCCCGGACGCCGCTTCGCGACGTACCCGCTGCGCGAGCAGCTAACCACGTCGAGCCCGGAACGCAAGCTGACCGAGGGCCTGCGCAAGTCCGGTGGCCGCAATGCCAACGGTCGCGTCACTGCTCGCCACCGTGGTGGCGGCGCCAAGCGGCGCTACCGGCAGATCGACTTCAAGCGGCTCAAGGATGGCGTGCCGGCCAAGGTGGCGACGATCGAGTACGACCCGAATCGGAGCTGTTACATCGCGCTGCTGCACTATGCCGACGGCGCCAAGGGCTACATCCTCGCCCCGGCCGCGATCTCGGTCGGCGACGAGGTCCAGTCCGGTCCCGGCGCCGACATCAAACCCGGTAACGCGCTGGCGCTCGGCGAGATGCCGACCGGCACGCTCGTCCACAACGTTGAGCTCACCCCCGGCCAGGGCGGCAAGCTCGGCCGCTCGGCCGGCACCTCGATCCAGCTCGCCGCCAAGGAGGGCGAGATGGTCACCCTGCGCCTTCCCTCTTCGGAGATGCGGCTTGTCCGCGCCGACTGCCGCGCCACTGTCGGCGTGCTCTCCAACGCCGAGCACCAGAACCTCAAGGTCGGCAAGGCGGGCCGCAGCCGCCACAAGGGCAAGCGCCCGCAGAGCCGTGGCGTGGCGATGAACCCGGTCGACCACCCGCACGGCGGCGGCGAGGCCCATCACACCCCGGGTGGGCATCCGGTTACTCCCTGGGGCAAGCCGACGCTCGGCTACCGCACGAGGAAGAAGGGCAAGCAATCTGATCGATACATCGTGCGCGGCCGGCGCCGAGGAAAGAAAAAGAGTCGCTGATGGGACGTTCGACCAAAAAGGGCCCGTGGGTGGAAGCTGCGCTGATGAAGCGCGTCAACGCGATGAACGAGTCAGGCCAGAAGCAGATGCTGAAGACCTGGTCTCGCGCCTCGACCGTCTTCCCCGACATGGTCGGTCACACGATCGCCGTCCACGACGGCCGCAAGCACGTGCCGGTTTTCATCTCCGAGTCGATGGTTGGCCACAAGCTGGGCGAGTTCGCGCCGACCCGGACCTTCCGATCTCACTCCGGAACGGGCAAGGGTGAATAGCGTGGCGGCGCCAATCGTCGTCCGGGCCAGCTCCCGCTACGTGCGGGTTGCCCCGCGCAAGGCACGCCTGATCGCCGATCAGGTGCGCGGCCTGCACATAGAGCAGGCGCGGGCGCTGCTCGAGTTCTCACCGCGTGGTGCGGCTCAGGACATCCGCAAGCTGATCGAGTCCGCCGCCTCGAATGCGGAGAACAACCACGACTTGATCGCCGACGAGATGCTGATTTCCGAGATCACCGTCGACGAAGGCCCGACCCTGCGCCGCTTCCGGCCGCGGGCGATGGGCCGAGCCTCGCGGATCAACAAGCGAACCTGCCACATCGCCGTGGCACTGACACCGGAAGACGAGGACTAGGGATATGGGACAGAAGATCCATCCCGGCGGCTTCCGCGTCGGCTACATCCAAGATTGGAAGTCGAACTGGTTTGAGGAGAAAGACTTCTCCGATGTGCTCAACGAAGACCTGAAGATTCGCGAGCACATCGAAAACAAGCTTGCCCATGCTGGCCTTTCCAGCATCACGATTGAGCGCCACGGCGAGATCGCCGTCGACATCCACACCGCCCGCCCGGGCATCGTGATCGGCAAGTCGGGCAGCGAAGTCGATGCGCTGCGCAAAGACCTCCACAAACTGACCGGGAAACCGGTGAAGGTGAACATCCGCGAGGTGAAGCGCCCCGAGCTCGACGCAAAACTGGTCGCCCAGTCGATCGCCGAGCAGCTGCAGAATCGGGTGGCCTTCCGGCGGGCGATGAAACGCGCCCTCACCTCGGCGATGCGCTCCGGCGCCCAGGGCTGCAAGGTCCAGGTCTCCGGCCGCCTCGGTGGCGCCGAGATGGCTCGGACCGAGGGCTACTCGGACGGCCGGGTGCCGCTGCACACGCTGCGCGCGAACATCGACTATGGCTTCTTTGAGGCGCGCACGACGACCGGCAGGATCGGCGTCAAGTGCTGGATCAACAAGGGCGAGGTGATGCCGGAGGGCTTCCGCTCTAACCAGCTCGACGAAGACGAGCCGCAGGGCGTCCAGCGCGGCGGTCGTCCCGGTGGAGACCGCGGTGGCCGTGGCGGCGACCGCGGTGGCCGTCCAGGTGGCGGTCGCGGCGGCCCCGGCGGCGGCCGTGGCGGACAGCGCGGCGGAGGTGGTCGCTGATGTTGATGCCGAAGCGGGTCAAGCACCGCAAGCAGATGCGCGGCCGGATGCGTGGCAACACCAAGGGCGGCAGCACTGTCGCCTTCGGCGAGTACGGACTGAAGTCGCTGGATCGCGGCTGGATCACCAACCGTCAGATCGAGGCCGCTCGTGTGGCGATGACGCGCAAGATCAAACGTGGCGGCAAGGTCTGGATCAACGTCTTCCCCGACAAGCCCTACACGAAGAAGCCCGCCGAGACCCGCATGGGATCGGGCAAGGGCAACCCGGAGGGCTGGGTCGCGGTGATCAAGCCGGGCAAGGTGATGTTCGAGCTGGCCGGCGTTCCCGAGGACCTCGCCCGAGAGGCGCTGCGCCTGGCTGGACACAAGCTTCCCGTGAGGACCAAATTCGTCATGCGTGAGGGGGCCGAGGGACAGTGAAGGCGGCCGAGGTGCACGACCTCAAAGACGACGAGTTGATCGCGAAGCTGATCGATGCCAAGCAGGAGAAGTTCAACCTGCGCTTCCGCCAGGCGACCGGCGAGCTGGAGAACACGTCTCGGATCGGGGTCGCGCGGCGGGACGTTGCCAAGCTGCTCACCGTTGCCAAGGAGCGCGGGATTGACGTTGAGAAAGAGTTGAAACGATGAGTGACGAGGAGAAAAAAGACGTGACTGACGAGACGCCTCAGGACGAGGGCGCCGAGGCTGCGGGTCCTGTCGCGGAGGAGGCGTCAGAGACTAAGGCGAAGGATGAGCCCGCCGAGGACTCCGCGGCCGCCCCTGAGGCTGAGCAGGCTGAGCCCGCTGCCGCCGAGGAGCAGCCTGCTGCGGCAGAGAAGCCTGCTGCAAAAGAAGAGCCTGCCGCGGAGCCCGATCCTGAGGACGATCTTCCCTGGAAGGAGCGGCGTCGGCTGCAGCGTTCGCGTCAGCCGCACAAGGCTGGTGCTGCTCTCAGCGCTGAGGAGCGGATTGCTCAGCGGGCTGCGGAGCGGAAGCTCAAGGCTGTGTCGCGGCGCAAAGAACGGGCTGCGGCTAAGCAGCGGAAGACCGCCAAGACGGGTACGCCTCCGGCGGAGAGGGATGCCGTTGCCGCCAAGACTCGGCAGGGGCTTGTTGTTTCCAACAAGGGCGAGAAATCGATCACCGTGCGGATCGATATTGCCCGGCGTCACCCAACTTACGAAAAGGTCGTGCGTCGATCGCGGACGCTGCACGCTCATGACGAGCTCAATGAGGCCGGCGAGGGCGACACCGTGCGGATCGTCGAGACGCGGCCGCTCTCGAAGACCAAGCGCTGGCGCTTGGTCGAGGTGCTGGAGAAGGCAAAGTGATCCAGCAGGAGTCAAGACTCAAGGTCGCCGATAACTCCGGCGCCCGCGAGATTCTCTGTATCCGCGTCAAGGGCGGATCCCACCGCCGCTACGCCGGCGTCGGTGACGTGATCACGGCCACGGTCAAACAGGCCAGCCCGCAAGGGGGTGTGCGTAAAGGTGAGGTCGTCCAGGCAGTCGTCGTACGCACGAAGAAGCAGCTCGGCCGCCCCGACGGCACCTACATCTCCTTCGACGAAAACGCTGCGGTGCTGATCGACCCCGCGAGCAACAACCCGCGCGGCACGCGCATCTTCGGCCCGGTGGCCCGGGAGCTGCGTGATCGCAACTTCATGAAAATCATCTCGCTGGCCCCAGAGGTGCTCTGAGATGGCCAAGGCGATGCGAATCCGCAAAGACGATCAGGTGGTGGTGATTGGCGGCAAGGATGCCGGCAAGACCGGTCGCGTGGTGCGGACCGATCCGAAGAAGCAGCGGGTCTACGTCGAGCATCTCAACATGATCAAGCGCCATGAACGGCCGCGCTCGGTCCAGGACGCGACCCGCGGTGGCGACATCGGCGGCATCGTCGAGAAGGAGGGGCCAATTCACGTCTCCAACGTGATGTTGCTCGATCCCAAAGACAACAAGCCGACCCGTGTCGGCGTGCGCCGCGACAAAGGCGGCAAGCGGGAGCGCTTTGCAAAGCGCAGTGGGGTCTCGTTCTGATGGAGGCGACCGCCACCCAGAACCAGGCCGCGCCGCCACCGCGTTTGCGCGAGCGCTACGAGCAGGACGTGTTGCCGGCATTGACCAGCAAGTTCGGCTACTCGACCCCGATGCAGGCGCCACGCCTGGAGAAGATCACATTGAATATGGGCCTGGGCGAGGCAAAGCAGAACAACAAGATGCTTGAAGCCGCGCAAACCCAGCTGGCGACGATCGCCGGCCAGTACCCCAACGTGCGCCGCGCTCGCAAGTCGATCGCTTCGTTCAAGGTCCGCGAGGGCATGCCCGTTGGCGTTTCGGTGACGCTGCGTCGGGCCCGCATGTGGGAGTTCCTCGATCGGCTCTGCTCGATTGCGGTGCCGCGCATCCGCGACTTCCGCGGGCTCAACCCGCGCTCTTTCGACGGTCGTGGCAACTACTCGATGGGCGTCAAGGAGCAGCTGATCTTCCCTGAAATCGACTACGACTCGATCGACGAGGTTCGTGGGCTCGACGTCACCATCACGACCTCCGCCCCGACCGACGAGGAGGCCTTCGAGCTGCTGCTCGGGCTGGGAATGCCGTTTGCCAAAGAGGGCCGGCCGGGCAAGCCCGATGCCGACATCGAGGCGCAGCAAGCCGCCGAGGAGGAGAAGCGCAAGGAGGAGGCCCGCCTGCGAGCGGAGGCCGAGCAGGCTGCGCTGGAGCAATTGAAGGAAGAGAATCCTGAGGCCTACGAAACGCCCACGCCGGCGGGTCCTGTCGCGGAGGAGGATTCCTCGTCCTCGCAAGCTGCGGGCGAGGAGCCCACCTCCACGCCACCCGCCGGAGAGGCCGCTGCGCAGGACTCCGAAAAGGAAGGTTCCTAGATGGCTAAGACTTCGCTTAAGGTTAAGCAGGGCCGCAAGGCCAAGTACAAATCCCGTGCCTACAACCGCTGCCGCCGCTGTGGCCGGCCGCGCGCCTATTACCGGAAGTTCGGCCTCTGCCGCATCTGTCTGCGCGAGGCAGCACATGAGGGGTACATCCCCGGCATGACCAAGTCGAGCTGGTAAGAAACGAAGACTGATGCTGACTGACCCGATAGCCGATTACCTGACCCGGATCCGCAATGCGCTTGGCTCCGGCCATGACGACGTGGAGATTCCCGCTTCGAGGTTGAAGATGGAGATGTCGCGGATCCTCAAGGAGCAGGGCTACATCCTCGATTTTCACCGCAAGCCGGCAGCGGTCGGCGAGGCGATCAATATCCGCCTCAAGTACACCGAGGATCGCCGCCCGGTGATCCTCGGCCTCGAGCGCATCTCGCGCCCAGGTCGCCGTCGCTACGTCGATCACAAACAGGTCCCGCGGGTCGACGGCGGCACCGGCACAGCGATCGTCAGCACCTCGGTCGGGGTGATGACCGGGCATGAAGCAAAGGCAAAGGGCGTCGGCGGCGAGGTTGTCGCCTACGTCTGGTGATCGACTTATGAGCCGGATCGGAAGAAAGCCCATCTCTGTGCCCGAGGCCGTTACGGTCGAGGTTGCCCCTGGTCGCGTTGCCGTCAAGGGCCCAAAGGGGGAGCTCGCCCAGGCGCTCTCGACCGATATGAAGGTTGAGCAGTCCGACGGCACTTTGACCGTCGCTCGCCCCACCGATCGGGGCGAGCATCGCGCTCTTCACGGGCTTACGCGCAGCTTGATCGCAAACATGGTGGAGGGCGTTACCGATGGCTTCGAGAAGCGGCTGGAGATCCAGGGCGTCGGCTACCGCGCCCAGCTCAAGGGCAAAAATTTGGAGCTGGCACTTGGCTATTCCCACCCCGTTTCCATCGAGGCTCCCGACGGGATCGACTTCGAGGTTCCACAGCCGACAGAGATCATCGTGCGGGGGATCGACAAGCAGCTCGTCGGGCAGGTCGCGGCGGATATCCGCAAGCGCCGCCCACCGGAGCCATACAAGGGCAAGGGAATCCGCTACCGCGGCGAGCACGTCGCGCGCAAGGTGGGGAAGCGCGCCTGATGTCCGTTGTCACTAAACGTCAGCGACGCCTGCGACGCCGCCGCCGCGTCCGCGCTCGAGTAACCGGCACGACCCAGCGGCCGCGCCTGTCCGTTTACCGCTCCAATCGCGGTGTCTTTGCGCAGCTGATCGACGACGACAAAGGTCACACGGTGGCCGCGGTCAACTGGATCGAGCCGGACCTGCGCAAACTGACCGCGAGCGAGCAGGCCAAGCGGGCGGGAGAGCTGCTGGCCAAGCGCGCCAAGGCGGCCGGTGTCGAGACGTGCGTCTTCGATCGCGGCGGTTACCAGTACCACGGCCGGGTCAAGGCACTCGCCGAAGGGGCGCGAGAGGGGGGCCTGGTCTTCTAGCGCTAGTTCGCTACCTTGGACCGCTCGCTATGAAGGGAATGGACACAACCAACGTCGAGACGGTGAGCCCGCGCGGGCTCGACCTGCAGGAGCGTGTGATCGAGATCAACCGCGTCGCCAAGGTGGTCAAGGGCGGCCGACGCTTCTCCTTCACCGCTCTGGTTGCCGTCGGCGACGAAGAGGGCGTCGTCGGGATCGGCTACGGCAAGGCCCGCGAGGTCCCGCTGGCGATCCAGAAGGGTGTCGAGAACGCTCGCAAGGACTTGATTCGCATCCCCAAATACGGGCAGACCATCACCCACAAGATCATCGGGCGCTACGGAGCGGGCCACGTGGTTCTGCGGCCGGCCAGTCCCGGTACCGGTGTTATCGCCGGTGGTGGGGTGCGCGCGGTGCTCGAGCTGGGGGGGGTCAAGGACGTCCTTACCAAGAGCATTGGTACGCAGAACCCCATAAACCTCGTAAAGGCGACTATGGACGGCCTGATCCGGCTCCGTAGGCCTGAGGAGGTAGCGGAGCTGCGGGGACTGACCGTTTCGCAGGTTCTTGGGGTTAGCTCAAACGGCTCGGCTGCGGGTCCTGTCGCCGAGGGCGACCCGTCGTCCTCGCAAGCTGCGGGCGACGTCCCGCCCTCGACACCACCCGCAGGTGAGGCGTCTGAGAAGCCCAAGGACGAGGCGCCCGCCAAACCCGCTGAGGTTCCGGCGGCTGAGCAGGCGCCGAGCGGCGAGTCCAAGGTCGCCGAGGAGGCGAAAGCTGGGGAGCCCGCTGCCGCTGAGGAGACGCCTGCTGCCGAGGAGAAAGCTTCTGAGGTTCCGACGGGGGATGGTGCTTCGTGAGCGCTGTGAAGATCAAGCAGGTTCGCTCGCTCAATGGGGCTAATCCCAATCAGAAAGCCACTTTGAAGGCGCTGGGCTTGGGTGGCATCGGCAAGGCCGTGGAGCGCAAAGACAGTCCTCAGTTGCGGGGACAGCTTCATGTCGTCTCGCACCTGGTCGAGGTTGCTGACTGATGGCTGCCGAGACGCCTCGGTCCGAGGAGATCGGGCTGCACAATCTTCGACCCAAGCCTGGGTCGCGCAAGCCGCGTAAGCGGATTGGCCGCGGCGAGGGCTCTGGGCTGGGCAAGACTTCCGGCCGTGGGCACAAGGGCGCGGGTTCGCGTTCTGGCTCTAAACAGAAGATCGGCTACGAAGGTGGGCAGAACCCGATCCACATGCGGATGCGAAAGCTTCGCGGACCGCACATGAAGAAGTCGATGCCGTTTGAGAACTTCAGGACGAAGTCGCAGCCGATCAACCTGGCCGACCTCGACGAGCGCTTCGACGCCGACGCCGAGGTGACTCCGGAGACCTTGAAGGAGAAGGGCCTCGCCAAGCGCTCCGACCCGGTGAAGATCCTCGCCCGCGGCGAGATCTCGAAGAAGCTGACGGTCCGTGCGCATGGTTTCAGCGCTGCCGCCAAGGAGAAGATAGAAGCGGCGGGCGGTTCCTGCCACACTCTGGAGCCCTAATGCTCCGGACCATTGCGAACGCCTTCAGCGTCGCCGACATCCGCAAGAAGCTCGCCTTCACCGCGGCGATGCTCCTGCTCTACCGGCTTGGCGCGTATATCCCGGCCCCTGGGGTGAGCCTCGATGCCGTCAAGGAAGTGCAGAGCAACTTCGGTGGCGCCGGGGTTCTGGGATTTCTCAATACCTTCTCGGGAGGCAGTCTCTCCCGCCTCTCGCTCTTTGCGCTGGGGATCATGCCCTACATCACGGCTTCGATCATCCTGCAGCTCCTGACCGTGGTCCTGCCCTCGCTGGAGAAGCTGCAAAAAGAAGGTGAGGTCGGCCAGCAGAAGATCACCCAGTACACGCGCTACCTCACCGTCGGCCTGGCCTTTGCCCAGTCTTTCGGCTATGTCTTCCTCTTTCGCTCCTTCGGCAAGCAGGCCGGCGGCGAAAACCTGCTCGGCAACCTGACCGGGGCCAAGGTGCTGCTGATCGTGATCTCGCTGACCGCCGGCTGCACGCTGCTGATGTGGCTCGGCGAGCTGATCACCCAACGTGGGATCGGCAACGGAATCTCGCTGATGATCTTCGCTTCGATCGTCTCGGGCCTGCCGCACGGGATTCAGGCCTGGTGGTCGAGTCCCGATCAGGTCTTCGTCGTGATGATGCCGTTCATCGCGCTCGCCGTGATCGTCGCGATCGTCTTCGTCCAGGAGGGCCAGCGCCGGATTCCGGTCCAGTACGCCAAACGCGTGGTCGGGCGCAAAATGACCTCCGGCGGGTCGACCTATCTGCCGCTGCGGGTGAACATGGCCGGCGTCATCCCGGTCATCTTCGCCGCTTCGATCATGGCCTTCCCGGCGACGATCGGACAGTTGCTCAATACCCCGGCGGCGCTTGACTTCGCCGCCTTCGTCGGGCCGAACACCTGGGCCTATGTGGTCGGTGAGGTCTTCTTCATCGTCATCTTCACCTACTTCTATACGGCGGTGACCTTCAATCCGGTTGACCAGGCCGACAATCTGAAGAAGTACGGGGGCTTCATCCCCGGCGTGCGGCCTGGCCGCCCGACGGCGGAGTACCTCGACCGCATCCTCTCGCGGCTTACCTTCCCCGGAGCTCTCTACCTGGGCGCGGTGGCGGCGCTGCCGACGATCCTGATCAGCCAGACTTCGGCCAACTTCTTCTTCGGCGGCACCTCGATCCTGATCGTGATCGGCGTAGCGCTTGAAACCGTGAAGCAGCTCGAGGCGCAGTTGATGATGCGGAA
>JAJKHV010000149.1 GCA_021154855.1 Solirubrobacterales bacterium
CCCCTCGTTCGGCAGTTGCCAGTCCGAGCGGCCGCCGGTCTTCTCCAACAGAAGGATCTCCTCGATCCGGACGCCTCGCTCGACACCCTTGACCATGTCGTAGACAGTCAGGGCCGCAACCGCACAGGCGCTCATCGCCTCCATCTCGACCCCGGTCTTGGCGACGACCCGCGCCTCGGCGATCAGCTCGACGAGCCCGGCCTCCTCGTCGACGCTCGCCTCGACGTCGACGTAGCTGAGCGGCAGGGGATGCGCGAGCGGGATCAGAGCCGGCGTCTGCTTGGCCGCCTGGATGCCGGCGAGCCGGGCGACCCCCAGCACCTCTCCCTTCGGCCCCTCTCCGGCGGCGACGGCCCGCGCCGTCTCCGGGCTCATCCGCACCCGGCCCCGCGCCCGCGCCCGGCGCTCACTCTCGCTCTTGGCGCCGACGTCGACCATCCGTGCGGTCCCCCGCTCGTCGAGGTGGCTCAGCTTCGGCTCGTCCATCGCGCTCCTTCCTCTACCCGCCCCGGAGGGTCTGCCCCCTCTATCCAGCGTGCCGTCCCGTCCGACTCCACCTCGCGCTTCCAGATCGGCGCCTCGGCCTTGATCCGGTCGATCGCCTCGCGCGCTCCGGCGAAGGCTTCCTCCCGGTGGCCCGCGGAGACCGCGACGATCACCGAGGCCTCCCCGAGCGGAACCGAGCCGGTCCGGTGCTCGGCCGCCGCCGCCTCGAGCCCGTGCCGCTCCACGCCCTCGCGCAGGATCGCCTCGATCCGAGGCCCGGCCATCTCGCGGTAGGCCTCGTAGTCGAGCCTGCTGACCTCGCGCGTCACCCCTAGGAAGACGACGACCGCACCGGCGGCGGGGCTGGCGACCCGGGCGGCCAGCGCCTCCAGCGAGAGCGGCTCCGGGCCGATGCGGACGTGGATGCCGGCGCCGCCGCTGACCGGCGGGATCAACGCCAGCTCATCGCCCGGCCCCAGCTCGGTGCTCGAGTCGGCGTACTCGCGGTTGACCGCCATCGCCACCGGCATACGCTCCAGGAGCTCGCCCAGCGACGGCGTCTCCTCGAGGCTCGCGAGGGCATCCGCCACCGTCGCCCCCTCCCCCAGCTCCAGCTCGACCTCCTCGCTTCCCGCCCGCTCGCGGAGGACGGCAAAGAGGCGCACCCGCACGATCACCGGCCACACCACCCCGCGAGCAGCTCGATCTCGACCGGCTCCCCGGCTCGAAACGACCCCGCCTCCGCCGGCAGGAGCGCCAAGCAGTCGGCGTCGAGCATCGAGGTGAGGACGTGGGAGCCCTGGCGCCTGAACGGATGCGCCCGACAGCCGTCGGCGCGCAGCTCGAGCCGACAGCGCAGCGCGTGGGCGCGACCGGGCTGCTTCTCGTAGTCCTCGGCGAGGGCCGCCCGCGCCCGGTTCGAATCGGGATTGCCGCCTCCCATTGCCACCAGCGCCGGCCTGACCAGGAGCAGGAAGGTGACCATCGCCGAGACCGGATTCCCCGGCAGGCCGAAGACAAGCGTCTCGCCGCGTGTCCCGAACCAGGTCGGCTTGCCGGGCTTCAGCGAGACCCTCCAGAAGCGCTCCTCCACCCCCAGGGCCGCCAGCGCCGCCTTGACGTGGTCGTGCTCGCCGACCGAAACGCCGCCGCAGACGACGGCGACGTCGGCATCGAGCAGCGGCTCGATCGCCTCCCGGGTCGCCTCCGCCCGGTCGGGGGCGGGGCCGGCAACCGAGACCTCGGCGCCCGCCATCTCGGCCAGAGCCGGGACGGAGTAGGCGTTTGAGTTGCGGACGGCCCCCGGCCGCAACGACTCCCCAGGGGCGATCAACTCGTCGCCGCTGGTCAGGACGGAGACTCGCGGGCGGCAGTGGCAGGAGACCTCGTGGTGGCCGGTTGCGGCGAGGACACCGAGCTCCGCCGGGCCCAGCCGCGTCCCCGCTGCCAGGACCGAGGCGCCGGCCGCCAGGTCCTCGCCTGCGCGCCTGACGTCGTGACCGAGTGCGACGGCCGCGCCGACCAGCACCCGCCCGTCGTCGACCCGTGCGCTCTCGACACGCAGCACCGCGTCGGCCCCCTCGGGAACCGCGGCGCCGGTCGAGATCCTGACCGCCTCCCCGGGCCCTGGCGAGCGTTGAGCCGGCGAGCCGGCTCGCGACTCGCCGACCAGGCGCAGGGCGACGGGCTCGGCCGCATTGGCTCGCCGGGTGTCGGCAGCATGCAACGCGAACCCGTCCATCGCCGAGTTGTCGAAGGCCGGCACCGGCTCCCCGCTTAGCACTCCCTCACCGAGGCGGCGGCCCAGCGCCTCGCGCAGGGGCACGTTCTCGGCGGGCAGCGGCGAGGCCTCGGCGAGGACCCGGCGACGAGCCTCCTCGAGCGCGATCGGAGCCGGCGCCCGGCTCACGTCGTCCTCCTCGCTGCCAGACTGATCGGCATGGCAACCGAGCCACCGCAAGCGGCGGTCGGAGCGATCCTCGCCGGCGGCCTCGGCCGCCGCCTCGGCGGCGCCAAGCCAACCGCCGAGCTGGACGGGCGGCCGCTCCTCGAGCACGCGCTCGCCGCCGTTCGCGCGGCCGATCTCGAGCCGCTCGTCGTCGCCAAGCCGAGAACGCGGCTGCCGCCACTCGGCTGCCCGGTGCTGCGCGAGCCCGAGCAGCCTGTGCATCCCGCCTGCGGCATCGCCGCGGCGCTCCGCGAGTGCGGCGGCCGGCCGCTGGTGGCGGTGGCCTGCGACATGCCGTTCGTCGACCCCGGCCTGCTCGCCTGGCTTGCGGCGGCGCCGGAGCCGCTCGTCCTGCCGGAGCTCGAAGGCAGGCTGCAGCCCTTCCCCGGCAGGTACGACGCCTCGCTCTTGCCGCCGCTGGAGAAGGCGCTCGTGGACGAGGGGCCGCTGCGCCCGGCGCTCTCGAAACTGAACCCGCGCCGGGTCGGCGCCGAACAGCTGGCCAGGTTCGGATCCCCCGAGCGGCTCCTCTTCAACGTCAACACTCCCGCTGACCTCCGGCGGGCGAGCCGACCCGCTTCGCGACCTCGATCAGCTCGCCCAGCGGCCGATCGCTAGCCCCGGCCAGCCAGCAGGCGACCGGAGCCGCCCGGCGCTCGGAGGAGTGCGCCGCCACCGACGCCAGCTCCAGCACCCGTGCAAGCTCCTCCTCGCTCGGTGGCGATGCCCCGAGCTCCCTCGCGAACCGCTCGATCCATTCCTCGGCGCTCATCGCAACGCCTCCCTCCTCGCTTGCGGTGCGGAAGCAAGGGGCGGCCGCGCCGGCCGACGCCGCCAGAGCCCACGCAGCGCCAGCGCCGCGACGCCGGCGGCGAATCCCCACGCCAGGTTTCCGCTCCAGAGGGTGAGCAGCCCCACCCCCGCCGCGATCGCCCGCTCGTCGGCACGTTCGAGGCGAGCCGCGAGCAGCCCGTGCTCGATCGCGACGTAGGCGAGCATCCCCGCAAGTGCGCCTGGCGCCAGCACCTGCAGCAGGTCCGGGAGCCCCGCACCAAGGCACAACCCGAGGGCGACGAAGAGGATGCCCGCGGCGATCGTCGCCGCCGGGCCGCGGGCGCCCAGCCGGTAGTGGGCGGTGACGCCGCCGGCACCGTGGCAGACCGGCAGCGCCCCAGTGGCGCCGGCGAGGCCATTGGCGATCCCGATCGAGGCGGCGAGCCGCGCCGGTCGCACCCGCTCGGCCCGAGAGCCGAAGTAGGCGCGCTCGGCGTCGGCGGTCGCGACCACCGAGTTGCCGAAGGTGAGCGGCAGTTGGGCGAGGACCAACGCGCTCAGCGCGGTCGCGAAAGCCTCGCCGTCGGTGGGGAGCGAGAACGACACCGGCTCGGGCCCGGTCGCAAGCGAAGGCGCGCCGCCGATCGCGAGCCCGACCGCCGCCCCGGCGCCGAGGACGAGGAGACTCCCCGGCAGCGAGAGCGCCCGGCAGGCGAAGAGGGTTGCGCAGGCCGCCGCAGCCATCGCCAGGCCGACCGTGGGGTCGATCGGCGGCAGCCCGGGCCAGTTGCCCTTGGCGGCCAGCTCGATCGCCGCCTTGGCGAGCAGCAGCGCCACGCTTGCCTGGATGCCGCGCACCAGCACGAGCGGGAATCGCTCCGCCAGCCAGCCCGCGAGCCCGGTCGCGGCCAGGACCGCCATTGCCACCGCCATCAACAGCGCCCCTGCCGCGAGCGTCTCGGCCGAGAGCCCCAGGGCGATCGCCGCCGCCGCAAATGCCTTCAACGGCTGCACCGGCACCGGCACCCTGAAGTAGAGCGCCGTGCCGAGATAGGCGAGCCCGGTGACGACGAAGACGGCGGTCGCGTTGAGCCCGTTGAGGGTGATCATCGCTACGGCGATCGGCACGAAGAGGCCGGCGTCGCCAAGCCCGCCGGACAGTTCCCGCAATGCGCTCCGAACCTTCTTTGCCCTCATTTCCCCGCCTCAGCCGCCGATCGCGCTCATTGTCCGCACCGGCGCCTGGAAGCCCGGCTCGTTGACGCGATGCTTGAGCTCCTTGCGCCAGACCGCGTCGCGGATCAGCGCCGCCAGCTCCTCGTCGCCGGCGCCCGCCCGCAAAGGCCCCCGCAGGTCCGTCTCCCGCAGCGAGAAGAGACAGGTGCGGAGCTTGCCCTCGGCGGTTAGCCGCAAGCGGTTGCAGTCGGCGCAGAACGGTTCGGAGACGGGATTTATGAAGCCGATCTCGCCGCTCCCGTCGGCGAAGCGGAAGACCCGCGCCGTCGCCGAGGGCTCACGCGGCAGCTCCTCGAGCGGGTGGACCTCTTCGATCGCGCTTCGTAGCTCCTCCCCAGTGAGCACCGAGTCCGGCCGCCAGGCGCGATCGCCGTCGAGCGGCATGAACTCGATGAAGCGCACCTGGAAGGAGGTCGATCGCGCGAGCTCGCAGAAGCGCCCGACCTCCTCCTCGGTGAAGTCGCGCATCGCGACGGCGTTGACCTTGACCGGCCGCACCTGCGGGTGGGCGGCTATCGCCTCCAGCCCGCGCAGTACCTGCGGCAGCGCGTCTCGCCGGGTCACGGCGAAGAAGCGGTCACGCTGCAACGAGTCGACCGAGACGTTGACGCGGCCGATGCCGGCAACCGCGAGCGCCTCTGCGTCGCGCTCGAGCAGGTAGCCGTTCGTCGTCAGCGCCAGGTCGTGGATCCCCTCGATCGCGCCCAGCATCGCGACCAGGTCGGGGAAACCGCGGCGGACGAGCGGCTCGCCCCCGGTCAGGCGGACGTCCTCGATCCCGATCTCGACCAGCAGCGAGACCAGCCGCGCGATCTCCTCGAAGGAGAGCACCTCCTCCCTCTCGAGCCACGGCAGTCCCTCGGCCGGCATGCAGTACTGGCAGCGGAAGTTGCAGCGGTCGGTGACGGAAACCCGCAGGTCCGAGATCCTGCGCCCGTGGCCGTCGTGCAAGGGGCCCTCCATGCTCCACCTCCTACCCGCTTCGGGCGCTTACTCCCCTCCCATTCGGGTAGCAGGTGTCCGTGGTCGACCGGATCGCAGATCCGTGGGGCGAGCGCACCCCTTACGGGCGCGGCGAGGAGTGGCCGGCCCGCACCGACATGTATCTCGAAGCGGGCGTGACGCCCGACGAAGTCGAGCGCTGGGTGCAAACCGCGTCGATCCTGCACTCGAACGGCGACGGGCTCGACATCGCCGTCAAGGACGGCCGCATCGTCGGCGTCCGCGGCCGCGCCGGCGACCGCATCAACCACGGCCGCGTCGACCCGAAAGACCTCTTCGGCTGGCAGGCCAACAACAGCCCCGACCGCCTGCGCCGGCCGCTGATCCGCTCCGGAGGTGAGCTGGTCGAGACTGACTGGGACACGGCAATGGACGGAATCGTCGCCCGGTCGAAAGAGCTGCTCGACGGACCGGGCGGCTGGGGCCATTTCGGCTTCTACACGTCCGGCCAGCTCTTCCTCGAGGAGTACTACGCGCTCGGAGTGATCGGCAAGGCCGGCATCGGCACGCCGCACATGGACGGCAACACTCGCCTCTGCACGGCGACCGCTGCCGCCTCCCTCAAGGCCAGCTTCGGCACAGACGGCCAGCCCGGCTCCTACACCGACGTCGATCACTGCGACGCGATCACGCTCTGGGGCCACAACGTGGCCGAGACCCAGGCCGTGCTCTGGATGCGGATGCTGGACCGGCGCGCCGGCCCAGACCCGCCGCGGATGCTGGCGGTCGACCCCCGGCCGACGCCGGTCGCCAAGGAGGCCGACATTCACCTCGCGGTCCGCAGCGGCACCAACCTCGCCCTGATGAACGGACTGATGCGGGAGCTGATCCGCAACGACTGGATCGACCGCGATTACGTCCAAGCGCACACGCTCGGCTTCGAACGACTGGAGCAGACGGTCGAGCCCTACGACGCCGAGAAGGTGGCGGAGATCTGCGGCCTGACGGCAAGCGAGGTGCGCGCGGCGGCAGAGCTGCTGGGTACCAGCGAGCGTCTGCTCTCCACCGTCCTGCAGGGCTTCTACCAGTCCAACCAGGCCACCGCGGCCGCCTGCGCCGTCAACGACATCCACCTGCTGCGCGGGATGCTCGGCAAGCCCGGATGCGGGCTGTACCAGATGAACGGCCAGCCGACGGCGCAGAACACGCGCGAGACCGGCGCCGACGGCGACCTGCCGGCGCTGCGCAACTGGGACAACGAAAGCCACATCGAAGAGCTGGCGGAGCTCTGGAAAGTCGATCCCCTGAAGATCCCTCACTGGGCGCCGCCCACCCACGCGATGCAGATCTTCCGCTTCGCCGAGCAGGGCTCAATCAAGCTGCTCTGGATCAGCGCGACCAATCCGGCTGTCTCGCTGCCTGATCTGGCGCGGATCAGGCAGATCCTTGCCAAGGACGACCTCTTCGTCGTCGTCCAGGATCTCTTTCGCACCGAGACCACCGAGTACGCCGACGTGGTCCTGCCGGCGGCGACTTGGGGGGAGAAGACCGGCACCTTCACCAGCGTCGACCGCACCGTCCACCTCTCCGAGAAGGCGGTCGACCCCCCCCGGCGAAGCGCGTGCCGACCTCGACATCTTTCTCGACTACGCGCGGCGGATGGACTTCCGAGACCGCGACGGCGAGCCGCTGATCAAGTGGAATGACCCCGAGTCCGTCTTCGAGGCCTGGAAGCAATGCAGCCGCGGGCGCCCGTGCGACTACACCGGGATCACCTACGGGAAGCTGCGCGAACGCCATGCAATCCAGTGGCCGTGCAACGAAGAGCACCCCGACGGCGCCGAGCGGCTCTACGTCGACGCCGACTTCAACACCTACCCCGACTTCTCGGAGACCTTCGGCCACGACATGGCGACCGGAGCAGCGCTGAGCGAAGAGCAGTACCGGGCGAAGGAAGCGGGCGGGCGGGCCTTCCTGCACGCGATTCCCTACGAACCCTCCCCGGAGGTGACGAGCGAGGAGCACCCACTGCTGCTGACCACGGGACGCACCGTCTACCACTTCCACACCCGGACGAAGACGGGTCGGGCGCCCCAGCTGGCAGCGGCGGCGCCGGACGTCTGGGTCGAGATCCACCCCGAGGACGCGGCAGGGCTTGGGATCTCCGAGGGCGACCGGGTCCAGGTCTCCTCGCCCCGCGGCGACATCACAGCGCCGGCGCGCATCAGCGGCATCCGCCCCGGGATCGTCTTCGTCCCCTTCCACTACGGCAGTTGGGACGCCGAGGACGCGACCCGGCGGGCGGCGAACGAGATGACGATCACCGCCTGGGACCCCGTCTCTAAGCAGCCGATCTTCAAGGTGGCGGCGGTGCGCCTGGAGCGGGTCAATTCCTCCGACGGGCAGCCGGCGCCGGCGCCGACGACGACCGCTTCGGCGCCGGTCGGAGACGGGGTGCCGGCGACCGTCGGCGGCCAAGCGGCCGAGGCGAGCTCGGAGTTGGGGGACTGAGGGTGCAGCTCGCCCACTATCTCGGCTTCGCCCACCGCTCCCAGGAAGAGCTCGGCGAGGCCTTCCGGGAAGTCGCGCAAGGCCACGCCGAAGAAGCGGCGGTCTTCCACATCGCACAGCGACTGGCAGGCCAGTGCGAAGAACACGCCGAGCGCCTGCAGCCCTTTGCCGAGCGCTACGGGGAGGAAGCTCCGGAAGAGCCGGAGCGCCTTCACAGCGACCTCTTCGGAGGCACGCGCGAAGGCCCGCTCGGGCTGTTGCGGGACCTGCACGACCTCTACGTCATGGCCGCCGAGGTGGACATGTCCTTGACGCTGATCGCGCAGGCGGCCAAGGGAGCCCGGGACTCCGATCTGCTCGAGATCGTCCAGGAATGCGAGAAGGAGACGGCAACGCAGATGGACTGGCTACGCACGCAGATGAAGCAAGCCGCCCCGCAGGCGCTGGTGGTGGCGGAATGACCCACCGCGAGCCTGACCATCCAGCCCAGCCGCGCATCGTGCTGCGGCCGCTCGCCAACCCCCTGCCGCTCGGATTCCTTGCTCTTGCCGCCGGGACGCTCCTCCTCGCCGGCCTGCAGCTGGGCTGGCTCGGCGCCGAGGAAGGGCAATCGGTTGCCCTCGCCCTGCTCGCGTTCGTCTTCCCGCTTCAGCTTCTGGCCTCGATCTTCGGCTACCTGACCCGCGACGTCGTCGCGGGCACCGGCATGGGCGTCCTCTGCGGCACCTGGCTGACGATCTCCCTGGTGATGCTGACCAGCCCGGAAGGGTCGGCGAGCGACGCGCTCGGGCTCTTCCTCCTCCTTGCTTTCGTCGCGATGCTGGTCCCGGCCTCGGCGGCCTCATTCGGGAAGCTGGTGCCGGCCGCTGTCCTGGCCGGGGCGGCGTTGCGCTTCGGCGTCACCGGGATCTACGAGCTCACCTCCAACTCAACCTGGGAAGACCTCGCCGGTGTGGTCGGCCTGGCGCTGTGCGCGCTCGCCCTCTACGCGGCGCTCGCGATGGCGCTGGAGGACGTGAGGAGGCACAGCGTCCTTCCGCTGCTTCGCCGCGGGTCCGGTCGCGAGTCGATGCAGGGCAATTTCGGCGATCAGATCGCCGGCCTTGAGCGGGAGGCCGGAGTTCGAAAGCAGCTCTGAGCAGTTGGTTGGCAGGGCTAGGCCCCGCCCCCCTCCTTTTTTGCGCGCGAGCCAAAGCCCAGTCTTTGGCAAACCTCTCGCGCTCGCTGGCAAACCCGCGCGCTCCCAGTTTGATCCTGGCTCAGGACGAACACTGGCGGCGTGCTTAACACATGCAAG
>JAJKHV010000150.1 GCA_021154855.1 Solirubrobacterales bacterium
CGCGCCCCCAGCAGCCTGCCCTCGCGGATCGCGAGCTGCGGCTCGCCTTCGAGGCGCAGCGCTGCCTCGAGGGCCTCGCGCGAGGCCTCGCTGTCGTCGCTGTCGATCAGGACGAAGCGATCGGGATGCTCGGCCTGGGCACAGCGCAAAAGGCCCCAGAGGGATGCGGCGGCGAGGTCGGGGATCTCGGCCTCTTGGGCTGCAACGGCACCGCGAGTAACCAGTGCCAGACGGCTGGACTCGGGGCCATCCTCCCCGGCGCCGAGACGGCGCTGCAGGTCTGCGAGAACTCGCGCGGCGGTGCCCTGGGCAGCGAGGACAGGGTCAGGACCGGGCTCGGGCTCGCAGTGCCATGCCTCGGCGAGCGAGGCGGCCCCTTTGGGCAGGGCGAGCTCCTGCCAGAGCAGGCAAAACAGGGAGTCGACACGGGGCGTTGGCAACGTGGCGGGATCGAGCGGGCGCAGGGAAAGGCGCTCGACCGAGATCGCCGGGACGCCCGAGGGCCCGGCGCCTTGCAAGGCAAAGCTGTCTTTTCCGGCGGGGGCGAGGCGGACCCGCAAGGCGCTGGGAGCGCTGTGCAGTTGCACCCCGCTCCAGGAAAAAGGCAGGCGTGCCTCGGCCTCGGGATCGGCGAGGAAGCTGAGGTGAAGGGCAGCATCCAACACAGCGGGGTGGATCGCAAAGGACCCGGAGGGCTCCTGTGGGGGCTCGATCTCGGCAAAGAGCTCTTCTCCCCGCCGCCAGGCCGCGCGCAGGCCTTGGAAGGCAGGGCCGTATTCAAAGCCCGCTCCGGCCAGGCGCTCATATAGGGAGTCCACGTCGATCGGCTCAGCGCCCGCGGGAGGCCAGGGCGCGAGGCTCTCGGTGGGGAGAGGCGAAGCCGGCGCCAGGGTGGCGCTGGCGTTAGGTATCCACTCGGCTTCGGCCTCCGCATCGGGGCGGGAGTAAAAACGCAAGGAGAGCCGCCCCTCCTCGTCCGGCTCGCCCACGCGGAGCTGGATCTGCACCGCGCCGGTCTTGGGCAGGACCAGTGCTGCTTCCTGGATCAGCTCCTCCAGGGTTCCGGCGCCGAGATTGATGCCGATCGCGAGGGCGAGGTCGACATAGGCGGTGCCGGGCAGCAGGACGGCGCCGCTAACGGCGTGCTCGCCCAGCCAGGGGTGGGTGGCGAGCGAAAGACGGCCGGTGTAGAGCCGCTCCTTGCCGCCGGCTACTTGCACCTCGGCGCTCAGCAGTGGGTGATCGACGGGTGCCTGGCCGGCGCCGCTGGGATCTCCGGAGCCGACGGCTGACTCGATCCAGTACCGCTGGCGCTGGAAGGCGTAGGTCGGCAGCTCGACCGCTTTGGCGCCGGTGTCGGCGAAGAAGCCGCTCCAGTCGACCTCGATGCCGGCCACGTGGGCCTGGGTCAGAGCGGCGGTGAAATGCTCGATTCCGCCCTCCCCGCGGCGCAGCGAGCCAAGCGAAGTCACGTCCTCCACGGCGGGTCCGCGATCGACGACTTCCTGCAGACCGAAGCCCAGCACCGGATGGGGCGAAACCTCGATAAAGGCGTGCTGGCCCTGCTTCAGCAAGGAGCTGAGGACCGGCTCCATGAGCACGCTCTGGCGCAGGTTGCGATACCAGTACTCGGCGTCGAGCAGCGCGGTATCGATTGGCTCCCCGGTTACGGTGGAATGCAGCGGGATCTCCCCCGATCGGGGCGAGATCGGGGCAAAGGCGTCCAGCAGCTCGTCTTTCAGTCCCTCGATCTGGGCCGAGTGGGCGGCGTAGTCGACCGCGATCGGCTTGCTCTGCACACCGTCCTGCTCACAGGCCTCCCTCAACTCGGCGAGAGCCTGGGGCTCTCCGGAGACGACAAGGGAAGCAGGGCCGTTGATCGCGGCCAGCGAGAGTCGACCTCCAAAGGACTCGAGGCGACCCTGCATCTGATCGGGGGCGAGCGAGACCGAAAGCATCCCGCCCTTGCCCGCGAGCTCGACCATCGCTTTGGCGCGGCGGGCGACGATCAGCGCTGCATCATCGAGTGAGAGCCCGCCGGCGATATGGGCGGCGGCGATCTCCCCCTGGGAGTGGCCGACCACGACCGCTGGCCTCACCCCCATTTCCTGCCAGAGGCGGGCGAGCGAGACCATCACCGCGAAGAGCGCCGGCTGGACGACGTCGAGGTGGTCGAGCCACTTGCCCTCCTCGTCGCGCAGGATCTCCTCCAGGGACCAATCGACGTGGCGACTGAGCGCCGCCCCGCACTCGTCCATATGGCGGGCAAAGGCGGCTGAGGACTCGAGCAGCTCCAACGCCATGCCCGTGTGCTGGGAACCCTGACCGCCAAAGAGGAAAGCGGGGCGACGGTTCCCCGTTGCATGCCGGCCGCGGGCGCTGTCGCCCGATCCTTCCGCCATCGCGGCAAGCCCCGCAAGTAGCTCCTCGCCGCTGGAACCGAGCAGCACGGCACGGTGAGAGAGGTGGGAGCGGGCGGTGGCCAGCGAGAAGCCGACATCGAGTGGATCGAAGCCAGGCCGGTCGGCAAGATGGCCGAGCAGGCGCTCGGCCTGCGCTCGCAGCGCCACCTCTCCCCTGGCTGAGAGCAGCCAGGGGATCGACTCGATGCGCTTGGCCTCGGACCCGTTCTCAGCCTCCTCGTCGGCGGCATCGACGGTCGTCTCCTCGGGTGCCTGCTCGAGGATCAGGTGCGCGTTGGTGCCGCTGATCCCGAAGGAGGAGACGCCGGCGCGGCGCGGGCGCCCGTCTGTCTCCCAGCCCTCTGACTCCGTCAGCACTTCGACCTTGCCGGCCTCCCAGTCGACGTGTGGAGTGGGCCGGTCGACGTGCAGGGTCTGGGGCAGGACCCCGTGGCGGATCGCCTGGACCATCTTGATCGCGCCGGCGACTCCGGCGCCGGCGAGCGAGTGACCGATGTTCGACTTGATCGAGCCGAGCTTCAGCGGCCGCTCCCGCCGCTGGCCGTAGGTGGCGAGCAGGGCGCCCGCCTCGATCGGGTCGCCGAGCGCCGTGCCGGTGCCGTGCGCCTCAACCGCGTCGACCTCGCCGGGCTCGAGGCCGGCATTGGCCAGAGCCTGGCGGATCACCCGCTCCTGCGAGGGACCGTTCGGCGCCGTCAGCCCGTTGGAGGCGCCGTCCTGGTTGATCGCCGAGCCGCGGATCGTCGCCAGCACCCGGTGGCCATTGCGGCGGGCCTCAGAGAGGCGCTCCAGGACGAGCAGGCCGACGCCCTCCGACCAGGCGGTGCCGTCGGCGGCGGCGGCGAAGGACTTGCAGCGGCCGTCGGCGGCCAGCCCCCGCTGGCGGCTGAACTCGACGAACTGGGCCGGCGTCGCCATCACGCTGACCCCGCCGGCCAGGGCCAGCGAGCATTCGTCCAGTCGCAACGCCTGACAGGCCAGGTGCATCGCCACCAGTGAGGAGGAGCAGGCCGTGTTGACCGTCACCGCCGGGCCTTCGAGGCCAAGCGAGTACGCGACCCGGCCCGAGACCACGCTCTCGGCGAGGCCGGTCGTCAGGTAGCCCTCGGTCGACTCCGGAAGCGAGCCGGCGGCGTAGTCGCGCGTCATCACTCCGGCGAAAACAGCGGCGGCCGTCCCCCGGCAGCTGTCCGGATCGATCCCGGCGTCCTCGAATGCCTCCCATGCCGCTTCGAGCAGGAGCCGCTGCTGGGGGTCCATCGCCAGCGCCTCGCGGGGCGAGATGCCGAAGAACTCCGCGTCGAAGCGATCCGCATCGGCGAGAAAGCCCCCCTCACGCGCGTAGCTCGTGCCGAGCCGCTCGGGGTCGGGGTCGTAGAGATTCTCGAGGTCCCAGCCGCGATCGTCGGGGAAGCCCGAGATCGCGTCGGCGCCGGCGGCGACCAGCTCCCAGAGCCGTTGCGGTGAGTCCACCCCGCCCGGATAGCGGCAGGCCATCCCGACGATCGCGATCGGCTCGGCGGTGAAGCCGGCCGGGCGAGCCGCCTGCGCCCACCCCGCGGCGCCGCCCGCGAGCGCGTCGAGGTGGCGCGCGAGCGCCGCCGGCGTGGGATGGTCGAAGACCGCGGTCGCCTGCACCCGCAGCCCGCTCGCCCGCGCCAGCGCCTCGCAGAGCGAGACCGCCGCCAGCGAGTCGAAGCCGAGCTCTTTGAAGCTCAGCCCCGGATCGATCTCGGCTGCGGTCCCGTGACCGAGCACCACGCCGGCCGCCTCGCGCCGGACCAGCTCGAGGCTCGAGGCCACGCCAGCGGGCTCGGCGGGGACCATCGGCGCCAGCCCGGCGATCAGCTCACCGCGTCGCACCTTGCCGGTCAGGGTGCGCGGTATCTCGGCGACCGCGACGAAGCGACGCGGCAGCTTGTGCGGAGACAGCCGCGCGGCGAGCTCCCTGCGCAGCTCGCCGTCGCCGGCTTGCTCGACACCGTCACTGCAGACGAACGCCACCACCTCGACTCCCGCCGGGCCCTCGACACCGGCGACGGCGCAGTCGCGAACGCCGTCGCAGGCAGCGAGGGCGTCCTCGACCTCGGCCGGATCGACCTTCTTGCCGGCGACGTTGATGCGACCGTCGGCACGGCCGGTGATGTGCAGATTGCCGGCCGGGTCGAGGTGACCGAGATCACCGGTGGGGTACCAGCCATCGACTGCCGGCTTGCTGCCGATGACCCGGTACGGGCGCCCCGGTGAGCGTCGCCTGACGGCGACCTCGCCGTCTTTGCCGATCTGCAGCTCGACGTCCCCGAGCGGCGCGCCGACCCCCTCGTCCTCGCCGCCCCCGGCCAGAGTGATCTGACCGCCCTCGGTCAGCCCGTAGTGGGAGCGCAGGGCCGTCCCGGTCACCTCCCGCCAAGCTGCGATCAGGTCTGCCGAGACCGGCTCGCCGGCGGCAATCGCCCCGCGCAAGCTGCCGCTCCACTGACGCATGATCTCGGGCCCGCCGCGCATCGTCTCGACGTAACGGCGAAAGAGGAACGGCACGGAGAGCAACAGCGTCGGCGCCTCGGCTGTGGTCAGGCCGGCAAACTCCCCAGGCTCGAGCATGCCCTTGCTCAGCATCACCGTGGCGCCGCTGAGCAGGCCGCCGAGCAGGCCGGCGCCGAGGCAGTAGAGGTGCGCCGGCGGCGTCGTGCACCAGAGCACGTCGCGGCCTGCGTAGCCGGCCGCCGCGGCGAAGGAGCCGGCGTTGAGCAGCAGGCTCTGCCAGTCGAGTTCGACGACCTTGGGGAGGCCACTGCTGCCGGAGCTGCAGAGTCCGAGGACCAGATCTGCCGCGCCATCGCGCTCGGCTGGATCGGCCTCGACGAAGAGCGCCTCCGCCCGTTCCACCTCCCAGGCGGTCGCACCGGCGTCGACCAGCAGCAGGCCGGTGCCGGCACAGCTCTCGGTGAGGATCGTCTCGACGTCAACAAGCGAGCGGCCGACGGCAAGCGCTCGCCGGCCCGATCGCCGGCCGCGACCGGCCTCGTCGAGGAGCAGGGCGAGCTCGCCGTAGCTGCGCACGGCGGCGCCATCGGTCAAGGCAACCCGGTCCGGATCCAGACCTGCCGTCGCCTCGACCGCGACCCGCAGTGCGTTCAGCGGATCGGCGCCGCCGGCGCCTCCCTGGCTACCGGCCCTCGCGCTCAATCTTTACCCACCGCTCCACCGGCGCCAACTCCTGAGACGGCTTGCCCAGCACCTACGGGCGTGCCGATCGCCGCCAGCAAGAGCCCGTCGCCGGCGAGCCAGCAGCCCGCGAACGTATTCAGCTCCCCCCCGTCCAGGGACGGCCCCGGAACCAGCAGGCGCGCCGCGAAGGAGCCGCAGTGGGGGTCGATCCTCACCCGGGCGTCTTCGAAGCCGAGCCAGCGTTCGGTGAGGGGAAACCAGGCCTTGTAGACGGACTCCTTGATGCTGAAGAGCAGCCGATCCCAGCTCAGCCCTGGCTCGGCGAGGGCCAGAGCTTCCAGCGCCCGGACCTCCTCAGGTAGGGCGATGTCGGCGAGCACCCCCTCGGGCAGCGGTGCGTCGACCTCCGCATCGACCCCGATCGTGACCAGGTCCGTCGTCCGAGCAACCGCAGCCGCGCGGTAGCCATCGCAGTGGGTGATGCTTCCGACGACACCGGCGGGCCATTGCGGCGCCCCACGCGGGCCGCTCGGGATCGCCTGGCTCTGCACACCGAGGTCGACGAGCGCGGAGCGCGCGCAGGCTCGCCCGGTGCGGAACTCCCGCCGCCGCTTCTCGACTGCGTTGCTGATCACCTCTTTCTCCTCGGGGAAGAGCACCGCATCGGCGACATCTCCGCGGACCTCGGCGACGGATGCGCTCGCCGGGAGGATCTGCTCAAGCATGGGACGCTTCCGGCAGGATGCGGCGCGGTCCGCGAGCCGGCCAGGCGTGGCTGCGGCGCTCCCGCGGGTAGCCCAGCGAAACCTCCTCGAAGCGGACGCCGTGGTGCCAGTCGGTACGGGGGATGTGGAGGTGCCCGTAGACCACCGCCATGGCCCGGAAGCGGCGATGCCACTCGGCGGTGAGCGATGTCCCGCACCACTGGGCGAACTCGGGGTGACGGAGTACCCGAGTTGCCTCGACCCGGAGGGGAAAGTGATTGACGAGCACTGCCGGCAGGGCCGGCTCGACCTCGGCCAGTCGCCCTTCTGTCTCGCGAACGCGCGCCTCGCACCAGGCCTGACGGCTCGGGTAGGGGTCTGGATCGAGCAGGAACTCATCGACGCAGACGACGCCGGCGTCGTAGGCGCACTGCAGCGCCTCCTCCCTGGTCGCGCCGACGTTGCTGCCGAAGCTGTAGTCGTAGAGCAGGAACAGCGGCGCCACGCGGGCCGGCCCCCCGGGCCCATCCCAAATCGGATACGGGTCCTCCGGCGTGATCACGCCAAGCCCGCGGCAGAGCTCGACCAGATGAAGGTAGCGCCGCTCGCCACGCAGTTCGGGTGGATCGTCGCGCTGGCTCAGCAGCTCGTGGTTTCCCGGCACCCAGATGACCGTCGCGAAGCGCTCGCGAAGCAGCCGAAGTGCCCACTCGACGTCCCCGGGGCGATCGGCGACGTCCCCGCAGACGATCAACCAGTCCGCCTCGGACTCCGGTTCGATCTGGCCGACGATCTCGCGATTCTCCGGATGCTCCACATGCAGATCGCCGATCGCGAGCAGGTTTCCGTCCCTCACTGCCATCCGGATGGCGCTGCCCTGGCGCTCTCGAGCATGCCCAGAGCCCAAACCAGGCGTGACCGCGTCTGCCCTGGCTCGATCACCTCGTCAACGAAGCCGAGGCGGGCGGCGGTGGCGGCGCCGAGGTGCTCGTTCGCGTAGGCCGCCGCCAGGGCGTCTCGCCGTGACGTGGGATCGTCCGCCGTCTCCCAATCGCGGCGACTGATGATCCCGGTCGCGGAGTGGGCGCCCATCACGCCGATCTCCGCATCGCGCCAGGCGAAGACGAGGTCGGCACCCAGGTCCTTGCAGTTCATCGTGATGAATGCGCCTCCGTACGCCTTGCGCATCACCACCGTCAGCTTCGGCACCGTGGCAGCGGCGAAGGCGCGCAGAAGGGTCGCGCCAAAGCGGATAACGCCGGCTGTCTCCTGCTGTCGGCCGGGCATGAATCCTGGTGTGTCGACCAGCACGATCAATGGTAGGCCGAAGGCGTTGCAGGTCTCGACAAAGCGCGCAGCCTTCTGAGCCGATGCGGCGTCGAGCACTCCCCCGAGGTAGCGCGGCTGGTTGGCGACGATGCCCACCGGCCGGCCGTCGCAGCGGGCGAGGCCGGTCAGGATGCTGCGTGCCCAGCGCTGTCCGACCTCGAGTAAAGAGCCGGCGTCGACGACGGCGCTGATCACCGCGCGGACGTCGTAGATCTGGCGCGAGGAAGCTGGCACGCCGGCGCCGGCATCGGCGCTCTCGGGATCGGCCGAGAGGGTCCGGGGCAGTTCACCGCCGGCGTGCTGGGGCAGGTAGCCGAGCAGGCGTCGGGCAAGCTCGGCGGCTCCACGGTCGTCCGCCGCAACCAGATCGCAGACACCGTTGCGCTCGTGAACCCTGTGGCCACCGAGCTGCTCGGGGCTGACCACCTCGCCCGCGACCTCACGCACGATCGCCGGTCCGGTCAGGAACATGCTGGCCTCCTTCGTCATCACCGTGAAGTCCGTCAAAGCGGGTGAGTAGCAGGCGCCCCCGGCCGCAACGCCGCCGACGATCGAAATCTGTGGAACGAGGCCCGAGAGCTCGACGTTGCGACGGAAGATCCTGCCAAAGCCGCCGAGTGCCGCGGTCCCCTCCTGCATCCGTGCTCCGGCCGACTCGATCAGACCGACGATCGGGATCCGCGAGCGCCCCGCGAGCTCCATGACGCGATCGATCGAGTCCGCGTGTGAGGCGCCGAGCGACCCCCCAAGAAAGCGAGAATCCTGGGCAAAGCAGGCGACCGGGCGACCGTCGATCCGACCAAGCCCAACGACCACGCCGTCGCCATCCTCGGCTCGAGGACCCAGCCAGGGCGAGCGCACAACGGAGCGGATCGGCTCGAACGAGCCTCGATCGCAGAGCAAATCGAGCCGCTCTCGCGGAGACCGGAGCGCGGCGTGGGGGTCCTTCTTCGGATCGTCGGCGACGATGGTCGAGTTGATCACGGGCGCTAGTCCGCCGGTGGGCGCAGCTCGTGACCGCAATGCGGACAGACCGTCACGCTTGCCTCGTCGGTCGGCTCGACCTTCGCCCCGCTGGAGACTGCGGGCTTAGCGCCCTGTGCCGCCCTCAGCTCGATCCTCAGGTCCGCGACCGACAGCCGCTCCTCCAGCGCGTGGTCGAGCCAGCGCTTTTGCTCGCCGGGCTCGAGCGGTGCGAGGAGTACGTGATGACTCCAGGTCAATTTGTCACTACGTAGTGACAAATCAAACTGTGACGCGACCCAGGCCATATTCCTCAGGCTGGCCACGTCGTAGCCGGTCACTCGCGCCGCCTCGGCGTAGCGCTCTCCCCATCGCGCGGTGCCATAGCGGATCCAATCGCCGATCCACCACTGGCTGCAGCGCCCGATCGCCCCCAGACGCCTCCCGGTCGCCAACCACTCCGCCTGGTCAAGTTGGCCTCGCGGAAGCCAAGCTACTTTCGAAATCGCGGCCTGCGGACGATCCAGCCTTGGCGAGGGCGAGGGCAGCCCTGAACCGGATCGCCCGCTCTCGGCCGCAGGGCCAGGCGGGGAAGGTGTTTGAACGGCATCTAGAGACCTAGGCATGCGACCTCGCCAACTTGATCGGAGAGTGAACACGACGAGGCTTGGCTCACACATTGCCGCTCCCCGCGCGACCCACTGATGTGTATCACCGGCAATTCGCCCGCCCTACACCAATGTGGTGCGCCCGCCGCCTGCCGCGATGCCAAAATGTCGCATCGCACCGGGTTCGCTCCAGCTCGGGTGCGCTACACCGCAGGGAGTACTCCCTTGTTCGTAGAGTTGTCGAGCTCCTCCAAACTCAATGCCACTTCGAGCTCGGCGTGGCAGCTCGGCAATAAGCGGCCGAGCGCCTCCTCCACCTTGCGCAGGCGACGCTGAACGGTGTGGCGGTCTATTTCAAGCGCGGCAGCCGCGGTGGCGGCGTTGAACCCCGCCGCGA
>JAJKHV010000151.1 GCA_021154855.1 Solirubrobacterales bacterium
CTCTGCCTCGTAGAGGCGCACCCAGCGCTCGACCGCCTCGGGGACTCGCTTGGCGGGGAGGCGCGACTTCAGCCGCGTGCCGAAGACCACCTCGCCACCCTCGTAGCGACCTCCGATGTGCTGGATGTAGGCGGGGATCTGGCGCGCACCGACCTTCAGTGAGGCGCCGTAGAAGCCGATGTTGGCGATGTGGTGCTGGCTGCAGCCGTTCGGGCAGCCGCTCATCTTGATGTGGATCTTGCGGGTCAGCTCGTCGGTGATCTCCATCGCCTGGAGACGCTCCTTGATCGCCCGGTTGAGACCCATGGAGCTGGTGATGCCCATCTTGCAGCTGTCGGTGCCGGGGCAGCTAACAACGTCGGTGATCTCATCGGCGCCGGCCTCGTCGAGCCCGAGCTCGCCGAGTCGCTGCCAGAGGTCATAGAGCGCCTCCTCGCGAACCCAGCGCAGGACCAAATTCTGCTGCACCGTGCTGCGGGCGTAGCCGCCGGTGAACTCGCGCATGATCGCCGCGAGGCCGCGGAACTGCTCCGGAGTCAGGTCGCCGCGCTCGATCTTCACCTCGACCGCCGAGAAGCCCTCCTGACGCTGCGCCTGCACGTTGCCTTCGACGAAGCGGTCGAATTGGGAACGGTCGCCGTTGGGCGAGGCCGCGGTCGGCGGCACAGCTGGGGCGTTGGCCTGCTCGTCGTCCTCGAAGCGCAGCCGCTCGACGTCGAAGTCACGCTCCTCGACCCAGTCGCCCTCGAGCTCGGCGTCGACCTGCTCGCGAAAGGCGTCGATCCCGATCTTGTCGATCAGAACCTTGATCCGGGCGCGGGCGCGGTTGGCCCGCAGCCACTCCTGCCGGTCGAAGATGCGCAGCACTGCCTCGGAAACCTTGAGGTAATCGCCGTTGTCGGCCTCGACGAAGTCGTAGAGGGTCGGCGCGACGCGGGCCATGATCGAGGTGCCGCCACCAACGCGAACCTCAAAACCCTTGACGCCGTCCCGCTCCCGCGAGAGGAAGGCGATGTCGTGGATGCCGGTGATCGCGCGGTCCTCGTCGGAGCCGCTGAACGCGGTCTTGATCTTGCGCGGCATCAGCTGCGTCGTCGGGTGACGGACGAAGTAGCGGGCATAGGCGCCTGCGTGGGGAGTCGGGTCGAAGATCTCGTCGGGGGCGACACCGGCCCATGGGTCGCCGGTGACGTTGCGCACCGTGTTGCCGCAGCCCTCGCGAGAGGAGAGGTCGGCCTCGGCGATCTCGCGAAGCAGCGACTCCATGTCGCGCAGCGGTATGTGGTGGATCTGGATGTTCTGCCGGGTCGTGATGTGGCCCTTGTTGAGCGGGGCGTACTTCTCGACCACGCTGGCGAAGGCCTCCATCTGCTGTGGGGTGACTCCGCCGAACGGAAGCTTGACGCGCACCATCTGCACGTCGGCCTGGCGCTGGCCGTAGACGCCCTGCTTGAGGCGGAAGCCGATGAACTCGTCTTCGACCCGTTTGCCGGCGAGGAACTCCTCGGCTTCGTTTTCGAAGTCGTCGAACTCGCGCTCGATGATCGGAATGATGTGGCCGGGGACGTTCCGGTAGGTCTCCGGGTTCTCCAGAGTGCCGGTGCGGCCTTTGCCGCGCTGCTCCTTCGCCTGATCGACTGCAACCTCCATGCCAGGAAAATAGCAAAACCTGACAGGGATTAGGGTATTTAGCGCGGGGGCAGCCTCTTTTGAGCGTGGAGGATGGCCGCAGCCTCGCCTGACTCAGCAACCTGGCCGCCCTCAGGCTCGAGTGGCAACCCCGCCTCAGCCCAACCGACGATGCCCTCGCTGAGCTTCTTGGCGTCATACCCCTCGGCAGCCAAAGCTTCCGTAGCCATCGTCGAACGATTGCCACCGCGGCAGTAGAGAACAACCGGCCGATCCCTGTCGATCTCAGATGTCCGATCGGCAAGCTCAGCCAACGGCAGATGCTCAGCACCCGCAATCCGCCCCATCTCCCACTCATGCTCAGCCCGCACATCAACCAACTGCGCCCCGGCATCAACAAGCTCCTGAGCTTCCTCGCGCGAAACTTCGGGTGGCCCGTCGCTCATAGAAGGGAATCTAGCCAACGTCTTGCGAGAGGGGCGCCTCGCCCCTCCCCACCGTCGCTAGTCGATATCCGTCCCCTCAATAAGGAAAGCCACCCGAACGTGAGCGCGATACTCATCGAGATTTTCCCCACGGATGCCGGTGGAGACGATGTCAACCGCTCGAATGTTGCGCAAGGTGCCCTGCGCCTGGCTCAGCGCCTGTTTAGCGGCATCGTCGGTGGACGTTTTGGAACTGCCTACCAACTCGATGATCTTCACGACGGCCATCTGGTTCCTCCTTCTGAGTCCTCGACAGTGCCCTTCGCGCTGACTCCCTCAACGAGCGCCGCCCGCTGCCACGGGCTGATCGACTCGCCCTCACCGCCAGGCGCCGGCGCCGTCTCGGCGCGGAATCGCTCGATCGCAGCCGCGATCGCCGCTGCCTCGTCCTCGCTTGGGCTCCGGGCCATGGCCGAAGCCTAGTTCAACTGAACAAACGGCCCGGGCCGACGAGGGAGGCGCCGAGCCCGGGTCCATTGTTTGTTCTCTGCTCACCGTCGGCAGGGGGACCGACGGCGGCGATGCCGGCAGGGAATCCGGCTTTGCTGCGGCATCGATGGCCTGCAGGTATAAGAACATAGCCTTACGGAAAAATCAAGCCTGGGGATGCCCTTTTGTGTTAAGGCTGGCCGATGATCGAAGCTCCTTGGCTCCAGCAAAGGGAAAAGCTTCCTTCTCCTAATAGGGAATACTTGCGTTCCAGAAGAACCGGCCATACCATCTAGCAAACTTGGGCTGCAACGGACCGCGGAGGTGAAGCTATGGCCGGTTATCGTCCGGTCGAGATGGTGAGGACGCCGTGGGGGGACGCGGGCACACTGCGCGAGCGCAGGCTGCAGCCTGGACAACGCTTGCCGGCCGAGGAGGTGGCGCGCAATCAGCGCGAGCGGCTCTTTGCCGCTCTAGTCGCGGTCGTCGCCGAGAAGGGCTACAACGGCACCCGGGTCGAGGATCTGCTCGAGCTGTCGGGGGTCTCACGAAGCGCCTTCTACGCGCATTTCAGCGACAAGGAGGAGTGCCTGCTCGCCGCTTTGGGGGCGTTCGTCGGCCCCACCGTCGGCGGAATCTTCGGCGAAGGCGGGCCGCCACCTGACGAAGTCCGCGCCCGCCAGGCCTTCGATGCCTTCATTCAACTGATCGTCGAACAGGCGTCGGCGGCACGAATGTGCCTGGTCGAGATCTACGCCGCCGGCCCGCGGGCAATCGAAGAGATCGACCGCACCACCGATGGGGTGCAGGCATTCCTATCCGCCACCCTCGATCAGGTCCCCGGCCGCGAGGAAATGCCGCCGGAGATCGTGCGTGCGTTGGTCGGCGGGATTCGCAAGGTGATCCACAGCCGTCTCTACCGGCACGAAGAGGAGGAGCTGCTCGAGCTGGTTCCACAGATGTGGGACTGGCTGGCAACGTACCCGCCGCCGCCCGAGCCGCTGCGCCGCCCGCGCGGCGGCGCAGCGCAGCACGGCGGATCGTCCAACGGCTATGACCCGGTTGAGCGCATCCTGCGCGCGCTCGCCTCAGTGGTCGCCGAGAAGGGGTATCCGGCGATGACGATCGGCGACATCGCCGCCCGAGCCTCGATCTCCCTCTCCACCTTCTACGCCAACTTCACCGACAAGGAGGAGGCGATGCTGGCCGCCGTCGACAGCGGCTCTGCGCAGATGCTGGCGACGACACTGCCGGCCTTTCGCCGCGCCACCGACTGGCCCCATGCCGTTCGCGGCGCCTTCGGCGCAATGTTTGCCTTCTGCGCCGCCGAGCCCGAGTACACGACCCTCGGCGCGGTCGACGTCTACGCCGCCGGCCGGCGGGCCCTGGAACAGCGCGACCAGGTGATGACGACGATGGAAGCCCTGCTGGTCCCAGGCTTCGAGCTCAAGCCGGACGTCAGCCCGATCGCCGCCGAGGCGATCGGCGGCGCTATCTACTCGATGATCTACGACCAAGTCAAGCGCGGCGGCGCCGAGGGGATGCACGAGGTCGCCCCGCTGGCCGCCTACGTCACCCTCGCGCCGTTTATCGGCGCCGAGGAGGCCTGCGCTGTAGCGAACGGCGACGGTCGCAGCCGTTAAACAGCGAGTCGCGGAATCAACCGCCTAGCCGCCGGCGGCGTTGCCAAGCCCGTCGACGGGCTTGCCGTGTTTGGCGATCGCACAAAGGGCTGGGCCGGGATCGAAGGCGTCGGTCAGGGCTCGTCCCGTCGGAGTGCCGTGAATCGGCTGCCCCTTTTTCTTCGGCACGCGACCACGGCCGCACTGGATTGAGAAGTCTCGCTCACCGTCGCGGGCATCGACCACGTCTTCGCCGCCGCCGCCGTAGAAGCGGTCGCGGCCAGGCTGGCCCAGCATCGCGTTGGCGCGGCCATCGCCCACCAGGATGTCCCAGTCAAAAGAGCCCTCCATGTCCTCATCGGTAGGCGAGAGATGGACCCGGTGACAGCCGCGCACGGCATCGATCCAAGCCGCGTGGACAGGGAAGGAGATGTGGAGAACTCCGGGATGCGCCGGCGTCTCGGCAAACGAGGCGTCGTCGCGACCCGTGCCACCGACCAGGGCGCCGCCGGCACAGCCTCCGCCGGCTGCCAGCAGGTCGCCATCGGAGCCGCCGTAGAGGAACGTCGGCCCTGGCGTGCTGCCGATCAGCCCGTCGGCTCCGGCGCCGCCATAGAGGCGGTCGGCGCCGTAACCGGCCTCGATCAAGTCGTCCTCAGCACCACCTTTGATCAGGTCGTCGCCGAGACCGCCGGCGATGCGGACGTTCTGCGCTGCCGACAGGGAGCCTTCGACGATGAGGCTGTCGTTGCCCGGGCCCAGATCGGCCATAACCCAGCGGGCGGGCCCTCCGGTGGCGCAACTTGCCTGCCTGGCGCTTATCCGGGAGCAGCCCTGGCCCACCGCGATTCCCTTTGCGGCAGTCACCCCGAAGGTGGAAGTTGCTTCATTCAAGGCGATGACGAAACGGTCCCGACCGCCTCCGCCGATCAGCTCCAAACCTCCGCCGCCTCCGCTTGCGGGATCGACTTCGACGTAGGCTGAGGCTTTCAGCTTCGCTTCCTTTCCGCATGAGGAGATCTTGCCTTTGGCGCCCTGGCAGCGATCCGTTCCCTGTCCGCCGAGAAGATGGTCCGGGCCGCCGCCGCCGCGGATCACATCGTTTCCGGCGCCGCCCTCGATGACGTTTCCCTGGCCGTTCCCGACCAAGATGTCTTCGAAGGCCGACCCTTCGAGGCTCTCGAAGCGAAAGAGGCGGTCGTGGCCGTCCCCTTTGGCGCGGTGCTTGGCGAGGGAGACCTTGACGCCACCGTCTCGCCCGGCCCCGACATCGGTGGCGAAGGAGGCGATGTCGGCCTGGCCGGGACCACCGTCCATGCGGTCATAGCCGTAGTCACCGTGGACCAGGTCGAGGTTACCGGGACCGCCACTGAGAGTGTCGATGCCGAGACTGCCGGCCACTTCGTCGGCGTCGCCACTGCCGCCGAGCAGCTTGTCGTCGCCGAGGTCGCCGATTACCCGGTCATCGTCACCGGCGCCACCGTCGGCGAGGTCGTTGCCGCGACCGCCGTGGATCAGGTCCGCCCCGGGTCCGCCGCAGAGCAGGTCGTTGCCGAGGCTGCCAAGGATCGTGTCGTCGCCACCTCCGCCCCAGATCACGTCCCGCCCCGGCGTCCCGCGCAGCACGTCGTCAGCTTCGGTACCGACGATCTTGGCGAGCCGCCCATGGCAGCGCGGCGGTTCGTCCACGGTCTCATTGGCAGCCGGCGCAGCGGCGATGAACGCGACTGCGGCGAGCGCCATCCCTGCAATGGCGGTCCTCATTCCAGATTGATCATTACATGCTTGATCTCGGTGTAGTCCTCGAGCGCATAGACAGACAGGTCCTTGCCGTAGCCGGACTGCTTGAAGCCACCGTGCGGCATCTCGGAGACGAGCGGAATGTGGTCGTTGACCCAGACGCAGCCGAACTCGAGCGCATTGGCAACCCGCATCGCCCGGCCCACATCGCGGGTCCAGACCGACGAGGCGAGCCCGTAGCGGGTGCCGTTGGCCCACTCGATCGCCTTCGCCTCGTCGCTGAACGGCTGCACCGTGATCACCGGCCCGAAGATCTCGTCCTGGACCATCTCGTCTCCCTGTTCGAGGCCGGCGACCACAGCCGGCTCGAGGAAGAAACCTGGAAGGTCGGGCTCGACCCCGCCGGTGACGATCTCGGCATTGCCGGGCTTGCGCTCGAGGAAGCCCTCGACCCGCTCGCGCTGACGCTGTGAATTAAGCGGGCCGAGCGTTGTGTCAGCAGCCAACGTGTCGCCGAGGACCAGGCCCTTGGCTTCGCCGGCGAGGCCGTTGACGACATCGTCATAGACCCCTTGCGCGGCGAGCACGCGGGTGGCCGCGGTGCAGTCCTGGCCGGCGTTGTAGTAGCCGGTGCCGGCGATCGTCTCCATCGCCGCCTCCATGTCGGCGTCGTCGAAGATCACCACCGGCGCCTTGCCGCCGAGCTCGAGGTGCACGCGCTTCAAGGTGTCGGCCGCCGCCTTGGCGATCCACTTGCCGGTCGGCGGGGATCCGGTCAGGCAGGCCATCGCCACATCGGGGTGGGTGACCAGCTCGGCCCCGGTCGGCTCGCCGTGCCCCCCGATCGCGTTGAAGACCCCCGCCGGCAAGAACTCCGCGCACCACTCGGCGAAGAGCAGAGTGCTCAATGGGGTCGTCTCGGCGGGCTTGAGGATCTGGACGTTCCCGGCGGCAAGCCCCGGGCCCATCTTCCAGATCGCCATCATCAGCGGGTAGTTCCAGGGCGTTATCTGGGCGACGACGCCGAGTGGCTCGCGGCGCACAAAGGAGGTGTGTCCGGCCATGTACTCCCCAGCGGCGCGACCCTCCATCGTGCGCGCCGCACCGGCGAAGAAGCGCAGGTTGTCGGCCATCACCGGTATCTCGTCTTCCACCACCGCACCGCGCGGCTTGCCGGCGTCGGCGGCCTCGAGGTCGGCGATCTCCTCGCCGCGCTCCTCGATCATGTCGGCGATCTTGAGCAGCGCCCGCGCCCGCTCCCCGGGGGGCGTCGCGGCCCAGCCGGGGAAAGCGCCCTTGGCCGCGGCGACTGCGGCGTCGACATCGGCCTTGGTCGAGAGCGGCGCCGAGGCGATCACCGAGCCGGTGGCCGGGTTGAGCACGTCCTCCGTCCCACCGTCAGCCGGATCGACGGGCTTGCCGCCGATGAAGTTCCGCAGCTTCGTCTTCTCTGCCGTAGCCATCAGTCATCCGCCTCCACAGGTTGCGGCCGACGGGCCTCAAAGCCGTCCATCGCTCCACTTTCGTGCCCGTCAGCGGTGGTTTCCAGGTTCAGCGCCTCCTCTACCCGGACGCAGCTCACCCCGACCCCTTCGGCAACCGCCGGGTGAGTGACCACGCCGGCGGCGACGTTGACGCCGGGCCGCAGGCCCGGGTCACGCCGGATCGCCCCGGCGACGCCCTCGTCGGCCAGGGCGATCGAGTAGGGCAGAGTCGCGTTGGTGAGCGCGTGGGTCGAGGTGATCGGAACGGCGCCGGGCATGTTGGCGACGCAGTAGTGGGTGATCCCATCGACCTCGAAGGTCGGCGCCTTGTGCGTCGTCGGGCGCGAGGTCTCAAAGCAACCGCCCTGGTCGATCGCGACGTCGACCAGGACCGCCCCGGGCTTCATCAGCGCCAGCTGCTCACGGCGCACGACAAAGGGGGCGCGGGCGCCGTGAACGAGGACCGCACCGATCACCAGGTCGGCGCGCGGCAGCATCTCCTCAACCGCCAGCGTGGTCGAGAACACAGTCGAACAGCGCCCGGCGAAGCTGGTCTCGAGTTCGCGCAGCCGATCGATCGACTTGTCAAAGACGAAGACGTCTGCCTCCATCCCGATCGCGATGAAGGTGGCGTTCATGCCGACCACGCCGCCGCCGATCACCATCACGTTCGCGGCGGCGACACCGGGCACACCGCCGAGCAGGATGCCGCGTCCACCGAGCGGCTTCTCCAGCATGAAGGCGCCGGCCTGGGTGGCGATCTTGCCGGCGATCTCACTCATCGGCGCCAGCAACGGCAGGCGACCGCGCGCGTCCTCGACCGTCTCGTAGGCGATGCAGGTCGCCCCTGAGCCGCAGAGATCCCGGGTCAGATCGGGATTGGGAGCGAGGTGCAGATAGGTGAAGAGAAGCTGCCCGGGGCGCAGCATCTCGACCTCGGCCGGCTGCGGCTCCTTCACCTTCATCACCATCTCGGCGTTCGCGAAGACCGCGGCTGCATCGAAGAGCATGCGAGCGCCCTGCGCCTCGAAGTCAGCGTCGGAAATCGCGCTGCCCTCTCCCGCCCCTGCCTCGATCAGCACTTCATGGCCGTGCTCCACCATCTCGCGGACTCCTGCCGGCGTGATCGCCACCCGGTACTCGTCGGGCTTGATCTCCCTGGGCACGCCTACCTTCACGTCACCAGCTCCCGTGCTCGGATCGCCAGCCAGAACTCGATCCGGTCGTGGGCGCGGGAGAGGTCGCGTCCGGTCAGCTCCTCGACCCTGCGCATCCGGTAGCGCAGCGTGTGACGGTGGCAGTAGACCTCGCGCGCAGCCCGCTCCCACTGGCCGTTTTGTTCGATGAAGGCCTCCAAGGAGCGGAGCAGCTCCCCGCCGTACTCCTCGTCGCCCTCCTCGATCGGGCCAAGGACGCTGTCGCAGTAGAGCTTCAGCGCCTCGTCGTCCTGGATCGAGAGCAGCAGGGTGAAGGCACCGAGGTCTTTCCAGGAGGCGACCTCGGGGGCGCTGCCATTGTCGATCGCGGTTGCCTCGAGGGCGCAGCGGGCCTCGTGAAAGGAGTGGCGCAGCATCTCCGGCGCGGCAGGGCGGCTGGCCGCCGCGCGGACCGTCCCGCGATCGACGGTGAGCGCTTTGCGGGCGTCGGCTGCAAGGTCGACGGGATCCCGGTCGGCTGCATCGACGACTGCGCAGAGCAGCTCGCGGCGGCCGCTGGCGTGCGGCGCCACCACCGCCGGACAGGCATCGGCTGCCAGGGCACGCTCGAGCACCGGCTCGGCGGCAGCCGGATCGTCGAGCGAGAAGACGAGCACGGCTGCTTCGTCACCGATGCCGAAGGGCTCGAGGCGGCGGCGCAGCTCCGAGGGCTCGAGCCGTCCGCCGAGCGCCCCGGCGAGGACGTCGCCGGCGAGGCGGCGCTCGGTCTCGCGGGCGACGCGGCGGCGCATCAGCTCCAGCGCGACGACCGCGACCGCCTGCTGCAGGATCAGCCGCTCGAAGTCGCCGAGGCCACCGGAGTCGCGGACGATCACGACCCAGGCCTGCGGCGGTCCGCCGCCGGGAGAGATCACCGGATGGGCGAGGGCGCGGCCGGCGATCGCTGGGTGGCCTGGAACAAAGGGGTGTCCGTCGGCGGTGTGCGAGAGGGCTTCCTCGCGGATCGCCTTGACCACCTCGGCGGAGAGCTCGCGGCGGAAGCCACGCCCGGCGAGGCGCTCGCCTCTCCCCCCGAGGATCGCCACCGTGCCGCCGACCGCAGAGGCGATCGTCGCCACGATCTCCTCCAGGCCGCGCTCTTCGAGGACCAGCCGCTCGAGCCGCCGCTGCACGGCGATGCCGCGCTGCAGCACCTCGTACTGCTCGTTGACGAGGCGGGCGAAGGCCTTCTCGGTGATCGCTATGAACGGCGTCGAGTAGGGAACCTCGAAGAGCGGGAAGTCGCGTTTCTTCGCCTCCTCGACCAGTGCTTTCGGGATCTTGTCGTGGTTGAAGCCGGTGCCGAAGCCGAGCCCCGCGAGGTTATGGTCGGCGAGCAAGCCGACGAAGGCACGTTGTTTAGCGGCGCTCGTGAGGGGGATCCCGGTGGTCAGCATCAGCTCCCCGCCGGAGAGCCACGGCGTTGGGTCCTCCAGCTCGGAGATATGGACCCAGCGCACCGGCGCTTCGACGGCGTGC
>JAJKHV010000152.1 GCA_021154855.1 Solirubrobacterales bacterium
CAGCTTCCGCCTTGCCCTTTTCGATGCCCTTCTGGGCTTCCGCCTTGCCCTTTTCGATGCCCTTCTGGGCTTCGTCGGTGGCCTTTTCAATACCCCCTGAAGCGGCCCCCTTGGTTTCCTTGCCCGCTTCCTTGGCCGCCTTTTCGGCTTCGCTGAAGCCCTTCTTCACTTCTTCTTTGGCCTTTTCAGCGCCCTGCTTGGCCTCTTCGACACCCTTTTCAATTGCCTTGCCAGCTTCCGAGGAAGCGCTGCTGCTGTCGCTGCCGCCGCCACAGCCAGACGCCGCCACCGCCGTGACGCCCACGGCCAGCGCGAGCAGCAATAGCCGAGCCCCTCGGGTGCTCCTCCAGCTTAGATCTCTACCTGACACATTCGCTCCTTCTGTTCGCAGGGCTAACAGCGCGATCTTCTCACTGATCGCGGCGAGCGGCCAGCTATATGGCCTTGACCGCCGCGCCCTTCCACGGCTTCTTGCCATGCGAGCGGACCGCCGGCCGCTACCCTCCGGCGAGATGACCAGCATCGACAACCTAGAGGGGCTTCCGGGCGCCGAGCTCATCGAGAAAGGCGCCGTGGACCTGACCACCGGGTGCGAAAGGCGCCGTGGACCTGACCACCGGGTGCGAATCGGTCGAGGCGCTGCTCGTCTCAATTGGAGCACCGCGACTGCGCTCCATAGGGATCGAGCTCACAGCGCCGATCGCATCACCTGAGCACAAGCTGTACGGCCTTCTCGCCGCCGAGAGGGGCAACGCGGCCCACTCTGCCTACAACGCTCTGATCCGGCGACTCGTAGCTTCGAGCGCGCCGCAGCATGCGCGAGCTAGCCGACTCCGCCCGCATCGAGCAATTCATGCGCGCGCTGGGGCGCTCAGCCCGTGTGGATGGGCGCGTCTACCTGACAGGCGGAGCAACTGCCGTTCTCTATGGCTAGCGCCAGACGACCATCGATATTGACATCAAGCTGATTCCAGACAGCGATGAGGTGTTGCGCGAGATACCCCGACTCACTGATCCGCAAGGAGGGCAAGCTCTCGTTTCACCATTTCGACCCTGTTGCCCAGGCCCTTTCAAAGGTGGAGCGCGGCCACGATCAAGACGTTCGTGACGTTCAAGAGATGATCGCCGCCGGCCTCGTCAATCCAGGGAGGCCCTAATCCAGTTCGAAGCAATCGAGCCCGAGCTCTATCGCTTCCCGGCAATCGATCCAGTGTCATTTCGCAAGGCGCCGAAAGCTTTATTCGCGACGAACCTGACGATACTGCTGTGATGTAAGGGATGGGGCGGGAAGGACTCGAACCTTCGACCGATGGATCTAGCCAGTCAGTGCCGAATCGACCTGGTGGATGAAGTGATCTGGGACTCCCGATGTCGAAGACGCCACCTTCGACTCCCTTCTCACGCACGAACAGCAAGAGGCGCTCCAACGCGACCGCCATCCCAGTCTCAATCTGGTTCTATCGAGGGCCCTTCGGGGGCGGAATTCCCAATTGCTTGCAGATGGCACGGGCCAGCGGATAAGCGATCTCGCGATGGCGGGGAACCGAGGTCGAACGCTCCGCGTCCATGCCCCAGTAGCTGTGCCGGCCGCCCTCTCGAAGCAATCCGGCACCGTGCTTCTTCAGATGTCGCTCAAGGTCTCGGCGCTTCACGCCGCAACGATATTCAGCGACTCGCTGCCAACTGCCTTGCCTTGCGGCTCATGCTCGGCGGCACGCAACTCAAGTATGCCCGCCAAGGCGTCCAGCGCCATCTCGCGCGCCTCCTCCTTGGTTCGGCCTTGGCTGAGCACGCCAGGAACCTCAGGAACAGAGGAAACGATCCAGCCGTCGCCTCCCTCCTCATAGAGGATCGTGAGATGCAGGGGGTCGCTCATACGCGGAGTTTAGCGACCGATCCCACGACCACTTCGGGACAAAGTTTGGAATGGGCTTAAATCGCTTGGCGTGAAACTAGGCGCTTTGCAGCTACTTCCATGGGGCGGGAAGGACTCGAACCTTCGACCGACGGATTATGAGTCGCGCTGGAAGGCGTCCACGGAGCCGAATCTGGCCTGACGGGGCGCGCTCAGTCCGAGGAGTTGGGCTGGGTTCGATGGAGTCCGGGACAAATTTCGGGACAAAGTTTCAGCGGAGGCATTCGCGCTCATGTGGCCGGACCAACAAGCCGTCAAGGCTTTGGGCTACCTTGACGCCATGACGAACGAGAATCTGATCGAGGAGGCCGGGAGGCGACTGGCCAAGGCAGCGCCTGGGGCGCGGGTGATCCTCTTCGGTTCCCGCGCCCGCGGCGAGGCCCGTCCGGACAGCGACCTCGACCTGCTCGTAATTGAGCCCGGCGAGGTCACGAAGCGTCGTGCCGAGTCGGCTCGTTTGCGTCGTGAGCTGCGAAGTCTCGAAGTTGCCCTCGATGTCGTTGTCGTCAGCGCGAGTCACGTCGACGAATGGGGCAACGTCCCGGGCACGATGGTCAACGAGGCACTGCGAGAGGGCCGTGTCCTCGTCGACGCCTGAGGGAACCAATCAGGCAGCCGTCCTAGTAGCGCGAAAGGCGGAGGCGGACGCGATTGCCGTCCGCGAGCTCGTCGGCAACCCTGAGATAACCGATGAGATCGTTGGCTTCCACGCTCAGCAGGCAATTGAGAAGTGGTTGAAGGCATTGATGGCAAGGCGTGGCATGGATGAAGCCCGAATCCACGACATCGGGCGTCTCCTACAGCTCTTGGAAAACGACGGCGCCAAGCTCCCAGGCAATGCGGGGCGTCTCGACGACCTGACCATCTATGCCGTGCCGATGCGTTACGACGAATTGCTGGATGCCGAGCCACTTGACCGCGAGTCGACTATTGAGTTGATCGATGAAGTCGACCGCTGGGCGAAAAACGTCCTCGGCCAATGAATCCGAGGTTGGCTTATCTGCGACTGCCCCACTGCGGAGTTGTAGACATCGCTGCTTCACAGCGCTATCCATTGGGGATATCGAGCCTCGGCCACGCGCTTATGGGGCGGGAAGGACTCAAACCTTCGACCGACGGATTATGAGTCCGCTGCTCTAACCAACTGAGCTACCGCCCCGTTGGCTGACGAGCCTAGCGCGCTATGCGCTGAAGAGCTGGGCCAGGGAGCGGCCCACGTCGGGGGGCTCTTCCTCGCCCTTTGAGGCCGCTGCGGCGCCCTCGGCCAGGGCTTTGGCGGCGTCGGCGATCTGATGGGAGCGGCCGCCACGGATTGTGCCGGTCTTCTTCGCTTCGGCGAGGTCGGATTCCATCAGTCCGGCCAGCTCGGCGAGGCGGCGCAGACCGACTACGCCAGCGGCGCCGCGGAGTGCGTGGGCCTCGATCCGCATCGTCTCGAAGTCGGTTGTCTCGGTTGCCAGGCCGGCCGCGATCACGTCGCAACGGCGCCGCGCCTCCTCGGCGAAGGAGGCCAGCAGCTCGGCATCGGGGCTTGGACTTGTCTTCTCACTCATTCTGCAGTCAGTCCCTTCACCACTCGGGTCAGCTCTTCGACGCCGAAGGCGCCGTCGATCTCGTCTTCGATCCTGCCATCTCGACCGATTGCGAACAACCACGGCTCGCTCGGCAAGTGAAACGCGCGCACCTGGGGCCGCACCGGCTTGTTCGGGTCGTTGTCGGTGTAGATCTCCATGTGGATGAACGCCACCCTGTCGCCGTAGAGCTGCTTGAGCTGCTCGGCGACGTCGACGACCGGGCCGCAGACGCGGCTGATGCAGAACTGGGGCGTGGCGAACAAGAGCACGATCGGCTCCTTGCCGAGGACATCGGCGTAGTCAACCGTGTTTTGGGTGTCGGGGGGGATGCGGGTGGTGATCTTGGCGAGGTCGCCGCCGACGTCAGCGGGCGTCGGCGTGTGGATCAGCGGCGCCTTCTGTCCCACCTTCGGCACCTTTGTGAAGCGTCCGACTTCAGCGCTCGGCAAGAGCGTTGCGGTCAGCTTGCCGTCCTGCTTGACCAGGGCCGCGATCCGCCACTCGCCGTTGCTCGGAAAGTCGACGTCGGTCCTGTAGACAACAGAGGCAGCGTCAGGATCGCTTGTCGTCGTCTGGGCGCGAAAAGCAGGCTGGGTCTGCAGCGTTTCGATCGCGGCCGGGAACGGCCCCACCGCGGGCTCGTCAAGGGCGCGCTCTTCGGCCTTTTTCGCGCTCGTCGTTCCTGCCGCTTCGCCGAAATCGCCCTCCGCCTGAGGGTTTTTCGCCGCCGGTACCCTGGCGAAGTAGAGCGCCACTTCAGCATCGGGCACCTGCGTCCGGTCGCGCTGGAAGACCCCGAAGGGGTAGCGATTCACGCCCTTGTCGAAGGCCTCGGCCGCAGGCGAGACCACGAGCGTCGAGGGAGTTGCGTTTTCGGCTTCGAGGACCTCGGCCAACGTCTTGCCTCTGGCGCTGGGGAACTCGCCTTTCGGTGGCGCCGGCCGGCTTTCTGCGCTACCGGAGGAGGATCCGGTCGAAGAGTCTGACCCACCGCCGCAGCCGACGATCACAAGCAGCGCCGCAAGCAGGAAGGCAAGGGCGAGGAGGGCTCGGCTCAGGCGCATCGGCGGCATCTTATTGACGGGGATGCTGCCGTACTTGCGTCGCCCGGCGGGCGCTGCGGCTGGGGCGGCCGGAAGGTAGGGTCCGCGGCGAACGAGGGGCGAGCGGAAGGAGAGGACTTGGCACAGCGAGCGGCACTTATCACGGGGGCATCGAGCGGTATCGGCCTGGCGATTGCGCGGGTTCTTGGCGAGGAAGGACACGCCCTGACCATCTCTGCACGGCGCCCCGAGAAGCTCGAGACGGCCGCCGAGGCGTTGCGCGCCGACGGCCTCGAGGTGCAGAGCGTCGCCGCCAACATGACCGACGAGGAGAACCTCGTCGCCGTCTTTGCCAAGCATCGCGAGGCCTACGGCCGCCTCGACGTGCTCGTCAACAACGCCGGCGTCGGGATCGGCGCGCCGATGGAGGAGATCCAGACCAAGCACCTCGACATGCAGCTCGGGGTCAACCTGCGGGCGCTGATCATCGGCACCCGTGAGGGACTGCCGCTGCTGAAAGAGGCAGGCGCCGAGCACGGCAAGGCGCTGATCGTCAACACCGCCTCGATCGCCGGGAAGGGTGGCCAGGCGTGGCTCTCGATCTACGCCGCCACCAAGGCCGCCGTGATCAACTTCACGCAGTCGACCCATCGGGAGGTTGGCGGGGCCGGGATCCAGTGCACGGCTCTGGCGCCGGGCTTCGTCGACACGCCGATGACCGAGTTCGCCAAGGGACAGGTGCCCGGCGAGGAAATGATCCGGCCCGAGGACCTCGGCGAGGCGGTCCGCTTCCTGCTGCGCACGTCTCGCAACTGCCACGTTCCCGAGATTGTCTTCACCAGGCCCGGCGAGGGACTCGATACCCCCTGAGGGCCCCAGACGCTGCCATGCGGCGTCCTCAGTCGCCCAAATAGCCCTGCTATTCGGGCTCCCTGCGTCCTTGCCTGGCAGCGTCTGGACCTCGTCAGCATGCGCTTCCTCGTAGCCGCGTTTGGCGACCCCGGGCACGTCTTCCCGGCGATCGCCCTAGGCCGGGCGCTACGCGAGCGTGACCATGACGTCGTGCTGGAGACCTGGGAGGAGCGTCGCGAGGCGGTCGAAGGCGCCGGCCTCGGCTTCACCGCGGCGGAGGAATACCAGATGTTCCCGCCGCCGGACCCTGACTCGGCAGACGGCGACCATGCGGCGGAGGCGGCCCGAGCACTACTGCCCCTGCTGAACGAGATGCAGCCCCACGTCGTGGTCAGCGACATCCTCACCCTGGCTCCGGCTCTGGCCGCCGAGAGGTCCGGGATTCCGCTCGCAACCCTGATCCCCCACATCTACCCGGTGGTCGAGCCAGGCCTGCCCTTCTTCGCGGTTGGATTGCAGCCGCCGCGCACGCCGCTCGGGCGAGCCGTGTGGCGGACGGGGCAGCGGGCACTGAACATCGGCCTCGAGCATGGGCGGCGTGACCTCAACCGGCAGCGCGCGCGGCTCGACCTCCCTCCGGTCACGCGCTTCCATGGCGGCATCAGCTCCGAGCTGGCACTGGTTGGGACCTTCCCCCAGCTCGAGTATCCGCGCCGCTGGCCGGCAAGCGTCGAGATCACCGGGCCGATGACATTCGAGGTCCCCCATCCGGAGATCGACCTGCCCCCGGGCGAGAAGCCGTTGGTCCTCGTTGCGCCAAGCACCGCTCACGACTCCGGAAACCACCTCGTGCGCACTGCCCTTGCCGCGCTCGCCGACGAGCCGGTGCGCGTAGTCGCCACGACGAACCGAGTTGTGCCGCAGAGCCCGATCGAGGTTCCCGACAACGCAATTTTGGTCGACTGGCTCAGCTACAGCCAGCTGATGCCGTCCGCCTCACTGGTCATCTCCCATGGCGGTCACGGCACAGTCGCCCGGGCGCTTGGCGCTGGCACCCCGGTCTTGATCTGCCCGATCATCGGCGACATGAGCGAGACCGCGATGCGGGTGAGCTGGGCCAAGGCCGGCCTCTCCGTTCCTTGGCGGCTTTGTAAGCCAGCGCCGATCCGCTGGGCCGCGCGGCGGCTGTTGGAGGACTCAAGCTTCACGGCTCGAGCAGCCGAGCTGGCGGCCTGGGGACAGCAGCATGACGGCGCCGCCCGCGGCGCCGAGCTGGTCGAGCGGCTCGCCCGCGGCCGCGCTCCAGCATGACGAAAGCTCCGGGGGTGGGACTCGAACCCACAACAACTCGATTAACAGTCGAGTGCTCTACCGATTGAGCTACCCCGGACCGACGCGACGGAATTTACCGATTAGCCGCTGACGCGCTCGGTGTGGGCTATGCGCTGAACCAAAGCGGCGCGCTCGCGGCTTAGGTCGGCGCGGCGCTCGTAGTCGTTGCGCTCCCCTGCGGCGGCGATCTCGGCCTCGATGCGACGCTGGTCGAGGAGCAGAAAGTTGAGCTCCATCGCCTCGGGCGAGGCGGGCTCGTCGTGGGCGAGGATGACCAGCTCGGTGATCAGCCCAGCCAGCTCGGAGTCCTCGCGCGGCAGGTCGGATGCCGGATCTGACGGGTGGTCCCGGAGCCAGACAGCAGCCCGAGCGCCGCCGGCAGAGAGGTGCTCGCCAGTCAGGCGCTGCAGATAGTCCTTGCCCTGCTCCGGAAGAGCGATACACATCGCCAGCAGGGCTCGCTCGCGGCGCTCGCGCGAGGTCAGCTCAGCCGTTCGCCGCGGCGCTGAGGCCTGGCTGCGCTCACTTGAGCCAGTGGCCTCCAGCGGGCCACCGCTCAGCGGCTGAGCCGCCACGACCCGTCCCATCACCATCGCCGGCTCGAGGTCGAGCCGCTCGGCCACCCGGCGCACCAGGTCGTCGCGGCTTGCGCTCTCCCCCAGCCCGGCGAGGATCGGAGCGACCTCGACGAGGGCCCGATCGCGATCGGCCGGGGAAGAGGTGTCGGTGCGATCGAGCACCAAGCCGACCTGGAAGGCGGTCAGCTCCATCGCCCCGTCCAGCAGGGCGCGAAAGCGCTCCGCACCGCCCTCGGCGGCCATCATCTCGGCCGGGTCCTCGCCCGCCGGCATCGCCGCCACCCGGAGGCGCATCTTGCGTCCTGCCGCCACCCGCTGGGCGCGCAGCATCGCCCCTTGCCCAGCCGAGTCGGCATCCAGCGCAAGCACCACCTCGTCGACCATGCCCGAGAGCGATGCGACCTGCTCCTCGGTGATCGCCGTGCCCATCACCCCGACGGCCTCCTCGATCCCCGCCTGGTGCAGGGCGAGCACGTCGGTATAGCCCTCGACCACGACCGCGCGGCCCGCCTTGGCGATCGCCGCCTTTGCCAGGTCGATGCCGTAGAGCAAGTTGCTCTTGTGGAAGAAATCGGTCTCGGCCGTGTTGACGTACTTGGCGCCCTGGTCGGAGCGCATCGCCCGGCCGCCGAAGCCGAGCGTGCGGCCGCGGCGGTCGCGAATCGGGAACATGATCCGCGAGCGGAAGCGGTCGTACTCCCCTCCCCCCCGGCCGCGCTGGACCAAGCCGACGCCGCGGAGCTCCTCGACCTTGAAGCCGGCCCGCTGGCCGCGCAGCAGCACTTTGTCCCAGGCGCTTGGCGCGTAGCCGACCGCGAAGGCGCGCAACACCTCCTCGCCGAGGCCGCGCCGGCTCATGTACTCACGCGCCTTCGCCGCCTCATCGGAGTCCCAGAGGTAACTGGCGTAGAAGGCGGCCGTGCGGTCGAGCAGCTCGCCGAGGCGGCGGCGCTGCTGGCGCTTGGCCTCCGCCTGCGGGTCCTCCCGCTCGCGTTCCAGCTCGACCCCGTAGCGGTCGGCGAGCAACTCCACCGCCTCGGCGAAGCCAAGGCCCTCCTTCTCCTCGACGAACTTGATCGTGTCGCCGCCGACCCCGCAACCGAAGCAGTGGTAGAGCTTTTCCTGCCCGTCGACCGAGAAGGAGGGGGTGCGCTCCTCATGGAAGGGGCAAAGGCCGACCCAGCGGGTGCCCTGACGGCGCAAGTCGGTGTGGGCCGAGATGACCTCGACGATGTCGACCGCCTGCTTGACCCGCTCCAGGCTCTCGGTCGAGATCAGCGCCACTCGGCCAGCTCCGCGTACTTGGCGATGCAGTAGCGGTCGGTCATTCCCGCCAAATAATCGGCGACCCGCTGGCACTGGCTGGCGCCCGGCTCGAGCTCCGGTGCCTCGGCGGGCCGCTCCATGTAGTGGTCGAAGAGCGTTCGCATCATCCGGTGAACGCGCTCGTGCTCACTGCGCGCCAGCGGGCCGAGGTAGACGCGGTCGAACATGAACTTGCGCAGCCGCAGCATCGCGCCGCCGACCTGATCGCTCTGGACGATGTCGCCGGCCGTCCGCGAGCGCTCCACGATGTCGCGGACCAGCGTGTCGATCCGTACCGAGCCCGTCGCGCCAAGCAGCTCGATCTCAGCCGCCGGCAGATCCCCGACGCTGAGGATTCCGGCCCGCAGCGCGTCGTCGATGTCGTGGTTGATGTAGGCGACACGGTCGACCAGCTTGACGATCCGTCCCTCCAGAGTCGCTGGCTTGTTGGCGCCGGTGTGGTTGAGGATGCCGTCGCGGACCTCTTCCGTGAGGTTGAGCCCTCGACCGTCGCGCTCGAGCACCTCGACCACCCGCAGCGAGTGCTCGTTGTGCTTGAAGCCGCTGCCGCAGCGCTCGCGCAGGGCGACATCGAGGGCCTCCTCGCCGGCGTGGCCGAAGGGCGGATGACCGAGGTCGTGGCCCAGGCCGATCGCCTCGGTCAAGTCCTCGTTGAGGCCGAGCGCGCGGGCGACGGTGCGGGCGATCCCGCAGGCCTCGATCGTGTGGGTGAGGCGGGTTCGGTAGTGGTCTCCCTCGGGAGCGACGAAGACCTGGGTCTTGTGCTTGAGCCGCCGGAAGGCCTTGGTATGGACGATGCGATCGCGGTCACGCTGAAAAGGCGTGCGAACAGGGCTGTCCGCCTCCTCGACCTGGCGATGCGCGGGGTAGGAGCGGGTCGCCCCCGCATCGAGGAACTGCTCCTCCCAGGCGCGCACCCGATCCTCAAAGGTCACCGTAGCGTCCATCCATCGATCCTAAGGGTCAGTCCCGGCAGGGGCGGAACGTCTTGTACTTTCGGTCGCGCGCTTCGGGCGCCAGCCTCACCCTCTCCACCCGAAAAGTTAAGTGGAACCCCTACCGAGACTGACCCTCACGCCGCCGATCGCAACTGCACATGCGCATGATGCTCCAGGGTCTCGCCAACCGCCCGCTCGACCTGCCGCAATGCCATCTCGTCGGCCTGCGGCGCCTCGGCCAGCGGGCTGCCGATAGCGGCAACCATGAAACGGTGCGCTTGCTCGCTCAGCGGGAAGGCTCCCGCTTCGCAGCTGACGCAGACGACGCCGCCGGCGGCGCCCGAGAAGCCGCTCAGGTGCTCGGCCTCGCCACATTGCGCGCAGGAAGCCAGCTCGGGCGAGAAGCCCGCCGCCAGCGCCAGCTTGAGCCGGAAGGAGAGCGCCGTCTCGAGGCTCGCTCCCCGTTCCGACGCTGGGTCATCGAGCAGCGCCAGATAACGACAGAGCAGGTTGTATGCGGGTAGGTTTGGCTCAGCCGAATCGAGCAGGCGCAGCACCGCATCGCAGGCCCGCGCGCCCGCGTTGAGGGCCGGCCCAGAGGCGCGCAGGCGGGGGAAGCCCTCGACGGTGGCGACATTGGTCACGGTGAGCAGCTCCCCACGGCCTTCGTGAAGGACCAGATCGAGTCGGAAGAAGGGCTCGAGCCGTCCGCCAAAGCGGGACTTTGGTTTGCGCGCCCCCTTGGCGATCGCGCCGATCCGACCCTTGGTCTTCGAGTAGAGGTGGAGGATGCGATCAGCCTCGCCGTAGCGAATGCTCCGCAACACCACCGCCTCTGTCTTCAGCGTTTTTCCGGCCACAGCCGAACTACGGTGAACGACGAACCGGACGGCGCTTGCGCGGTCGGCGGCGCAGGCGTACCTGGCAGCTCGGGCAGTAATACGTGGAGCGTCCGGAGACGACGATGCGGACGATCGTGCCGTCGCAGCGCGGGCAAGGCTCGCCCGCGCGAGTGTGGACGAGGAACTCGTTCTGCATGGTGCCTTTTTCGCCACGGCCGTCGCGGTAATCGTCGATCGACGCTCCGCCGCCGTCGATCCCGGCTTCCAAGGCGGCGATAACCCCGTCGCGCAGCGCTTCGAGATGCGCGGACTTCATCGAGCCGGCCGGCGAGAGCGGGTGCAGTTGCGCTCGGAAGAGCGCCTCGTCGGCGTAGATATTCCCTACACCAGCGACACCGGACTGGTCGAGCAAGAACGACTTCAGCGGCACGGTCCGGTTTGCCGCTATCTGCCCCAGCGCCTCCGGCGTGAAGGCGTCGGAAAACGGCTCGATGCCGAGCTTGGCAAAGCGGCCGTCGAGCTCGGCGTCATCGATCAAGAAGGCCTCGCCGAAACGACGAGGATCGGTGAACCAGAGCTGGCGCCCATCACCAAGAATGAAGCGCGCCCGCAGGTGGCGTTCGGAGGTCGAGCGCTCCGCCTCGTAGAGCCGCCGTCCCTCGGATGGATCGAGCTTGCGCTCGCCCTCGATCAAAACGAGGTTGCCGGTCATCCGCAGGTGCATGACCAGCGTTCGGGCGCCATCGAGAGTCAGCAGGAGGTACTTGCCACGCCGCCCCAATCCCTCGATCGTCGCTCCTGCAACCGCGGTTTCAAGCGTGGCGGGTGGCATGGGACGGCACCAACGCGGATCGAGCACCTCCAGCCCATCGATCTGGCGACCGGTCAACTCAGGATCGAGCTGGCGGCAAACGGTCTCCACCTCGGGCAACTCGGGCATCGCGCAGTTCTACACGACGCTGACTTCGCCTTTCTTCGCGCATAGGACGAGTAAAGGCGAAGTCAGTCGGCTTTAGCTGGCGGTGGCGCGAGGGTGGGCTTTGAAGTACGCCTGCTTTAGGCCCTCTCCCGAGAGATGGGTGTAGAGCTGGGTTGTCGAGATGTCGGCGTGGCCGAGCATCTCCTGGACGGAGCGGAGGTCGCAGCCGCCCGCGAGCAGGTGGGTGGCGAAGCTGTGGCGCAGGGTGTGGGGGCTCATCTGGCCGGCCAGGCCGGCGTCGCGGGCGTTGCGCTGGACGATTTTGTAGAGACCCTGGCGGCTCAGCGGCCCGCCGCGGAAGTTGACGAAAAGCTTCGCCTCGTGGCGATCGCCGATCAGCTTCGGCCGCCCACCGCGCAGGTAGGCGGAGATCGCCGCGATCGCCTTGCGGCCAAGCGGCACCAGCCGTTCCTTGCCGCCCTTGCCGCGGGCTCGCAGGAACCCCTCATGAAGGTCGATGTCGGCGATCTCAAGCCCGATTGTCTCCGAGGCGCGCAACCCGCAGGCGTACATCACCTCGAGCAGGGCCCGGTCTCGCAGCGTCGTCGGCTC
>JAJKHV010000153.1 GCA_021154855.1 Solirubrobacterales bacterium
CCCGCGCCTCGAACCTGGACATGCTCACCACCACGCTCGACGGTCTGGTGGCCCGCTACGGGCTGGCCGGCGAGCGGCTGGGCGAGGTGGTCGCCGGTGCCGTGCTCAAGCACAGCCGCGACTTCAACCTCACCCGCGAGGCCGTGCTGGGCAGCCGCCTCGCCGCGTCCACGCCGACCTACGACGTGCAGCAGGCCTGCGGCACCGGGCTGGAGACGACGATCCTGGTCGCCAACAAGATCGCGCTCGGCCAGATCGACTCCGGCATCGCCTGCGGCGCCGACACCACCTCCGATGCGCCGATCGCGCTCAACGAGCAGTTGCGTGAGACCTTGCTCGAGGCAAACCGCCAGGGCTCGACCGCGGGCAAGCTGCGCACGCTGACGCGGGTGCGGCCCGGGCACATCGTGCCGGCGATCCCCCGCAACGAGGAGCCGCGCACCGGCCTCTCGATGGGCGAGCACTGCGCGATCATGGCCACCGAATGGGGCATCGACCGGCCCGAGCAGGACGAGCTCACGGTCGCCAGCCACGAGAACCTCGCCGCCGCCTATGAGCGCGGCTTCTTCGACGACCTGCTCACCCCCTACCTCGGGCTCGAGCGCGATCAGAACCTGCGGCCGGACTCCAGCCTCGAGAAGCTGGCCAAGCTGAAGCCGGTCTTCGGCGGGCCGGAGGGGACGATGACCGCGGCCAACTCGACCCCGCTCAGCGACGGCGCCTCGGCGGTGCTGCTGGCAAGCGAGGAGTGGGCGAAGGAACGCGACCTGCCGGTCCTCGCCTACATCACCGATGGGCAGACCGCGGCGGTCGACCACGTCCACAAGCGCGAAGGGCTGCTTATGGCGCCGGCCTACGCGATGCCGGCGATGCTCGACCGCGCCGGCATCGGCCTCGGCGAGTTCGACTACTACGAGATCCACGAGGCCTTCGCCGCCCAGGTGCTCTGCACGCTGAAGGCCTGGGAGGACGCGGAGTTCTGCAAGGAGAAGCTCGGCCGGGACAAACCGCTGGGCTCGATCGACCGCACCAAGCTCAACGTCAACGGCGGCTCGCTCGCCGCCGCCCACCCGTTTGCCGCCACCGGCGGGCGGATCGTCGCCGGCCTCGCCAAACAGCTGCATGAAGACGGCAAGGGTCGCGGCGTGATCAGCATCTGCGCCGCCGGCGGCCAGGGCGTCGTCGCGGTGCTGGAGAGCGCTGGGGGTGCCCTATGAGCGCCCAAATCGACACGGTGACCTCCGGGTGTTCGAATCCGTGGCGATTTGGGCGCGAATCCGGAGGAGGTGTGAGATGAGCGACCGCTACTCACAGGTCGTCAATGCTCCCGTCGTCTCCACGGTCGCCAAGCAGCTCGGGCTGCCGCAGCCAGTTGAGCTAGATCGCTACAAGGCCGGCGCGCCGGTGGTCTCCGGCCGAGTGCTCTCCGGCGCCGCCCCAGGCGGTCGTCTCGGCAGAGCGCTCTCGGCCTTCCTCGACCAGGTCAAAGCCGAACGGGCCGGCACTGAGGGGCCGGCCAAGGCGCTCCTCTTCGACGCCACCGGGATCGCCGACTCGTCCGAGCTGGTCGAGCTGCAGCGCTTCTTCTACCCGGCCGTCGGCCGCCTGCAGCGCAGCGGCCGCATCGTCGTGCTCGGCACCCCACCGGCTGAAGCCGGCTCTCCTCGTGCCGCCACGGCGCAGCGGGCACTGGAGGGATTCACCCGCTCACTCGGCAAGGAGGTCGGTGGCAAGGGCTCGACGGCCCAGCTGGTCCTGGTCGAGCCAGGGGCCGAGGACGAGCTCGCCTCGACGCTGCGCTTCCTGCTCTCGCCGCGCTCGGCGTACGTCTCCGGACAGGTCGTCCGGATCGGCCCGGCGGTGGCCGCCGCCCCCGGGATCGACTGGGACCAACCCTTGGCCGGAAAGCTGATGCTCGTCACGGGCGCCTCGCGCGGGATCGGCGAGGCAATCGCGACGACGCTGCGACGTGACGGGGCCGAGCTGGTCCTGCTCGACGTGCCGGCCCTCTCGGCGGATCTGAAGGCCGTTGCGCAGCGCCTCGAGGCGGAGACGATCGAGCTGGACATCACTGCCGAAGACGCACCCGCGCAAATCGCCGAACGGCTCTCGGGCGGCGTCGACGTCGTCGTCCACAACGCCGGCGTCACCCGCGATCGCACGATCGCCAAGATGCCCGAGGAGCGCTGGTCGTCGCTGATGGAGATCAACCTCTCCAGCGAGGAGCGGATCAACGACGAGCTGCTCGACCGCCAGCTGCTGAGGCCGAACGGCCGCATCGTCTGCGTCTCCTCGATGAGCGGCATCGCCGGCAACTCCGGCCAGACCAACTACGCGACCTCGAAGGCGGGGGTGATCGGCATGGTCGAAGCAATGGCTCCTGAGCTGGCGAAACGGAAGGCGACGATCAACGCAGTCGCCCCCGGCTTCATCGAGACCCAGATGACCGCGGCGATGCCGATTGCCCCGCGGGAAGCCGGCCGCCGACTCAGCAGCCTCTCGCAGGGCGGCCTGCCGGTCGACGTCGCCGAGACGATCGCCTGGCTCGCCAGTCCGGCCTCTACCGGGGTCAACGGCAACACGGTCCGCGTCTGCGGCCAGAACCTGCTGGGGGCGTGATGACCGCACGCACGCTCGAAAGCTCGCCCAGCATCCTGCCCCTCTACGTTCGCGCCGCGGCGCCGCTGATCCCGGGCGCCTCGCTACTGCCCTTCCTGCCGGGTGGCGGCGGCGAGATTCCCGACCTCGAGCTCGACCTTGCCGGGGTGGGGGCCGATCCAGACGACATCGCAGCCTACGCCAAGGTCTGCGGATTCGCCCTCCGCGATCACCTCCCCCCCACCTACCCCCACGTGCTCGCCTTTCCGCTGCACATGGCCGTAATGGCGGACGGCAGCTTCCCGTTCGGCGCCGTCGGCCTGGTTCACGTCGAGAACCGGATTGAGCAGCGCCGCCGCATCGGCATCGGGGAGGAGCTGACGGTCCACGTGCAGCCAACCAAGCTTCGGCCGCACCCCAAGGGCCGCACCTTCTCTCTTCTCACCAAGGTGAGCGCCGACGGCGAGACCGTGTGGGAGAGCACCAGCACGATGCTGCGCCGTGGCGGAGGCGAGAACGACGGGGAACCGAGCGGCAAGCGAAGCCCGGCTTTCACCACGGTCGCCGCCGATCTTCCGGCCAGCGCCGAGTGGCGCCTCGACGGCGGCCTCGGCCGCCGCTACGCCGCCGTATCCGGCGACCGCAACCCGATCCACATGCACTCGCTGAGCGCCAAGCCGCTTGGCTTCCCGGGGGCGATCGCCCATGGGATGTGGACGAAGGCCCGCTGCCTTGCGGCACTGGAGAGCCGCCTGCCCGACGCCTTCGCGGCCGAGGTGCGCTTCCGCAAGCCGATTCTGCTGCCCGGCCGGGTCGAGTTCGCCAGCGCCTCAGATGCAGAGCAGATCGACTTCACGGTGCGCGACGCAAAGCGCGGCACACCGCACCTCGACGGCCGGATAGAGCCGCTCGAGCCCAAACCCAACGACGGGAGGAGGAAGTAGAGATGACCGTCACCGAAGAGAAGGGAGTGGCCGAGCGCAGCATGGGGCTCGGCCTGCGCTGGCTCAACAAGCTCGCCGGCTCGGACCTGCTCGACAGGATCCGGATCCGCAAGCAGGTGGAGCGGGCGCTTTTCACCTCGACCAAGAACGGCTTCCGCTCGGCAACAGCCGCCGGGCGCACCTTCAAGGCGGCGCAGAGGTTGACAGGACCGGCGCGACAGGCGCCCATCAAGCCGCGCGCTCTCTTCGACATCAGCCCCGATGACGAGCAGCAGATGCTGCAGGAAGGCGTCCGCGACTTCGCCGAGGCCAAGGTGCGACCGGTCGCCAAGCAGGCCGACTTCGACAAGGCCACGCCGAGCGAGCTGCTCGCCCAGGCAAACGAGCTCGGCATCAACATGCTCGGCGTCCCCGAGGAGCTCGGCGGCGTGATGCATGAGCAGGCAGCCGTGACCAGCGTCCTGATCGGCGAGGCGCTCGCGCACGGCGACATGGGAATCGCCTACGCCGCCCTCGCCCCGGGTGCCGTCGCCACCGCGATCGGCCACTGGGGGACGGCCGAGCAGGAGGCCACCTACCTGCCTGCCTTCACCGGTGAGGACACCCCCGCCGCGGCGCTGGCGATTCTCGAGCCACGGCCGCTCTTCGACCCGCTGGCGCTCGAGACCAAGGCACGGCGCGAGGGCGAGGACTGGGTTCTCGACGGCGTCAAGTCACTGGTTTCCCGGCCGGGCGATTGCGAGCTCTTCGTCGTCGCCGCCGAGGCTGACGGTCTCGGGCCGGCGCTCTTCCTGATCGAGTCCGGCACCGCTGGGCTCTCGACGGAGCCCGAGCCCGCGATGGGCCTGCGCCCCGCCGCCACCGGCCGACTGCTGCTCGAGCAGGTGCGCCTGCCCGCCGCGGCGCTGATGGCCGACGGCAAGCGGGAGGCCTACGTCGAGTGCGTGCAGCGGGCGCGCGTCGCCTGGTGCTCACTGGCGATCGGCACAGCCCAGGCGGTGCTCGATTACGTCACCCCCTATGTCAACGAGCGAACTGCCTTCGGCGAACCGATCTCAAACCGCCAGGGGGTCGCCTTCGCGGTCTCCGACATCGGCATCGAGAGCGACGGCATGCGCCTCGCCACCTACCGTGCGGCCAGCCGCGCCGACCAGGGCCAGGGCTTCGCCCGCGAGGCATCGCTGGCCCGTCGCCTCTGTGCCCAGAAGGGGATGCAGATCGGCTCCGAAGGAGTGCAGCTGCTCGGCGGCCACGGCTTCGTCAAGGAGCACCCGGTCGAGCGCTGGTACCGCGACCTTCGAGCAGCGGGCGTGATGGAGGGCGCCCTGCTCGTCTAGCCCGTCCGAGGTCACGGACAGGCAACAGAGCGAAAGGAAGCCATGATCAATCTCGAGATACCGAAGAAGTTCAAACCACTGGTCAATCAGGCAAACCAGGTCGCGCAGGAGGTCTTCCGGCCGATCTCGCGCAAGTACGACGAGGCCGAGCACTCCTACCCCAAGGAGCTCGACATGCTCGCCTCGCTGATCGACGGCATGAACGAGGGCTCCGATATCGGCGGGGCAGGCGCCGCGGGCGTGCGCCGCGAGTCGAACGGCAACGGCGACGACGGTAACCGCAACGGCTCCAACCTCTCGACTGTCCTCGGCATCATCGAGCTCTGCTGGGGAGACGTCGGCCTGCTGCTCTCGATGCCTCGCCAGGGACTCGGCAACTCGGCGATCGCCTCGGTGGCGACCGAGGAGCAGCTCGCCCGCTACGGCGGCAAATGGGCGGCGATGGCGATCACCGAGCCCGAAGCGGGCTCCGAC
>JAJKHV010000154.1 GCA_021154855.1 Solirubrobacterales bacterium
CCGCTGCGCAAGGACGGCTACCACGTGACCTCCGCCCTCGATGGCCGTGAAGCGCTGCAGCGCTTCGATGAGGCCCGCTTTGACCTGGTCATCCTCGACCTGATGCTGCCCAAGCTCGACGGCGTCGAAGTCTGCCGGCAGCTGCGTTCGCGCAGCCAGGTCCCGATCATCATGCTCACTGCCAAGGGCAGCGAGACCGACAAGGTTGCCGGCCTCGAGGTCGGCGCCGACGACTACATCACCAAGCCTTTCTCGATGCGCGAGTTCCGCAGCCGGGTCAAGGCGGCGTTGCGCCGCTCTCGCATGGTCGGCGAGCCGCCCGACGAAGAGGCCATCGACCACGGCGAGCTGAAGATCGACTTCGGCCGGCGCATGGTCACCCTCCACGACGAAGAGATCCGCGTCACCTACGTCGAGTTCGAGATCCTCGGCGCGCTCGCTCGCTCGCCCGGGCGCGTGCTCAGCCGCGAGACACTGCTCGAGCACGTCTGGGGCGATTCCGAGTATCGCGATCCGCGCACCGTCGACGTCCACATCCGCCACCTGCGCGAGAAGCTCGAGACGGACCCCAAGGAGCCTGAGTTCCTCTTCACCGTGCGCGGTGTCGGCTACCGCTTCCGGGAGTAGCGCCGATGCGCCGGTTCAGGCTGACCACGCTGGGCAACCGGATCACCGTGATCTCGGTGGCGATCTCTGCCGGAACCGCACTGCTGATCTACGTCTACACGGTCGCTATAGGTGGTGCGGCCAGCGGGTTGGGAGCGGTCAAGGGTCAGATCCTGCTCGGCGGCGCGCTCGCTGTGTTGATCGCCGCCGCCGCGGGGATGTACTACGCGCGCGCCGCGGGCGGCAACATCCGCCGCCTCCAGGACGCCGCACGCAAGGTCGCCGATGGCAACTTCGAGACGCCGATCCCGATCTCCTCAGCCGGGCAGTTGGGCCAGCTCGCCCGCACCTTCAATGAGATGCAGCGCCGCCTTGCCGAGCTCGACAGTGCCCGCAAGCAGTTCATCGCCAACGCCTCCCACGAGCTGCGCACGCCGATCTTCAGTCTCGGGGGCTTCGTCGAGCTGCTCGAGGAAGAGGACCCGAGCCCGGAGGAGCGGGCCGAGTTCGTCCATACGATGCGTGAACAGATCGTCCGGCTGACCAAGCTCACCGCGGACCTGCTCGACCTTTCCCAGCTCGATGCCGGGGCGGTGGCGATGAAGAGCAGCAATGTCGACCTCGGTTCGCTGGCCCGCGAAGTGACCCGCGAGTTCGGTCCGCGCGCTGACCGGCACGGCTCACGGCTGGAGCTGCGCACCCCTGACCTGCCGGTAATCGCCAGCGCCGACCCGGACCGGGTGCGGCAGGTCATCCGTATCCTGCTTGACAACGCTCTCACCCATACCCCCGAGGGCACCAAGGTCACCGTGACTACCTATTCCGTCAACCGCCGCGCCGAGCTGACCGTCTCCGACGACGGTCCCGGCATCCCCCGGCGCGCCCACAGCCGAATCTTCGAGCGCTTCTACACGGGCGACTCGGCCGGCGGTTCGGGGCTCGGCCTGGCGATCGCCCGCGAGCTGGCCCAGCGCATGGAGGGGCACGTCGCGATCGCCTCGAGCAAGCGCTTCACCGCCTTCACGCTTGACCTGCCGCGGGCACGGGCCGAGGCGACCAAATCCCCAACCTCGCTCTTGCCTCGGGCCACGGCGTGAGACGGCACACCCTCTGCGCCACCGCCGCGCTGGCGTTGGCGCTGGCCGGCTGCGGCGGCTCCAGTGACAACGACGGCTCCGCCTCGCAGCCTCCCTCGACCAGGGCGGAAAACACTCCGCAAATCATCGTCGAGACGGCCGAACACGGCTTCGACGCGGCCAAGGTCTATCGCGAGGCCTCGCCCGGCGTGGTGACGATCCGGTCGATCTTCGCCGGCGGTGGCGGTGGCGGTGGCGCAGCGGAGGGCTCGGGCTTCGTTCTCGACAGCAGCGGCCGCATCGTCACCAACGCCCACGTCGTCACCGACGAATCGAGCGGTGACCGCAAGCCGGCCAAGGAAGTCTTCGTCGAGTTTCCCGATCGCAACGTCCTGCCTGCCCAGATCATCGGCTTCGACCCCTTTGCCGACGTCGCCCTACTCGCGGTAAAGCCCAACGGCCTCACCCTGCATCCGCTGAAGCTCGGCGACGACCATGAACTCGTCGTCGGCCAGTCGGTGGCGGCAATCGGCAGCCCATTCGGCGAGGTCCACTCGCTCTCGGTCGGGGTCGTCTCCGCGATCGACCGCTCGGTCGAATCGCTGACCAAATTCCTGATCGAGGGAGCGATCCAAACCGATGCCTCGATAAACCCAGGCAACTCGGGTGGCCCGCTGCTCGAAGCCGGCGCCCGGGTGGTCGGCATCAACCAGCAGATCGAGACCGACTCGGGCTCCAACTCCGGCGTCGGCTTCGCGGTGCCGGTGTCTGCGATCAAGCGCTCGATCGCGCAACTCGAGCAGAAGGGGGAAGCCGAATACGCGTTCATCGGAGTCACCACCCAAGCGCTCTATCCGCAACTGTCCCGCAAGCTCGGGCTCGAAACCGGCTACGGCGGGCTGCTGGCGGAAGTCGTTCCCGGCGGACCCGCCGACGAGGCGGGCTTGCGCGGCGGCGATGGCACCGTGCGCTTCCAGGCCGGCACCTACGAAACCGGCGGCGACGTGGTCCTCTCGATCGACGGCCACAAGGTGGTCAATCCCGACGACCTAGCGCGCTTCATCTCGCTCCACGAACCGGGTGACACGGTGTCTCTGAAGATCCTTCGCGACGGCAAGCGCGAGGAAATTCAGGTCACCCTGGGCAAGCGTCCGCGCGGCTAAAGGGCGGCTGACCGCCGGGCGATGTAGAACTCCCGGATGCTTCAGGAAATCGCCCTAGGCCAGAAGTCCCTCGCCGACTACACGCACATCGCCGGCAAGGAGACGGTCGAACGCATTCGCGAGCTGGCCGAGCCGATGAAAGGGCACCGGGTCCTGCACGTCAGCGCCACCGCGTTCGGCGGTGGCGTCTCGGAGATTCTTTACACGATCGTGCCGCTGATGCGCGATATCGGCATCGACGCTCACTGGCACGTGATCTTCGGCAAAGAGGAGTTCTACAACGCGACCAAGCTCCTCCATAACTCCTTGCAGGGAGCCGAGGAGACGCTGAGCGACTCCGAATGGGCGCTGTTCGACGAGATCAACGCAATCAATGCCGAGGGCCTGCAGGGGGAGTGGGACACGATCATCGTCCACGACCCGCAGCCGATCGGCCTGCGACGCGGCGCCGAGGCGAAAAGCCGCAACTGGATCTGGCGCTGCCACATCGACCTCTCCGAGCCCAACCCGGCGCCGATCGCCCGCCTGCAGCCGATGATCGAGGAGTACGACGCGACCGTCTGGCACCTGCCGACCTACGTGCCCAAAGGGGTCGACAGCCACAACGGCGTGCGCATCATCCCGCCGGCGATCGACCCGCTCTCGCCGAAGAACATGGCCTTCTCCCCAGACGACGCCGCCTTCGTCTGCAAACAGTTCGGGATCGACGTCGACCGGCCGCTGATCACTCAGGTCTCGCGCTTTGACCCCTGGAAGGATCCGATGGGCGTGATCGATGCCTACCGCGACGTCACCAAAGAGATCCCCGAGGCGCAGCTCGCGCTGGTCGGTTCGATGGCAACCGACGACCCGGAGGGGTGGGAGTTCTTCCAACACACCTTCGAGTACGCCGAGGCAGATCCCGACATCAAGATTCTCAACAATCTCAACAACGTCGGTGCAATCGAGGTCAACGCCTTCCAGTCGCAGTCCGACGTCTGCCTGCAGAAGTCGATCAGAGAGGGCTTCGGCTTGACCGTGACCGAGGCGCTCTGGAAGGGACGCCCGACGATCGGCGGAAACGTCGGCGGGATACCGCTTCAGATCAGCGACGGCGAGACCGGCTTCCTGGTCGACTCCTCCGAGCAGTGCGCCGAGCGCTGCCTCGAGATCCTCGCCGACCCAGAGCTGGGCAAGCGCCTCGGCCGGGCCGGCAAGGAACACGCCCGCAAGGAGTTCCTCTCGCCGCGCCTGTTGCGCGACTGGGTCGAGCTGCTGGCCGAACTCGACACATAGACCGGCAAGCCCCGGGGTAGTCTGAGCGCGTGGCAGACAGCTCCGACCCACTGATCATCGTCTCGAACCGGGGACCGGCGCAGTTCGAGCGCGACGAGCACGGTCAGCGAACTGTGAGCCGCGGTGGTGGTGGTCTGGTCACTGCACTCTCCGGCCTGGTCTCTCACCGCGACGCGCTCTGGATCGCTTCGGCGATGACCGACGAGGACGTCCGCGTCTCGGAGGAGAGCGGCGGCGCAACCGAGCTCTCGATCGACGGCATCGACTACAGCGTGCTGCTGGTCGGCAGCGACGCCGAGGCCTACGACCGCTTTTACAACGTGATCGCCAACCCGATCCTCTGGTTCATCCAGCACTACCTCTGGGACCTCTCCAACGCCCCCGACATCCGCCAGGAGGAGCTCGACGCCTGGGACTTCGGCTACCAGGCGGTCAACCGCGACATCGCCGCCGCGGTTCTGGGCCAGATCGAAGGCCACGAGCGGCCGCTGGTGATGCTGCACGACTACCACCTCTACACCGCCCCGGCGATGATCCGCGCCGAGCGGCCCGATGCCTTTCTCCACCACTTCGTCCACATCCCCTGGTCTCAGCCCGACAGCTGGCGGATCCTGCCGAATCGCATCCGCGAGGCACTCTTCCGTGGCATGCTCGCCAACGACATCATCGGCTTCCATACCGGCAGCTACTGCATCAACTTCCTGCGCTGCTGTGACGAACTGCTCGAGGCAGACGTCGACTATGAACTCGGCCTCGTCCGCCACGCCGGCGGCCAGACCTTGACCCGCGCCTACCCGCTCTCGATCGACGCCGAGCGGCTGCGGCGGGCTGCTGAGTCGCCCGAGGTGGCCACGGCCGAGCGCGAGGTGGTGGAGCGGCGCCGTAGGCACCTGATCATCCGCGTCGACCGCGCCGACCTCTCCAAGAACGTGCTGCGCGGTTTCACCGCCTTCGACGTCTTTCTCACCCAGCATCCCGAGTTCCGCGAACAGGTCACCTTCATCGCTCATTTGCAGCCCTCACGCCAGGACGTGCCCGAGTACGCCGAGTACCTCGAGCGGATCGAGGCCCTCGTTGCCGTCGTCAACCATCGCCACGGCACCACTGACTGGATGCCGATCGACCTGAAGATCTACGAGAACTTCTACGACGCGGTCGCCCGTTACAAGCACTTCGATCTGCTCATGGTGAACTCGCTTTTCGACGGGATGAACCTCGTCGCCAAGGAGGCGCCAGCGGTCAATACGCGCGATGGCGTACTGATGCTCTCCGAGAACACCGGCTCCCATGAGGAGCTGGCCGATTGCGCCCTCTCGGTCAATCCCTTCGACATCCAGGAGCAGGCCGACGCGATCTTCCGGGCACTGACTATGGAGCCAGAGGAGCGGCGGCTGCGAGCTCAGCGGCTCAAGGAGCTGGTCTTTTCGCGGAATCCTGGGGACTGGGTTGACGACCAGCTGGCTGATATCGCGGAGTTGCGCGAGGCGGTTCGGTAGAAGGGCATCAATCGTGGGGGGAGAACTCTTCGATTTGGGGGCTTAGCTCGTTATGGGTCTCCGGGTTCGCTGGTCTCAAGCTTGCGTTGCGCTCCTTGTTGGAGCTTTGGGGCTTCTTGTCTTGAGGGTTGCACCGGGCTTGCTGAAAGCCCCGGAGCCGCCGCCCGTTCCTGCTGACGTCGGGTTGCCTCGGGTCGAAGCCGCGCCGCTCAGGCCTGGTGCACCCAGGCCCGCGCCGGTCCGGCGGCGTTCAAAGAAAATCAATGGGCACCCAAAACGGGCTCGCCACCCGCATGCTCGACACAAGCCGGCAGGCGCCGTAAACGCCACCGGTCACCGGCCCAGCTACAAACGCTCTATCCCGACTCCACCGCCAGTACCCGCGCCCGAAGTTCCAGAAAAAGCAGCCTCATCCGCTCCCCCGCCGGTGCCACCACCCACGCCCGAAGCTCCGCCGCCGAGCGTCCCGACACCCACGCCGGAACTTGCTCCTCCGGACGATGGCTCGGCGGAGTTCGCTCCGCACTGAAAGCGGGGGTCGGGTGGCACTCCCCGCGGCTTGTACTTTTTCGGCGTTTCGATCTCTGCCAGCCCCTGCGTCATCACCGAAAAAGTTGAGCGGGGAGTGGCACCCGACCCCCGCCACCTGGGACCGAGCCACCCGACGCCGCTATAGTCCCTCGCCGCTTTGGCAGCCCCACGCGAATATGAGTTGGTCCTGATGCTTGACCCCGGCCCGGATGAGGCCGGCCGCGACGTGCTGGCGCAGGAGGTCCGCACGCGGATCGAGGCCAAAGGGACCCTCAAGCACGAAAACAAATGGGGCCTGCGCAAGATGGCCTATGAGATCAACAAGCGCAACGAGGCCGACTATCGCTGGTTCCGCTTCGAGGCGCCGAGCGAGCTGCTCGATGACCTCAACCACAGCTTGCGGATAGCGGATGGCGTCTTGCGCTTCCGGATCTTCAAAGTCGACTCAGAGGCACCGGTGATGGTGCCGCCCGCCGTGGCAGCTCCGGTGCATGGCGCTTCTCGCGATCGCGATCGTGGGCCACAAGGTGGCCGCCCCGCCACAGTTACCGCCGACACGGACGATGACGATGCCCCTGAGGCCGTCACCGAGCCCGCGGTCGACGAGCCAGCCGCCGCCGAGTAGGCCCCCAGCGGGCCTGAAACGGGTCCGGAGCCCTATCCCAGGCCCCTCGGCCGCCATATTTGTGCGCAGATTGCGGCCCAAGGGGGGAGAGTTGCGCCGCCCACGCTCTTAGACTGAAATCCAGACAACGATTCAGAGGAGTTGAGAGCTGTGGCAGCGTCAAACGTGAACGTGGTGGTCGTCACCGGAAATCTGACTCGCGATCCGGAGCTGCGCAGCACGCCGGGCGGGACCTCGGTCTGCAAGCTGCGCGTCGCGGTCAACAGTCGCCGCAAGGATGGCCAAACGGGCGATTGGGTGGATAAGCCCAACTACTTCGATGTGACCGTATGGGGTGCGCAGGGCGAGAACTGCGCCAATTACCTCTCCAAGGGCCGGCCGGTGGCGATCGAAGGCCGCCTCGACTGGCGCGAGTGGGAGAAAGACGGCGTAAAACGCCAAAGCGTCGAGATCATCGCCAACTCGGTCCAGTTCCTCGGCTCTCGCGATGGCTCGGGCGGCGGTGGCGAGGGCGGCCAAGGCGGCGGCTTCAGCCCCAGCAGTGACGTGCCGGCCGACGCCTCCGACTTCGCCGGCGCAACTGCCGGCGGGGGTGGCGACGACGACATCCCCTTCTAGGTCAACGAGGGTCAGCGGGCTCGAATCCTCATATCTGTAGGATTCTCCGCCCGATGGCCAGAGCTAACGACGCAGGAGCATCAACGCCCAGGCGCGGTCGCCGAGACGACCGCGCCCGCCCGCGTAAATACACGCGGATCAACTCTGAGGCCGTTGACTACAAGGACCTCAATCTCCTGCGTCGCTTCCTCTCGGACAAGGGAAAGACCCGCGGCCGGCGCGTCACGGGTCTCTCTCGCAAGCACCAGCGTCAGCTTTCGGTGGCGGTGAAGCGAGCGAGGGAGATCGCCCTCCTGCCTTACGTCGGAGAGCGTTGATGGCGCAGGCGATCCTGCTCGAGGACGTCGACGAGCTGGGCCGGCGCGGCGATCCGGTCGACGTCTCCCCCGGCTATCTGCGCAACTTCCTGATCCCCCGCAAACTGGCCGCCAAGGCGACGCCTGGCGCCCTGGAGGCGGCACAGCAGCGTCGCGTGGCGGCTGACAAAGCCGAAAAAGCTCGTGCCGAGCGCGAAGAGCAGGCCGCCTCACTGCTTTCCAAGACTGTGCTTACGATTTACCAGCGTGCCGGCGAGGACGGCAAGCTTTTCGGCTCGGTCGGCGCCAAGGAGATCGTCGAGGCGATCCGCGACGCCCGTGACCTGCGCATCGACCGGCGCAAGGTCCGCCTCGAGCATCCGATCCGCGAGATCGGCACCCACATGGTTGAGATTGAGCTTGCCGACGGTGCGGTGGCCACGGTCAAGACGATCGTCACCGAGGAACGCTGACTCACCCACGTTAGGCTGCGGACCATGGGTTCGCCACGCCTGCCGACTCGCCTCACCCGCCGCGCCAGAGCACGAACCCGCTTCGGCTGGGCCCGCTCCGAGCGAGCGACAGTGGGTCTCGCCGCCGTCTCACTGGGTGGCGCCGGAGTGGTCCTCGCCGGCCAATTCGGCCGCATGCTCCAGCGGCGCGCCAAGCAAGAGGCCGACGAGCGCCTGGTCGAGGTCGCGCCGGCTGCTGCCCTGGACACCGTCGGCGTTGCCGTCAGCGGCTATGCCGAGGCGCCGCGCACCGAAACGGTCCTCTTCAACCTGCTCGCCGGCTTTCTCTCCTCCTTTGCCTTCGTGCGGATCTCGACCTGGGGAATCCGCGACGAGTGGTGGCCCTTCACCAACGTCAAGGTCGGCGGCCGGCACATCCACCACTTCGTCCCCGGCATCCTGATCGCCTTTGCCTCGGGCACGACGGCGCTGCTGACCGACAACGAGGCGCTGGAAGAGAAGCTGGCGGTGACGACCGGAGTCGGGATGGGGCTGACCTTCGACGAGGCGGCGCTGCTGCTCGACTTCCGCGACGTCTACTGGACTCGCCAGGGCCTGCTCAGCATCCAGCTCAGCCTCGGCGCGACGGCGATCCTCAGCATCGCGATTCTCACCCAGCGGATGCTGCGGCGAGGCGAGCGGCGGCAGGAGGCCGAGGGCTTGATTCCCTTGGCCGAGCCTCACGACACCCGCCGTTAGGGAATAAGAAAGGGCGGCCAATGGCCGCCCTTTCTTCCCCTTTTCGTCCCTGGAAATGGACTGCTTCGTTAGCCCTTCGGCTTGCAGGTGCGGACGAAGTCACCGACGAGTTTCGAGCCGTCGGCGAAGATCGAGGTCGCGTGTGCCTGGAGCTTGCCGTCCGGGCACTGGGCGAGGAAGTAGCTCTGTTTCTTGCCCTTGTAGGTGAAGTCACGGTGCAGGGTGAGACGGAATTCCTTCACCGAACCGGCACCGCCGGCGATCTTGGGAATCGTCGCGACTGATTTCAGCCCGAAGCGGCCGTTGTGGACCTTCGAGACTTTGACCGTGGTGACAACCGCGGCCGAAACCGGCGACGAGAGGTACGCGTGGATATAGATCGTCGTCTTGCCGCCGCTGGTGCCGCCGTTGAAGGCGATCAGCTTACTTTTCGCGAGGAACGGTTTCTGTTCGGCGAATTCGACCTCGACGTTGGTGATACCAGTGCCGATGATCGCGTTCTTGCAGATCGCTTCAGCGTGCTTGGTGTCCTGCGCCTGCAGTTTGCCCGAGGTGCAGACAGGCACGCCCTTGGGGTTGATCGAACCGTTCTTGTCGGTTTCGACAACGACTTCTTGCAACGCCGGTGGGTGAGTGCCATCAGCGGTGGCGATGTTCCCTTCGATGTTCAGCGTGATCGGCGACGGTTTGTGCTTCGGCAGCGCCGTCGGGCTGAAGCCACCATTGAGCGTCAGAACCAGGTTGCCGGCCTTGACAATCGTCGGGGGGTACTTCTTGGCGATCGCTACCCCGCCGAGGACGACGGCGACAACCGTCCCCAGGGCGATTATGGACATCAAACGCTTGCGCATGTGCTCTATCTCTCTCCTTTGCGGCCCGGCCGTCTCAGCCCCGGCCATCGAAAGCCTTGGTCTATCCCTCCAATGCCCAAATTACCAGTCTCGCAATCTAGATAAACCCCGCCATTCCCAGAAAAGAGCGGCTTAACGCACCGGATGTCAGCGCTCCAGCATTGAAAGACGCGTCCGCTCGCGCTCTTTTGCTGCCCCGTCGGGCCCGAGGAAGGGAAGTGTGATCCAGAACATCAGGTCGGGCAGCCTGCCCGGCAGGCGCGCCGCCGCCCCGTGCAGAATCTCGCTGTAGAGCAGCTCATTGATGCCGCCGGCCAGCGAGAGAGAAGTGATTCCGGGCAGCTCGACCGAGGTTTCTGCCCGGCCGGCATCCAGAAAGCCGGTGAACTGGCGCAACGCCGCGTCCCGACGCGCCAGCGCTTTCGGGCCTGCCGCCAACACCTCGACGATCGCGAAGCGCGCCTCATCGGGATGTTCGGCGAGGTGTTTGAGCAGCTCGCCGAGGCCGGCGGAGACGCGCTCGGACCATGGCGCGCCGGGCTTGGTCTCGAAACCCCTCGCCGTGTCGCCCAGCAGGTTGCCGAGGAGGACGTCGTAGGTGGCGAGGAAGCAGTCCTCCTTGCTGGAGAAGAGTTCGTAGAAGGTCTTCCTCGAGACGCCGGCGACGCCAATGACATCGACCACCCGGGTCTCCGGGTAGCCGCGCTCGGAGACGACCTCGATCATCGCCTGCAGGATGCGAGTGCGCTGGGAATCCGTCACGGCCTCCCGCGGCAACCCGTGCCGGCCCCTTGGCAGCCGCTCGCTCACCCTAGCCGTGCGTCTACCTGAAGCCACCCGGCAACTGTAGTGCAGAAGGGGCCGGGTGGCGAATCCTGTACCCCGCCGTCTCCAAGCCAAGCCGGCAGGGAAGGGGCGCCGACCAATACAATTCCGGCGGTGACCAAGGGCGGCACACGGTTGATCGCAGCTCTCGCCGCCACGGCTCTGGTGGCCTTGCTGCTCGTTGCTTGCGGCAACTCGGATTCCGGATCGAGCGATTCGGGATCCACCCCTGGCACCAACGCAAACGAAACGAGCGCGCAGGACAACGGTTCGGGAGGCGGCACCGAAGGCGAGAACGACGCCGGAGGCGGAGAGCAGGAGCAAAGCGGCTCTCCGGACGCCTCCGGCAAGAGCTCGAGCGGCTTCAGCGCCGCAGAAGTCGAAACGCCGCTGAAGGTCTCGGGCGGTGGCTCGGCGCAGTTCCGGACCAAGGGCGGCGACAACAGCATCCAGGAATACGGTGAAGAGAAGGACGAATCCGAACTCCAGGAAGCGGCGGAAGCAGTTCACGGCTTCTTTGTCGCGCGCGCAACCAGCGACTGGGCGAAGGCCTGTGGCTACCTGTCGAAGGCGATGAGCGAACAGCTTGAACAGCTCGCCGCGAGCTCGACGGAACTCGAGGACAAGGGCTGCGCCCCGTTTCTGGAGGCTTTCACAAGCAAGCTCTCCGCCTCGGCTTGGCGGGAAACCACGGCCGTCGACGCCCGCAGCTTGCGTCAGGAAGGGGAACAGGCCTTTCTCATCTACTACGGCGAACCTCATAAAACGGCCTACGCGATGCCGCTGAAAGTGGAAGACGGCCAGTTCAAGGTAGGCGCCCTCAGCGCCGCCGCGCTCGGCTAAAGACATCTACCAGCGCATATACAGGCGCGCCCGGTCGCTTGCCTGTAGAGCACGCCGCGCTTGCTGCGTCCTTGGTCGGCTTGGTCAGGCGCCCTCAGGGCGCCATACGATTTGATCTCGCGACGGCCCTACGCCGACGAGGCGGATCGGGACGCCGACGAAGTCGGCGATGTAGTCGAGGTAGGCACGCGCCTGCGGCGGCAGATCGGCCTCGTCGCGGCAAGCTGTGATGTCTTCATCGAAGCCAGGCAGCTCGTCGTACTCGGGGGTCGCCGAGTGCAGGATCGACTGGTGGTAGGGAAAGCTGTCAAGCAGTGCGCCCTCGCGTGAGCGGTAGCGGACCGCGACCCGCAGAGTCTCGAGGCCACTGAGCACGTCGAGCTTGGTGATCGCCAAGGAGCTCATCCGGTTGAGCCTTACGGCGTAGCGCAGGGCGACGAGGTCCATCCAGCCACAGCGGCGCTCGCGGCCGGTGGTGGTGCCGTACTCATGGCCCTTTTCGAGCATGTGACGACCGAGCTCGTCGGTGAGCTCGGTCGGGAAGGGACCGGCGCCGACGCGGGTCGCGTAGGCCTTGGCGACGCCCCAGACCTCGCTGATGTCGGTTGGGCCGATGCCTGCGCCGACGCAAGCCGCGCCAGCGATCGGGTTGGATGAGGTGACGAAGGGATAGGTGCCGTGGTCGAGGTCGAGCAGGGTTGCCTGAGCGCCCTCGAAGATCACCGTCTTGCCGGCGTCGAGCCTGTCCCAGCAAAGGCGCGCGGTGTCGGCGATGTGGGGCTCGAGCCGGTGGCCGTAGTTGATGTGTTCCTCGGTCATCGTATGAAGGTCGATGCGCGGGTCCGGTGCGTCCTCGATCGCCTGTTCGACACTCTCCCGGTCGCCCTCCCCTGCCTCCTTTCGCAGCTTGCGGCGCTGCACCGAGAGCTCGCGCAGTGCCTGCTGCTTGGGCTCGAGCGCAGTGCGGATCTTGGCCCTCAGGATCTTCTCGTCGAGAAGGTCCTGGACGCGAATGCCAAGGCGCAGGGCCTTATCGGCATAGCAGGGACCGATGCCGCGGCGCGTGGTGCCGAGTGAGAGCTTGCCCAGCTTCACCTCGCCCGCCGTGTCGAGCAGGACGTGGTAGGGCATGATCAGATGGGCGTTGGCGGAGATCTTCAGGTTGTTCATGTCGACGCCGCGGCGTCGCAGGCCGTCGATCTCGCCGAGCAGGATGTGCGGGTCGAGCACGACGCCGTTGCCGATCACGCAGGCCTTGTCCGGATAGAGGATCCCGGAAGGGATCAGGTGGAACTTGAACTCCTCGCCGTCGCGGACGATCGTGTGGCCGGCGTTGTTGCCGCCCTGGAAGCGCACGATCGCATCGGCGCGCTCGGCAAGCAGGTCAGTGACCTTCCCCTTGCCCTCATCGCCCCACTGGGCGCCGACTATCACCAGCCCTGGCATGACCGGGGCATTGTGCCTTGTTGAGCGGGCGTATGGCCGGCGCATACCTGCGTCCTCGGTCGCTCGCGCGGAGAGCACGCCACGCTCCCCTCCATCCTTGACTGCTTGCCATGCCCAGTCCGGGCCGTTAAGCGACCTTGCCGTAGCGGCGGTCGCTGCCGAAGAGGGGCACCTCGTCGCAGATCTGGCTGAGGCGGGAGACCGTGCGACTGCCGATCTGCTCCTCCAGCTCCTCATGGGGGAGGTTGGTCGTGACCAACACAGAGCGCTGCGCCTCGTAGCGCTCGTTGATCAGCGCGTAGAGCTGCTCGAGCACCCAGTCGCTGCGCTTCTCGGCGCCGAGGTCGTCGATGTGGAGCAGGTCGACTGAGGTGAGGCGCTCGAAGAACGCGAGGTATGAGTCACCCCCCGGCTCGGAGTCATAGGTGCGGCGGATGCGGGCGAGCAGCTTCGGCAGCGAGTAGATCGCGACGGAGCAGCCCGCCTCCAGCGCCGCCTTGGAGACCAGCATCGCCAGCGTTGTCTTGCCGGTGCCGGTGTCGCCGAAAAGCCAGAGGCCGCGGCCGGCGTCGAGGCGGGCGTCGAGCTCCTCGATATAGCCGCGCACTTCCTTGACCGCGGCCTTGGTCTCGAAATCCCGCGCCATGTCGGAGACCGGTGGGCGATCGAAGGAGACGCCGCGGTAGCGCGGTGGGATCACCGAGGCGACGCCGCGCACACGGCCGCGCTTGAGCCGCTGGGCGCGGCACTCGCATTCGCGCGCGACGTCCTCCGGGCCGAGGATCCAACCGGAACCGTCGCAGACGCCGAGTGGGCAGGACTGTTCGCGGAACGGCTCGCTGCGGGGAATCGCCGCCATCAGAACTCAGGCCCGACGGGGGCGGCGTCCTCGAGCGGCGGCCCTTCGCCGGCCGGCTGTTCGATCGGCCGTTCCTGGCCGGCGAAATCGGCGAACTTGGGGAAGCGATCGAGGAAGACCAGCTTCGGGCTGCCGATCGGGCCGTTCCTATGCTTGGCGATGATCAGGTCGGCAAGGCCGTCCGGCTCGTCATCGGGATCGCGGTAGTAGTCCTCGCGGAAGAGGAAGGCGACGAGGTCCGCGTCCTGCTCGAGGTTCCCAGATTCGCGCAGATCGGAGAGCATGGGCTTCGGCGGGCTGCGCTGCTCCGGCGCGCGCGAGAGCTGCGAGATCGCGAGCACCGGCACCTCGAGCTCGCGGGCGAGGATCTTCAGGCCGCGGCTGATCTGCCCCACCTGCTCGACCCGGTTGGCGCGAGGATCGTCGGTGCGCATCAGCTGCAGGTAGTCGACGATAATCAGGCCGAGCCCGCCCCGATCCTGTTCCTGGGCGTGCAGGCGACGCGCCTTCGCCCGCAGATCGAGCACGCCGAGGTCGGAGGAGTCGTCGAACCAGAGCGGCGCCTCCTCCAGCTCGTTGCAGGCCCGTACCACCTTCGGCCAATCTTTCGACGCGACCTGTCCCTTGCGCAGCTTGTCGCCCGAGATCCGCGCCCGGCAGGCGATGAAGCGCTGGGCAAGCTCGACCTCCGACATCTCCAGTGAGAAGAAGGCGACCGGCAGGTTCCGCTTCACAGCGACGTTTTCGGCGATGTTGGCGACGATCGCGCTCTTCCCCATAGCCGGGCGTGCAGCGACGATGATCAGATTGCCAGGCTGGAAGCCGCCCGTGATCGCGTCGATGTCGCGGAAGCCGGAAGGGGTGCCGGTCAGCTCCAGCTCTCCGGTGGAGAGCTTCTCGAGCCGGTCGACCTCGTCGTGGAGGATCTCGGAGAGCAGTTTGAAGTCGCTGGCCTGCTCTTTGTGGGCGACGTCGAAGAGCAGCTTCTCGGCCCGCTCGGAGAGCTCGCGCGGTTCGCCGTCGCGCTCGTGCACCCAGCCCTGGATCTCCTGCCCGGCGCCGAGCAGGCGGCGCAGCAGCGAGTTCTGCTGGACGATCTCGGCGTAGTGCTTGGCGTTGCCCGCGGCCGGCACCTTTGCCGCCAGCTCGGAGACATAGTGCTTGCCGCCGACCTCCTCGATTTGGCTGCGCTGGGTCAGCGACTCACTGACGCTCAGCTCGTCGACCGGCTTGGAAGCCGCGTAGAGGTCATGGATGCTGGTGAAAATCGCCGCGTGCTTCTCGAGATAGAAGTCGGCGGCGTTCAGCTTGACCTCGTCGATCACCCGGGTCAGCGTCGGCTCGGCAACCAGCATCGCCCCCAAAACCGATTCCTCAGCCTCGATGTTCTGAGGCGGGACGTGGGCTGTGGGAGCGGAGGCCATATATCTCAGTGTCCGCCTCTAATCGGCGGCAGAACCAAGGCCAAAGCAACGTAGCGAAGCGACCGATCTTCAGCCGCACGCAATCCCGGCCTTTGCGAACTAATCGCACTCAAGAAGAAGGCCGCTAAGCGACCCGCTTCTCGCGGGGGGTGGCATCGGATGGGGGGACCACCCTGAGGACGCTTTAGCGACCGGAAGGGTGGTGGGCCCCATTCGGTGACAGGACCCGCCGCGCCCAGCGACTATTCGCTCTGTTCGAAGAAGTGCTGGTACGCGGTCGGTGCGCCCGGACGGCCGACTGGATCGAAAGGCGCCTGCTGGATGCAGCCCGGAGCACCGATGGCGGCTGAGTCGGTCTGTTCGGCGAAGGCGTATTTCTTCAGTCGTTCGAAGAAGTCTTTTGAGCGTTTTTCGTTTTCTTCGGGCGTCCTTCTCGCTTCATCCGTGCGCGCTTTGAAGGATGGGTCATTGACCGTTTCGGGATTGAGCGTGGCGGTAACCCCCGTGCCGCAGGCCGTGGTATCGAAGCTGGGCAGGCCGGAGGCGAGGCTCTTGCCGGCCAGCGGCTTCGGGTAGGCGTTGGTGCGGCTGACCGTTGTGCGGCTTGGGAAGGTCGCCAGCGATTCGGGGTTGCATGGGCCCATCGCACGCAGGTAGTGGACCTGAACGCCAGCAGCGTTGGTCGGCAGCTTGGCCTGAGTCATAGCCGCGACGTTCGCCATCGTCGCGGTCAGCTCGTGCTTGTAGAGGCCGAGGCCGGTGAGGAGGGGGTTGACATTGCGCAGGAAGGGATCGACCGCCCGCAGCAGCGGCGGGAACTGATCGCGGAAGAGCTTGCGCAACGACGCGAAGCCGGATGGTGCGCGGGCGATCACCGGTTCGAGTCCTTCGAAGAAGCCCTTGGCCTGGGGAGCGAGCTTGGAAAGAGCGATCAGAGTCGGCGAGAGCTGTTCGGCCACCGGCACCAGCTGCTTCATCACCGGGTCGGCATCAAGCGAGAAGGTTTTGAGCCGGTCGAGGGTCAGCCTCGACTCATCCTCGAAGGTCGGGAAAGCGCGGAAGAGCGCTTCGATCTGGCGGTCGCGGGCCGCCGTGGTGCTGAAGACGGCGTTGGAGTTCTCG
>JAJKHV010000155.1 GCA_021154855.1 Solirubrobacterales bacterium
GTCGCTTCGCGGTCGAGAGGTGATCGATCTCCTCCTTGAGCTTCTCGAGACCCTCGGGGGTGATTACCGACTGGCGACTCACTTTGTCCTGACCTCTCTTTGCGATTATTACGGCTGGAAACGGCTTCTAGACCCAAAAACGCCCAGGTGCGACGGTGTTTTACCTCACCGCACCAGGGCCGAAGTCGCGGGATTATAGCGAGGGGACTGGCGCAGCCAGATCGCCGATCAGGCGGCGGGCGCGAGGGAGGTCGGCACTGCGCTGCAGCTCGTCGGCGAGCTCGGCAGACACGCCGAGGGACTCGACGTACCAGGGGTAGAACTTGCGCAGGTAGCGGCTCGCTCGCTCCTCGCCGAGATGTTCCTCGGCACGGTCAATCACCCAAAGCAGCTCGGCGGCCACCTCGGCTGAGCTGGGCGGCTCTGTGCGGCGGCCGGTCAGCTCCTCGAAGACCCAGGGATTGCCGAGCGATCCGCGCGCGATCATCACCGCGGCGGCGCCCGACTCGGCGTATGCCCGGCGCGCCGCCGGGGCGCTTTTCAGCCCGCCCGAAACGATCACCGGCACGTCGACACGTTCGACCAGCTCGCGGGTGAGCAGATAGTCGGGCTTGCCCTTGTGGCCAGTCGTCGCGGCTCGAGGATGAAAGCCGATCGCGGCAACGCCGGCCTCCTCAGCCAGGCGAACCGCCAAGTCGAAGCCGGAGCGATCGCCGGCCTCGATTCCAGAGCGCAGCTTCACCGTCACCGGCAGGCCGCTCCCCTCGGCAGCGCCGCGCGCCAGGGCGAGGGCGAGGTCCTGGTCGCGCAGCAGCTCGGCGCCGGCGCCGGTCCGGCGCACCTTGCGCACCGGGCAGCCCATGTTGATGTCGATCAAATCCGCGCCCGCCTCGGCGGCGATCGCCGCGCCCGAACGCATCACCTCGGCGTCATGGCCGAAAAGCTGCACGGAGACCGGGTGCTCGTCTGGGTCGATCCGCATCAGCTCGCGCAGGGTGCGCTCGTTGCGATGGTGCAGGCCGAAGCTCGAGACCATCTCCGAAACGGCCAGCCCCGCCCCATGCCGCTTGGCCTGCAGGCGTACAAACCAGTTGCCGATTCCCGCCAGCGGCGCAAGCAGGACGCGGTTGGGGATCTCGAGGTGGGCGATCCGGAACGGATCAGTGAGCTGTGGGCGTGTTGCGTTCATGGATCAGGCGCAGTCCCTTGAGGGTAAGCATGTCGTCGACCTCGTCGATCGTCTCGGTGAATGGAACCACCACATGGGCAAGCCCGCCGGTGGCAAGCAACCGAGGCTCGCTCAGCTCTTCCTCGATCCTGCCCACCACGCCGTCGATCAGACCCGCAAAGCCGAAGACGAAGCCGGACTGGATCGCGGCGCGACTCGAGCGGCCGATCGCCGTTTCCGGCGCTTCGAGGTCGATGCGGGTGATGCGAGCGGCGCGGTCGATCAGCGCGGTGAGCGAGATCTCCAGGCCTGGACCGATCGCACCCCCAAGGTATTCGCCCTCGGCCGAGACAACGTCGATGTTGATCCCGGTGCCGAAATCGACGACGACGCAGGCGCTCTGGAAGCGCTCATAGGCGGCGATCGAGTTGACAAGGCGATTGGCGCCGACCTCCAGTGGATTGTCGATGCGGATCGGCATCCCGGTTTTCAAGCCGGGACCGATCGTCAGGCACTCAGCATCCAGGTAGCGCTCGGTGAGCTGCTCGTACTGGGTGCCGAGCGGCGGCACCACCGAGGAGACGCAGACCGCATCGACGTCGGCGAGCCCCATGCCGCTGAGCGCCAGCAGGCCACCGATCCGCTCCGCGAGCTCATCGCCCGTTGCCCCTGAGCGAGTTTGGAAGCGCCAGTGCTCGGCGAGGCGCTCGCCCTCAAAGGCGCCGAGGTGGGTCTGGGTATTGCCGACGTCGACCGCGAGGAGCACGGGGGCGATTATCCCTGGTACTCACCCGACGTGAAGCAGGACGGCGGAACTCAGCATAGGATGGCCCGCATGAAGGCAACGCTCTACGTCTTTCCCGGCTCGCACGCGGCGATGATCGGCCGGCTGCTGCTCGAGCACAAGGGCATTGCCTATAAACGCGTCGACCTGCTTCCGGTAGTCGCCAAGGCCGCTACCAGGGCGCTCGGCTTCCCCAACGCCACCGTGCCGGCGCTGAAGATCGATGGCCGTCGCCTGCAGGGCACTCGTGAGATCTCGCGCGAGCTGGAGCGGATCAAGCCCGAGCCACCGCTCTTTCCCGCCGACCCGGCGGCGCGCGCCGCTGTCGAAGAGGCCGAGCGCTTCGGCGACGAGGAGCTGCAGCCACCGTTCCGGCAAATCCCCTACTGGGCCTACCTCAAGGACCTTTCACCTCTGCGCAGCTACGCGGAGGGAGCGAAAATCGGCATTCCGATAGGCATCGCCATGAAGACCGCCTGGCCGATCGTCAAGCTCGCCTCCCGCTTCAACGACGCCAGCGACGAGAACGTGCGGCGCGACCTGGCCGGCCTGCCCGCGCTGCTGCAGAAGATCGACGACCTGATCGCGGCGGGGGTGCTCGACGGCGAGCAGCTGAACGCGGCCGACCTGCAGATCGCCGCCAGCGTGCGCCTCGCGATGACCTTCGACGACCTCCGCCCGGCGATCGAGAAACGCCCCGCCGGCAAGCTGGCGATGCGAGTCGTCCCCGACTATCCCGGCAAAACCCCCCCGGTTTTCCCGCCCGCCTGGCTGCAGCAGCTGCGCGACAGCACGGTCGCTGCCTAGAGCGAGCCCGACGGCACGGCACGCTGGCCCGGGCCGAGAGCGGCAAGGGCCTCGCTGAGACGGGCGCCATCCGGAAGCGACAGCCCGGGATCCAGCTCGAGCAGGGGAGCGAGGACGAAGCGACGGCTGCTGACCTCTGGATGAGGCAGAGTCAGCCGCTCCGTTTTGAGCTCGAGCTCGCCCAGCAAGAGCAGGTCGACGTCGAGCGGGCGGGGGCTGTGGCGGGGGGCGTCGAGGGCGCGGCCTCGCTGGGCCTCGATCTCCTTACAGAGGTCGAGCAAGGCTTCCGGCTCCAGGCCGGTGCGGATGCGGATCGCCGCGTTGAGAAAGTCGGCTTGGTCCAGCACCTCGCCCACTGGCTCGGTCTCGTAAGTAGACGACACCGCCTCGACCTCCACTCCGGCCTCGCGCAGAAGGTCGACCGCCGCGCGCAGATGGGACTGGCGGTCGCCGACGTTGGAACCCAAACCGAGATAGCCGGTCCTCGCCACGCTCGCTAGTCGGCCTCCGAGTCGTCCTCGTCGGATTCGGCGCCGCGCTCGTGGACGACCTCGACGGCAACCTCCTGGATCGCCAACGGCAGGGGCGGCTCGGGCTTGGCGGCACGGACACGGACCGATTCGCAGCCGTAGCGCTCCATCAGTCGCTCGCCGACGACCTGCGAGAGTCGCTCCAAGGTGCGGTAGCTGCGCTCGGTGGCGGCAAGGGCGACGATGTCGCAGACCTCGGCGTAGTCCACCGTGTCCTCGATCCGATCGGTGAGCACCGCGTCACAGTCGGGGACGTCGAAGGAGATGTCGAACTCGAGCCTTTGACCCACCTCCTGCTCGGAGTCACTGACGCCGTGATGGGTGTAGATCGAAAGCCCACGCAGCTCGACCTCGACCCGCGATTCGATCCCATTGTCGTGCGACTCCATAGGAGCAACCTACCCAAGGATCGCTTCGGCGACCCGCATGGCCTGGGCCGTCTCGGCAACGTCGTGGACGCGGAGGACATCGGCGCCCTCGGCGGCGGCGAGCACCGAAGAGGCGATCGAGCCGCCGAGCCGCTCGTCGACCTCCGATCCGTCGATCCGGCCGATGAAGCTCTTGCGCGAGGCCCCGATCACCAGCGGCCGACCCAAGATCCGCAGCTCCGACAACCGCCTCAGCAACTCGAGGTTGTGCTCGACCGTCTTGCCAAAACCAATCCCCGGATCGAGCCAGATCCGTTCCTCCTCGACTCCGGCGGTCACCGCCACCTCGATCCGAGCGGCCAGAAACGCCTTGACCTCGTCGACGACGTCCTCGTAGACGGGATTGTCCTGCATCGTTCGCGGGTTGCCGGGCATGTGCATCAGGACCACCCCGACCTCGCGATCCCCGCAAAGCGCCGCCATCTCCGGATCCCGCCGCAGCGCTGTGACGTCATTGACGATCGAAGCCCCAGCGTCCAGCGCCGCCTCGGCAACCGCTGCCTTCGAGGTATCTATAGAGACCGTCGCCACCCCAGCCAGCGCGGCAACCACGGGCTCCACCCGCCGCAGCTCCTCTGCCTCGTCGACCTCAAGCGCTCCCGGTCGCGTCGATTCCCCACCAACGTCCAAGACCGAGGCCCCGTCCCTAAGAAGCTTTTCCCCATGCGCGACGGCCGCATCCGCATCGAGATACCTGCCCCCATCGGAAAACGAGTCAGGAGTAACGTTGACGACGCCCATCAGCTTCGAAGTCATAGAAGCAGTATCCAGGCGGCCGCTGCCGGGGGGTGGCACGGTTTTCGGGGACCACCCGGAGGAGGCGGCGCAGCCGCCCCCGCAGCGGGTGGTGGTTCCAAAACCGTGGACAGGACCCGCCGGCCCCGAACGCTGGTCCCTAAGAGGTCCTAGCTCCTAACCGGCGTCGCCACCGGCATAGCCGGGCCTTGGGCGCGGCATCGGACGCGCCCCGCCGCGCTGCGGCCGCTCGGGCTCCGCCGCCGGCTCAGCAGGCTGCGAAGGCTCCTCGTCGACGAAGATCTCCTCCTCGGGCCGGCCATCGAGCAGGGCGAGGAACTGGTCGGCGTCGATCGTCTCGCGCTCGAGCAGGATGTTGGAGATCCGGTCGAGCTCCTCGCGCTTTTCGGTGAGCAGGTCCTTGGCGGTCTGGTGGGCGCCCTCGACGATGCGGCGGATCTCGTCGTCGATCTCGCGGGCAATCTCATCCGAGTAGTCGGGTTCGGCGGAGAATTCACGGCCGAGGAAGGGCTGGCCGCGATCGTGGCCGAAGACGCGGGGGCCGAGTCGCTCCGACATGCCGAAGCGCATCACCATCTGCTTCGCCGTCTCGGTCACCTTCTCGAGGTCATTGGAGGCGCCGGTGGTGATCTCGCCGAAGACGATCTCCTCAGCGGCGCGGCCACCGAGGGTCATCGCCATCGTGTCGGTCAGCTCGGCGCGCGAGGTGAGGAACTTGTCCTCGCTGGGAAGGCTGATCGTGTAGCCGAGCGCCTGGCCTCGGCTGATGATCGAGATCTTGTGGACCGGGTCGGTGTTCTCGAGCAGGTGGCCGACGATCGCATGCCCCATCTCGTGGAAGGCGGTGATCAAGCGCTCTTTCTCGCTCATCACGCGGGTCTTCTTCTCGGGGCCGGCGATCACCCGCATGATCCCCTCCTCGAGCTCCTGCATGGTGATCTCCCGCTTGCCCTGGCGGGCGGTGAGCAGCGCAGCCTCGTTGATCAGGTTGGCGAGATCGGCACCGGTGAAGCCTGGTGTCTGGCCGGCCAGCGCGTCGAGGTCGATCACCTTGGCCAGCGGCTTGCCGCGCGTGTGGACCTCGAGGATGTGCTTGCGGCCCTTGCGGTCAGGACGGTCGACGACGACCTGGCGGTCGAAGCGGCCCGGCCGCAGCAGCGCCGGATCGAGGATGTCGGGACGGTTGGTGGCAGCGATCAAGATGATGTTGTCCTTCATCTCGAAGCCGTCCATCTCGACCAGAAGCTGGTTCAGGGTCTGCTCGCGCTCGTCGTGACCGCCGCCCATGCCGGCGCCGCGGTGACGGCCGACGGCGTCGATCTCATCCATGAAGATGATGCAAGGGGAGTTCTGCTTGGCCTGCTCGAAGAGGTCGCGGACGCGACTGGCGCCGACGCCGACGAACATCTCGACGAAGTCCGAGCCGGAGATCGAGAAGAACGGCACGCCCGCCTCGCCGGCGA
>JAJKHV010000156.1 GCA_021154855.1 Solirubrobacterales bacterium
GCGCTGGTCCGGATTCCGCGGGCGGCGGCCGTGGCGGCCGCGGGCCTGATGCTGATCGCCCTGTTCTGCGCCGGTTGCTCCGACGGCTCGGGCGCTCATGCCGGGCAGGTCGAGGTGGTCGCGACGACGACCCAGATCGGCGACTGGCTGCGCCAGGTGGGCGGCAACGCGGTCGCGGTCGACCAGATCCTGCAGCCGAACACCGACCCGCACGAGTACGAGCCGCGCCCGAGCGACGTTGCCGGCGCGGCGGGAGCAAAGCTCGGCGTCGCCAACGGCGACGACCTCGACGGCTGGATCGACCAGGTCGTTTCCGACGGTGGGGGCAGTGCCGAGGTCATTGACCTGGGTGCGACCGTGCCGGTTCGGCTGGGGGGGGAGTCGAGCGGCAGCGAGGCCTCCAAGCACGACCCGCATTGGTGGCATGACCCGCGCAACGCAGAGTCCGCTGTGCGCGAGATCGCCCACCGACTGGCGCTCGCCGACCCGAAGCACAAAGCGCAATTCAGCCGCAACGCCGGCGCCTACCTCGCCAAGCTTCTTTTCCTCGACGGCGAAATTGCTCGCTGTCTGGAATCGGTCCCGGCCGCCCAGCGCAAGCTCGTCACCGACCACGACGCCTTCCGCTATTTCGCCGACCGCTATGGGATCGAAGTCGTCGGCGCGGTGATTCCCTCGCAGACGACGCAGGCGCAGCCGTCGGCGAAGGACCTCAGCGCCCTCGCCGGTTTGATCGACCGGGAGCATGTCGAAGCGATCTTTCCCGAGAGCTCACTGAGCCCGAAGGTTGCCGAGGCGATAGCCGACCAGACCGGCGCCTCGGCGAGCTACACGCTCTACGGCGACACGCTTGGCCCGGAAGGATCTGACGGTGCCACCTACCTCCAGATGGAGGCGGCAAACGCGGACTCGATGGTCCGCGGCTTCACCGGGGGAAGGCGCGGATGCGACCCGAGCCCCTGATCGAGGCCGCCGGCCTGGCTGCGGGCTATGGGGGGGCGCCGGCGATCTCCGGCGTCGAGTTCGCCCTCGCGGCGGGCCAGACGCTGGCGCTGCTCGGCCCCAACGGCGGCGGCAAGACGACCCTGCTGCGCGCCGTGCTTGGCGAGTTGCGCCCGGTCGCGGGGACGCTGTGCGTCGGCGCCGCCTGCGGAACGGTGCCCCAGACCGAGCGCTCCAGACTGGACTACCCGGTCTCGGCGCTAGAGGTGGCGATGATGGGGACGCTCTCGCAGCTGCCCTGGTGGCGGCGGCCGGGCCGGGCCGAGCGCGAGGCGGCGGCGCGGGCGCTCGATCGAGTCGGCCTGCGCTCCCTTGCCGATGAGACTTTCGGCCGTCTCTCCGGTGGTCAGCGCCAGCGGGTCTTGATCGCCCGGGCGCTGGTCCAGGCTGCCGGGGTCCTGCTGCTCGACGAGCCCTTCTCCGGCCTCGACCGTCCCAGCGCTGAGGGCCTGGAAGCGCTGATCGTCGAGCTTGCCGGGGAAGGAAGAGGGGTCGTGATCGCCACGCACGACCTCGAGCAGGCGCGTAGCTGCGACCTCGTCCTCTGCATCAACGGGCGCCAGGTCGCCTGCGGCCGGCCCGAGCAGGTGCTGGCCGACGTCAGCGTGCTGGAAGCGACCTACGGCGGCGCCATCGTCGAGATTCCGGGCAGCGAAGGCCGGGCGATCCTGCCGCCACACCATCACCACCACTGAGATGCTCCAGCCCTTGCAAGAACCGTTCATGCAGCGTGCCCTCGTCGAGGTCACCCTGGTTGGCGCGGCTGGCGGCGCGCTTGGCTGCTGGATCGTCTTCTACGGCCTCTCCTATGCGGCCGAGTCGCTCGCCCACTCGATCTTCCCCGGTCTGGTCCTCGCCGCGATTGCCGGCGTCCCGTTGCTGCTCGGCGCGGCACCGGCGATCGTCCTCGCTGCCCTGGCGATTGCGCTCTGCGCGCGGATCGCCGGAGTGAGCCGCGAGGCGGCGGTCGCGGTCGTGGTGACGACGATGTTCGGCCTCGGCGTGCTGCTGGCGCTCTCACCACGCTCGCCGCCGGGGGTCGAGTCGCTGCTCTTCGGCGACGTCTTCGGCGCCACCAACGCTGACGTCGCCACCGCCGCCGGACTCGCCGTGGTGGTGGCGGTCGGGCTCCGCCTCCTGCACGGACAGCTCCTAATAGCCGGCTTCGATCGCGGTGCCGCGCGCTCGCTTGGCGTCTCGGTTCCGTTTGCGGATGCGGCCCTGCTGGTCCTGCTCGCGGCGGGGACCGTGGTCGCCGTGCAGGGCCTCGGCAACCTGCTCGTCGTCGCCGTCTTCGTCGGCCCGGCCGCGGCTGCACGACGGCTCAGCAGTCGCATGCTGCCGATGATGGCGCTCGCGGCCGGGCTTGCCGTTCTCGCCGGCGTCGCCGGGCTCTACCTCTCCTACTACGCCGGGACGGCCGGCGGGGCCTCCGTAGCGTTGGCGATCGTCGCCGTTTACCTGCTCTCGCTGCCGCTGGGCCGATTGGCGCGGGCCAACCGTCCGAGCGAAGGCTACGATCGCCGGATGACCGAACCGGAGCCGTCAACCTAGATGCCGACCAAGGTCGACAGTGCCTGGGCCGAGCATGCCCTCGCATCCCTGCAGAGGGCCGGCTATCGCCGTGGCGGCGCTCGCATCGCCGTGGTGGAGGCGCTGGCCGGCCACGATTGCGCGGTCACGGCCCTGGACCTCGACGACGAGTTGCGCCGCCGCAAGCCAGCGGTTGGCAGGGCCAGCGTCTATCGGGCGCTCGAGCAGCTCGAGCAGCTCGGCCTCGTCCAGCGCCTCGAGGTGACCCGTGGCACCGCCGGCTATGAGCGGGTCGAGCCGGGCGGCGAGCACCACCACCATGCGATCTGCCGTCACTGTGGCCGCATGGTCCCGTTCGAGGACTCCTCGCTGGAGCGCGCTATCGCCAAGCTCTCCGGCGAGATCAACTTTGAGGTAACCGATCATGACGTGGTCTTGCGTGGCCTCTGCGAGCGCTGTTCTTGAGCGATCTGATCCAGATCTTCGGGTTGGCGCTGGCGGCTATGGCCAATCCGACGCTGCTCGCTGCCGTCACCGTGATGCTGCTGATGCCGGACCCGAAGCGGCTGATGCTCGCCTACCTGCTCGGCGCCTACACGACCAGCATCGGCGTTGGCCTGGCAATCGTCTTCGTCCTGCACGACTCGGGCGCGGTCGAGACGAGCAAGGGCACGGTCGGCCCAGTTGAGGACATCGTCGTTGGCCTGCTCCTCCTGCTGATCGCATACGCGCTGTCCTCCGATCGTGACCAGCGCCTGCGGGAACGCAGGCAGCGTCGCAAAGTCGCCAAGCTGGCGAAGAAAGGAGGTGAGGAGAAGGAACCACTGCCGATCCGCCTGCTCGGCCGCGGCTCGCCGCGAATCGGCTTTATCGTCGGTCTCCTGCTCAGCTTTCCCGGGGTCTCCTACCTGGTCGCGCTCGGCCGCATCGACGGGCTCGAGGCCGGCGCCGCCCCGACCGCGTTGCTGGTGATCGCGTTCTGCCTGATCCAGCAGACGCTGCTCGAGGTGCCGCTGATCGGCTATGCCGTGGCGCCCGAACGGACCCAGGGCGCCGTCGACGGCTTCCGCGCCTGGCTGTCACGCAACGGCCGCCGTGCCGGGATAGTCGCCGCCACCGTGGCCGGCTCGCTCGTGATCATCCGCGGAATCGCCGGGTTGGTGAGCTGACAGTGGGAAATGCCTCGGTGCGATTCCAGCTGGGCGAGGGTAGTGGTGTGCTCGGCACCATCGCCGACGGGCAACGTGCTTACCGGCGCAAGAGTCGCGGCGCCGAGTTCCTGCCGAGCCTCTAAATGCGAAAACCCCCGACTTGCGGGGGTTTCCGAGTGCGGCTGAATGGAGTCGAACCATCACGTCCCGTTAGGGACACAAGGCCCTCAACCTTGCGCGTCTACCAGTTCCGCCACAGCCGCTCGAGGGGGGCGACGATTCTAGATGTTTGAGATTTCGAGGCGGTTTCGGTTGCGGGTGTCCGGGATGCACGGTACGCTGGCGAACAAGTGTTCGAACGGATTCGATACTCGGCTGCAGTCCCGGGAGGGGAGTGAGCGTGGAGCTTGATCTGACCAAAAGGCAGAAGGAGATCTTCGACTTCATCGGCAAGTACGCGGCCAAGACCGGCTACCCACCGACGGTGCGGGAGATCGGCAAAGCGGTCGGCTTGCATTCGTCTTCGACCGTGCATGCTCACCTGGCCAACTTGGAGAAGATCGGCTTGCTTCGCCGCGATCCTTCCAAGCCGCGGGCGATCGAGCTGCTCTTCGACAAGGCGAAGCGGACGATCCGACCGGGTAGCGGCCTGCCACTCGTTGGCCATGTTGCCGCCGGCGAGCCGATCCTCGCCGAGGAGAACGTCGAGGAGTACATCGAAGTCCCCGACGTGATCGGCGGCGAGGACGGGGATTACATCCTCAACGTGCGCGGCGAGAGCATGAAGGACGCGGGCATCTTCGGCGGCGACTACGTGGTGGTGCGCCCTGTCCAGGACGCCGTCAACGGCGAGATCGTCGTTGCCCTGATCGGCGAGGAGGCCACGGTCAAGCGCTTCTTTCGCGAAGACGACCACATCCGCCTTCAGCCCGAGAACGAGACGATGGAGCCGATCCGCACGACCGAAGCCTCGGTGATCGGCAAGGTCGTCGGCGTTTTCCGCAAGATCTAACGGTACTTGGGCCGGCGCCCGACTACCATTGGACGTGCGGGCCGAGCGACCGCGGGGGGAGAGAAAACCCCTCGAGGAAAGTCCGGACACCACAGGGCATGGCGGTGGGTAACGCCCACCCGGGGAAACCCGCGGGAAAGTGCCACAGAAATACACAGCCGATGGCGCGGCCACACGTGAGTCGCGAACAGGCAACGGTGAAATGGTGCGGTAAGAGCGCACCGGCGCCGCGGTGACGCGGCGGCCAGGCAAACCCCGCCAGGTGCAAGGCCAAGCAGGACCGTCGACCCAGCCCGGCGAGGTCCAGGTAGGCCGCAGGGCCGCTACGGCCCCCCCGGGGCTTTGACCCCGGTGAGACAGATGGCCGCTCAAGACAGGATCCGGCTTACAGGCCCGCTAACGGAAAGGCCCCCAAATGGGGGCCTTTCCCAACTCTGCAACTTTTCTGTCTTAGCGTTTGCTAATCTGCCGCCAACTTCCGCTGAATCTTCGCCTACATATTGCGAAGAGCGGGGGACCCAATTGTTGGGGCGAATCGCCGGCATCTGCCGCGTAGCGCAGCTCTTTCAGCGCGAGCCCGTCAGCTAACCCCGTAAGCGTCGCAAAAGAGCAATGACGGCAGGCATAAACCGCCACGGGCGGAAAGATCATCGAGTGCACGGGCGCGCTGTTGGCGAGCGCCTCTCGCGGCGGCTGCGCTGGGCCAGCATCATCGCGGCGCTTGCCTCGCTGGCGCTTGGCGCCGTCCCGGCCCAGGCGGGCACGGGCGGCGCGTCGGCTGCCACGACGGAAGCGTCCCCGAGCCCAGGCGGGATTGTCTTCGGCTCGATGCGCACGGCCGGCGCCACCTGGTACGGCCCCGGTTTCTACGGAAACCGGACCGCCTGCGGCGAGACCCTGCAGCCGGGCACGATCGGCGTTGCCCATCGCACGCTTCCCTGTGGCGCCACGGTCAAGCTCGCCTACCACGGCCATACCCTGATCACGCAGGTAATCGACCGCGGCCCATACACCACCGGCAACGCCTTCGATCTCACCAACGGGGCTCGCCAAGCGCTCGAATTCAACGGCTCGACGCATCTGCGCTATGCCGTTGCCGTCCAGTACGCCCGCCACCAGTAAGGCGGACCTGCGCCGGGCTGGCCGCGCCAATGGCTAATCTGCCCGCAAGGCTGGATTTCAACGAGAGGAGCATGGGCATGTCGAGGTCTTCGCAGGGAGCTTTCAACGCTGGATCGGCTGGGGTGCGCGGCCGCCTGGCGCTGATGTTCGGGCTTGCCGGCTGCCTTGCGCTTCTCGTTGCGCTGGGCGCAAGCGCCGGCGCGGCGACCACTTCCAAGACGACCGTGGTGCTCGGCGGCACCGCCACCGTCCCCGACCCCTCTTGCCCTGAGTCGCCTTGCCAGGCGATTGGCAGCGTCACCGGCTTCCAGGTCAGCACTGGCCAGGGATCGCTGCCCTTCAGCGTGCGCAAGAGCGGCAAGGTCAAGTCGTGGACCCTGACCCTCTCCCAGCCGACCAGCAGCCAGCGCTCCTTCTTCAACGGCTTCTTCGGCACGCCGCCGGAGGCCCGCCTGGCAATCCTGCGCCGCATCCCAGGCACGAACCCGCCCCGTTACAACCTGCGCGCCCAGGGCTCGATCCATGTGCTCAGCCCCTACCTCGGCCAGACGGTGAAATTCGGCGCCTCGCTGCCGGTCGAAAAGGGCGACATCGTCGGTCTAACCGTCCCGACCTGGGCCCCGGCCTTCGCCCAGGGCCTGCCCGGCAACAACGCCTGGCGAGCCAGCCGCGAACCGGGCAAGTGCATCAACTCAACCGACGTCCGCCAGGGTGAACCCCAGCTCAAGGTGGGAAGCAACGCCACCTATGGCTGCCGTTATTCCACGGCCCGCCTCCTCTACACGGTCACAGTCGTCGAGGACTGACCAAGCTCAAAGAAGGACGGAAAGCAGCGGACATTGCTAGCCGTCGGCTTTCCCGCTGTCCTTAGGTAAGGGGGTCGAGTGGCCCCTCCCAAAACACTCAAGAGCGGCCGAAGGCCGCTCGTTTTGGGAGGGGCCACTCGACCCCTCCCACCACCTAAGCAACCGAGGGCAGAACCCGAGGACCGCTTTGGTCTTTGGGCAGCTCAGCAGCGCCTGCGATCAGGCTTTGGAACTCATTCAGGACCAGGTGGGCGACTGCCTCTAGAAGCTCCTCGTCGCTCCAGCCGATCTCACGCGCCTCCTCATGCAGGTGGAGCGGGGGGTGACTGTTCGCTTCGAGGGCACCGTGGAGATACTCGAGCAGCGCCGCCTCTTTGGGATCGGCCGAGCTGAAGCTGCGGGCTCGAGAGACCTCGTCGAGGCCGAGGCCGGCGCTGCGCGCCGACTTTGCATGCTGGGCGAAGCTGTAGCTGTCCTCGCGATACTCGGCGACCGCAAGGGCGATCCGCTCACGGGTCGCGCGTGGCAGGACGCCGCCGCGGAGCTCTGAGCGCATCCGGGTGTAGGCGCGCAGGACGGCGGGCGCGCCGGCAAGCACGCCGACGAACTTGGTCACGGCGCCACCGGTGGCCTGGATCGTCTTGATCAGCGGCGCGCTCTCGTCAGGCGCCGTCAACTCGTCGTGGATCTGAAACCTGCTCACGTCTGTTTTTACTGTCACTTGGCATCCGCCTCCGGCTCCGCTTCGGCCAATTCCGCTTTGCAGAGCCTTTATTTGGCCTTTACTTTACTTTCAGCCGTTTACTTACGTCTGGTAAGTTATACCGGCTTTTGGCTTGCCTCGCAAGCCCGCCATCCTGACCCTTCCGGCCTGCGCGCCGATCCCGCTGCCGGACCGCGGAGAAGCTTTCTCTTACCCGGATACGGGGGCCTCTACCCATCCGGTTCACTTCGCCTATCGTTCGCCTTCCCAAGCGCCCTTGCGTGAGCCCAGGAGGCCCCGAACATGGCAGAGCATCCGAAGAGTGCCGCTGACGTCGCCCAGATCGTCAAGGAAAACGACGTCCGCTTCGTCCGCCTCTGGTTCACTGACGTGCTCGGTCAGCTGAAGAGCTTCTCGATCAACGCGGCCGAGCTCGAGGACGCTTTCGACGTGGGTATGGGCTTCGACGGCTCCTCGATCACCGGCTTCAACCCGATCGAGGAGTCGGACATGATCGCGATGCCGGACCCCGC
>JAJKHV010000157.1 GCA_021154855.1 Solirubrobacterales bacterium
CACGGGCGGCGCAGCGTCTGTTCGCCGTTCGCCGGCGTTCGCCACCTGGAGAGTGAGACGCGCGGCGAGAACGTTCCTCCGGAGGACTTCTTCACCAGCTACTGGCGCTACCAGACCTGGCTGCGAGGAGGCGACTACTACTTCTCTCCCAGCCTCTCGTTGCAAAGCCCGGAGCCGAAACTGCGGGGCGCCGAGGAGCCGACCGCGATGGAAACGGTCGGCGCCGTGCTCGGGCGCGAGTTCTCCGTCTTTCGCCAGCAGGCGGACTCGAACGAGTCGAAGATGCTGGCGAAGCAATGCCGCGCGGACCGCAGCTTGGAGCGCTGCGTGCGCGAGCAGCACGCCGCCGATCCGGAGCCGATCGCGGTGAAGACAGTCAACTGGTTCGTGCCGGAGATCGACAGCCCCTTCTACGGCGGCATCAACACGGCCTTCAGAATCGCCGAGCAGCTCGCTACAGAGCACGGGGTGCAGAACCAGTTCGTCGTCGCCGCAGCTCCCAACGAGCGCTACATCCGCTCCGCGATCGAGGCTGCCTTCCCCTCGATCGCGGATTCAAAGATCGCCTTCAGCGACGGACAGGCCGGCCCGAACCTGGACTCGATGCCGCCCGCCGACGTCTCGATCGCGACGCAGTGGCATACCGCCTACCTGGCGGCTCACTTCCCCCACACGCGCCGCCGCTTCTACCTGATTCAGGACTTCGAGCCCGCCTTCTATCCGGCCGGGACCAACTATGCGCTCGCCGAGGAGACCTACCGCCTGGGCCTCTACGGAATTTGCAACACAGAGCGCATGCGCAACCTGTACCGCGACCGTTACAACGGCGACGGGTCCTTCTTCATGCCCGCGATCGACGGCTCGATCTTCCACGCCGAGGGCCGCGCCTGGCGCGAGGAGGGTGAGCCGGTGACGGTCTTCACCTACGCCCGGCCGGGCCACTGGCGCAATTGCTGGGAGCTTGCCTCGCCGGCGCTGCTGGAGCTGAAGCGGCGCCTCGGCCAGAAGGTTCGCATCGTCACCGCGGGCTCGTGGGCGCATCCGAACGACCTTGGCCGAGGGATCGAGCACCTCGGCCTGCTCGACTACCGGGACACCGGCAAGCTCTACCGAAGCTGCGACCTCGGCCTCGCCCTGACGGTCTCCGAACACCCCTCTTACCTGCCGCTCGAGCTGCTTGCCTGCGGCGCCCCGGTGGTCGCCTTCGACAATCCGGCCGGCGACTGGATCATCCAGCACGAGCAGAACTCGCTGCGCTGCCCGCGCACGGTCGATGGCCTGGTCGAAGGCTTGGAGCGGATGGCGACCGACACGGTGCTGCGCCGGCGGCTGGCGCAGCGGGGGTTGGAGGACATCGCGGCGCGGCACAGCCGCTGGGAGCCGGCCCTGGCCGGGATCTACCCCTACCTCTGCGACCCCGGCTCGGCGACCGGGTAGCCCCGCACCCGCGCCAACAGGCGCCAGGTGAGCGCCGCGAGCAGCGTTCGCTCGCCGTCGCCGCGCAGTCCGGACCGCAGCCAACGCCAGGCGACCCAGGCGAAGCCCGCCGGGGAGCGCTCGCTTGCGAGAAAGCGCTTCAGGGCGCGGCGCCGGCTTGCGTTCGGCAGGGGGCCACAGCGTTCCTCAAGCGTCGCGGCGAGCAGCATCAGGCGGCGGTAATCGCCGAAGTACGCCTGCCGCCAGCTCGCAAGCGCCACTTCAGGGCGCCGCAAGCGGCCTCGCGAACTTGCCTGCGGCGCGGCGCCCGCATGGCCGAGCACCGCCCCAGCGTGCTGGACGTAGTCGTAGAGACGCCGTGGCACGTAGGCGATCTCCCCTTCGGCGAGGGCCACGAGCGCTAGCCAATGGTCATGGTAGGGATCGCCCGGCAGGCGGGGGAAGGGAAGCGCGGAATCCAGCAGCTCCCGGCGGAAGAGGGACGCCGCGCCGGTCACCGTGTTGGTGACGAGCAGGGAAGCGAAATCGCTGCGAGGCCGCCTTTGCCGGGACCAGAACGTATCGGCGATCAGGGCTCCGGACTCATCGACTATGCGTGCATCGCTGTAAACGAGTAGGGCTGAGCCAATCGATCGGCTCAGCACCTCGAGCTTGTCTGGGTCCCAGCGATCATCCTGATCGGCGAGCGCGACGAAGCGGACGGTTTTCGGGACCAGGGACAGCGCGCGCTCGAAGTTGAGGTAAAAGCCCTGGCGCCGATCCGATCGCGAGAGGATGAAGCGTGGGTCTTCCGCCACAGCGGCCTTCAAGCGCTCGTAGGCGTCTGCTCGCGAGCAGTCGTCGCTGATCACGCAGAACCAGTCCTGCCGCGTCTGCGCCTGCAGCGAGGCGACCTGGGTCCGGAAGAGATCGGAATCTGGCTCAAAGGTGGCCATCGCGATCGCGATCGCAGCCGTTTGCGGTGCGGGCGACACGAGAAGCGACTCTACGCAAGACTGCCCGCTCGATGCGGCGCCTAGCGACTCTCCCGAGCCTGCCCCGCCGCACCCCTGTCGTTCTGCTCTGGGTCTTCGCGGCGGCGTCGGTCGTCCTCCTCCTCGTCCTCTGCTCCGGGATGACGTTCTTCCAGGACGAATGGAACATGACCATCCACCGGCGCGCCTTCGACGCCGAATCGTTCTTCGCCGCCAACGACATCCACCCCGTTTGGCTAATCGTCGCGATCTACAAGGCCTGCCTGGCGCTCTTCGGGATGACCTCGGTGGGACCCCTGCGGGTGCTTTCCGTCCTCCTCTACGCGGCGACCGCGATCCTCCTCTTCCTCTACGTCCGCCGCCGCCTCGGCGATTGGCTCGCCCTCTTCCCGGCGGTCGTGCTGATGTTCCTCGGCCCGGGCTGGAACGTCCTACTCTGGCCCTTCGAGATGACCCTGGTCGGCTCGGCCGCGGCGGGCCTCGGAGCGCTGCTGTTGCTTGACCGTGACGACCGCGCCGGGGACCTCGGCGCCTGCGCGCTTCTGATCCTCGCCATGGGGTGCTCGAGCCTCGGCGTGCCCTTCGCTCTGGCCGCCGGCGTCGACGTGCTCGTTCGCCGGCGCACGCGCGGCTGGTCCCGCATCTATGTCGCGGCGCTCCCACTGGCCGTCTACGCGCTCTGGTACCTGGCCTGGGGCCACAAGGTGCCGAACGCATTGAGCTTCACCAACGTGCTCGACACACCTGTCTTCGTTGCCGAAAGCATCGCCTCCGCGCTTGGCTCGCTGACCGGGCTGCATACAGCCGCGGTCGGCAGCGAAGGAACGGCTCCGCCGGAATGGGGTCGGGCGCTCCTCGTCGCCCTCGCGGTCCTCGTCGCGCTCTGGCTGCGACGGGAGCGCGGGATCTCGCCGCGGATCTGGGTCCCCCTGACGGCTGCCGCGGCCTTCTGGATCCTCGGCGGCTTCGACTTCATCCCCGGACGGGAACCGACCGCGAGTCGCTACCAGTACATCGGCGGCATCTTCATCGTGCTGATCCTTGCCGAGGTCTTCCGCGGGGCCCGCGTCAGCAACCGCACGCTCGCCATCCTCGCCGCAGTGACCGGCATCGCGCTGATCTCGAACGCCGGCCCGCTGAAGGAAGGCCGAGCGCTGATGAAGCAGCAGAGTGAGCTGGCGCGCGGCGAGCTGGCGGCGATCGAGATCGCCCGCGACACGGTCAGCCCTGAATTCGCGCTGACCCCCGAGATAGCCGGCACCTCCACCCTGGTTCCGATCGACGCCGGTTCCTACCTCTCGGCGGTCGAGGACTTCGGCTCTCCCGCAGAGAGCGCTGCCGAACTGCCGAGCGCGCCGGAGGGCGTCCGCGAGCGGGTCGACGTCGTCCTCGCGCACGCGCTGCCGCTGACGGCGATCTCGCAGCGCGACGCGAGTGGCGGCTCGGGGCCGGCGCCAATGGCCGCGGCGCCGATCGAGCGGGCAAGGACACGGGGAAGCTGCCTGCTGATCCCAGCTGGCAGCGCGGCAAGCGGAGCGCCCGTCGTGCTGCGCGGCAGCACGCTGGTCCGGGTCGGGCCGGGAGCGCCAGCCACCCTGGCGCTGCGCCGGTACGCGGAAGCCTTCGCCCTGAAGGGGGGCACGATCGAAGCTGGAGGCACGACCCTGCTCCGCTTCCCACGCGACCGCTCCGACGTCCCCTGGCAAATCGAGCTCACCGCGGCCCGCTCGATCTCGGTCTGCTCGGACCTCGGAAGTCCAGTCGCCCGATTCCGATAGCGTGCCGCGCTCGCAATGAACTACGAGCGCCTCTACTCATACCGCTTCCGCGACATCGACCAGGACGGCCGGGTGGCCGTCTGGCGTGAGATCGGTCCCCACGTGCACGGCCTGATGGGCCAGCCGCAGAAGGTCCTCGACCCGGCGGCCGGAAGGGGTGAGTTCATCGGCGCAGTGCCCGCGAAGGAGACCTGGGCGGTCGACGAGGTCAGCTACCCCGAGGCCGCGCACAAGTCCGACACGAAGGTGATCACCGCCTCGATCATGGACGCGGAGCTTCCCGACGACTACTTCGACGGCGTCTTCATCTCGAACTTCCTCGAGCACCTGCACGACCAGGAGGCGGTCGCCGCCTTCCTGGAAAAGATGCACGGAGCGATGGAGGTCGGGGGGCGGATCGCGATCATGGGCCCCAACTACCGCTATTGCTCCGACGAGTACTGGGACTGCGCCGATCACTACGTGGCACTTACCCATGTCGCGATCGGCGAGCACCTCTACGCGGCCGGATTCGAGCCTGAGCGGGTCATCCCGCGCTACCTGCCCTACTCCTTCCGGGGCATCCTGCCGCCCTCGCCGCAGCTGACCCGGCTCTACCTGAAGACCCCGCCCGCCTGGCGCCTGCTTGGAAAGCAGTTCCTCGTCGTCGGGCGCAAGCTCGGCGGGTGACCGGGCCGCCTCACGGCGAGGCCCAAGCCGCTCAGCCTCGCACGGTCTCAGAGGGACGCTCAGCAGCCTCGACCCTGTAGTCGCCGCGACTGAGCGTGCTCTCCAGCCAGACGTAGAGCACGATGAAGAGGTAGCGGCTGCCCATCTCACGCATCGCCAGCTTCGGCACGCCGCTGGTCCGGTTGGTCCAGGAGATCGGGATCACCCCATAGCTGTGGCCGCGAACGATCGCCTTCAGGGGAATCTCCACAGTCAGGTTGAAGTGCTTTGACAGCAGCGGCTGGATGGTCTCGATCACCTCCCGCCGGTAGGCCTTGAAAGCGTTCGTGGTGTCGTTGTAGCGATGCCGGAAGAGCACCCGAATGAACCAATTGGCGAGGCGATTGATCGTCAGCTTCAGACTGGGGTAGTCGTGGACCTTCGCCCCCGGCATGAAGCGCGAGCCAAAAGCGCAATCCCAGCCTTCCTCGAGCAGGCGGTGGTAGCGGACCAGGTCACGCGGGTCGTCGGATGCATCCGCCATCACGATTGCCACGGCATTGCCCTTGAAGACCTCGAGGCCGGCCCGCACGGCCATGCCGAAGCCCCTTCCGTAGTGAGAGCGGTAGCAACGAACCGCCGGGTTCTCCATGCCGATCGCCTCGACGATCTCGGCCGTTCGATCTTCGCTGTCGTCGTCGACGACGACGACCTCGTAGTCGATCTGCTCGCGCTCGAGCTCCGCCATCACGCCTTCGACCGTGGCGGCGACAGAGCCCTCCTCGTTCTGAGCGGGCATCACTACGGACAGCTTCATGCCGAGGCCACCGTCCAGCGCTCGACGTTTTGCTCGTACATCTCTCGCAAGATATCGTCCACTCCGTAGCGGAGCTTCCACTCGGGGTAGTCGTTTTCGAACGGGGTCAAGTCCGAGATCCACCAACGATGGTCGCCGATCCGCGGCTCCTCACCCATCTCCCAGCTCAACTCGCGACCGGAGATCCGCTCGCACGTCTCGATCGCCTCGAGCATCGAGCAGTTGCTGAAGCGGCCTCCGCCGATGTTGTAGACCGCAGCTGCGCGCGGGGCCCGATGGAAGGCGTCGAAAGCGGCGATCAGGTCGGCGCTGTGGATGTTGTCGCGAACCTGCTTGCCGTCATAGCCGAAAACGGTATACGGGGTGCCGGTGACGGTGCACTTCATCAGGTAGGCGAGGAAGCCGTGCAGCTTGGCCCCGGCGTGCTGGGGACCGGTCAGGCAGCCGCCGCGAAAGCAAACCGTCGGCATCTCGAAATAACGCCCGTACTCCTGCACCAGCAGATCGGCAGCCGCCTTGGAGACGCCGAACAGCGAGTGAGTGCACGCATCGATCGACATCGAGGTGTCGATCCCGCCGTGATAGCGATGGGATTCCGGCAGCTCCAGGCGCAAATCCAGCTCCTGCAGAGGCAACCGGTTGGGGGTATCTCCGTAGACCTTGTTGGTCGAGCAGAACACGAAAGTCGCTTGCGGAGCATGGGCCCGGGCCGCCTCCAGCAGATTGAGCGTCCCGTTTGCGTTGACCCCGAAGTCGGTCTGCGGCTCCTTCGCCGCCCAGTCGTGCGAGGGCTGAGCGGCGGTGTGGATGATCAGCTCGATCCCGCCGGCGTTCTCACGGAAGATGCGATCGATGGCGGCGGCATCGCGAATGTCGACGTCCTCGAGCATGAACTCGGGTCTCTCGGCGACCAGCCGCTCGGTAACGTGCGCGGTCGAGGCCTCGGCGCCGAAAAAGCGCGACCGCATGTCGTTCTCGACGCCGATCACGTCGAAGCCCTCGTTGATGAAGTGCTCCACCGCCTCGGAACCGATCAAGCCGCCTGAGCCCGTGATGATCGCAGTCGCCATTCTCTCTACCCCTCCCCCTCCCCCGTCACGGGGGCATTGATCTTGAGTGCCTCGGCGATCCTGATCTCATCCGCGGCGATCCAATCGTGTATGTCGGCAAGGACTTGCTCGGCCGCGCGGCGCGGACGCCACTCGTCCAAGCCGAAGAGCTTCCCGCAATCCGAAAGGTATATCGGCACGTCCCCGGCACGCGTCTCCTCGACCGGCTCGATCGGAACCTCGTTGCCGGTCAGGCGCTGGCAGATCTCGGTTGTCTCGCGCAGAGAGAGGCTGCACTCGCGCCCGCCGCCCACGTTCACCGTGCGGCCGTTCCAGGAGTCCTGGTCAAGGAGCTGACGCTCGACCAGGTCAACCAGATCCTCGACGTGCAGCAGATCACGCACCTGCTTACCCTTCCCGCCGAAGCCGATATAGCTGAGACGCTTCTTGAAGTGGTGGGCGAGCATCCAGTGGGTGAAGACTCCTTGGTCGACCTTGCCCATTTGCCAGGGCCCGGCAATAACTCCACAACGATCTATCACGGCCGGAACTCCAAGGCTTGCCCGGTACTCCTCGATCAACAGCTCAGCGGCGAGCTTGGTTGCGCCGTAGAGCGTGCGGGCGCCATCGATCGGGAACTGCTCCGAGATCCCCTCAGGCGAGACGCCGGGAAAGCCTTGCTCGGCCGCGATCTCGAAACGCGTCGGGGTCTCGGTCAGGGTAAGCCTGGTCTGCGGCTCTACCGGGTATACGCGACTGGTCGAGAGGAAGACAACAAAGGCACCGTCGCGACGGGCCAGCTCGAGGCAGTGGTACGCGCCGGTCAGGTTCGTGTGGACCAGATATTCGGTGTTCCCATCGACGCCGCTCATCACCGACGGCTCAGCAGAACACTCGATCAGGGCGGAGATCTCGTCGATCCGTCGGAGATCCTCGGGCTTCCGCACGTCGCCGCGGACAAACTTGACCCCGTGCTCCTCCAGCCGCGGCAAGTTCAATTCAGAGCCCTGCCGGTAGAGGTTGTCGAGTGCGACGATCTCCCACTCAGGGTGACGAGCAGCCAGCGAAACGGCCAAGTTGGAGCCGACGAAGCCGGCCCCACCGGTGATCAACAGACGGGTCAAGGTCGGCGACCGTATCAATGGGAGTCGCGGTAGGCCCCGCACCCGGCGAAGCCGTTCGCAGGGCCGCTAACTAAGGTCGCGCGCGGCCCCCGCTCAGCGCGACGAAAGCCCGCCAGGCGGGCTTGGGGTGGAACTTCCTGCCGGCGCGGAAAAGGCCGACCGAGTCGCAGAAGCTGCAGGCGACGTATTCGGGATTGTCCTTCCACGAGTACCAATAGGTGCCCTTGAGGCGTAGGCGGTTGCGGTTGGCAATCAGGTAGCCGTAGGCCTTGCGCAGTTCCCTCGCCTGGCCCTGGATCCCCTGCTCGAAGGCAACCTTGTTGGGATCGTTCTGGGAGCCCCAGCCCATCTCGGTGATGTAGAGGTCGGTGCCGGGGTCGTGGTTTTCGAGGATCACTTCGCGCACGCCCTCGGTCAGTTCTTCGAGGTCTTCGACGTGGAAGGCGTAGGGGTGCAGGGCGACGGCGTCGAAGTAGTTCTTGATTCCAGGCGCCCGGTAAAGGGCGGCGAGGAACTTGCTCGCGTCCATGCCACGCTTGCCGCCTTGGTCTGGCGCTCCGAAGAGGCCGGAGAGGATCACTTTCGCGGTCGGGTCCGCAGCCTTGATCGCCCCGTAGGTTGGCTTCAGCAGCCGCGCATAACGGCTCGGGGAGACCGGGTAGGCGAAGTAGAAGAAGTTCGCCTCGTTCCAGATCTGCCAGCTGCGGATCGGCAGTGGTCGCGGGACCGCAGGCACGTAGTTGACTCCCGCCACGGCCGGCGCGTGCAGGTTCCAAAATTCGCCTTCGGGCCCGTAGCGCTTCACCGCCGCGGTGACGAAGGCCAGCCAGGCCTTCCTCGCCCGAGAGCTGTCAATCGGCAACGTCGTCGGCTTCCTCGCGATCCAGCGCGGCGTTCCGTAGAGGAACGGCAGGACCGTCAGCCCGCGCCGCGCGGCAGCCTCAACGGCGGGATCGACGCTGCTCCAGTTGTAGCCGCCCCTCACTGTCGGTTGTACGGTTGCCCAGTTGACCGGCCAGCGCACGCTGCCGATGCCACCGGCCTTCATGTAGGAGGCATCGAGGTCGCTGAGGGGCGTCTGCGGGGCAATCCCGAAGAAGGTCCGGGGCAGCGCCTGTGCCGCAGATGGAACGACCAGCGCAGCGGCGAGAGCCAGCAGCAGGATCGTGGTCTTTGCGGTTCTCAACTCAGCGCGGGAAAGCGGCGGGGCGTGTGCAGGTCACTTCCTAACACGCCGGGGCGACGTCAGTACCGCCAGGACGTTAACGACTCAGTAGGACCCACTCAGCTTGCGGTGATCCCAGCTGGCAACGCGGACCGGTTTGAAGTGGATCGCGACCCGCTTCGGGGCCTGCGCCTCGAGCGCGGCCTTGGCGTCTCCCTCGACGGAGGAGATACCCTCGGCGTAGCGTAGGGTCAGCTCCTCGGCGAAGGCGAAAACGGTCTCGAAGTCCCGGTGGATCTCCGCCTCGGCCTCGATCATCGCTCCGCGCAGCTCGCCGTACTCGTGCCCGGTCTCGACCAGGACCGTGGCGCGGGGATCGCGCTCGAGGTTGCGCACCTTCTGCGACTTGGCGTAGGTCCAGATCCAGATCTCGCCGCCGCGGGGGACAAACCACATCGGCATCGAGTGCGGCCAACCGCGCGGGCCGAGGCTGGAAACGATCGCCACGCGCTCCCCCTCCAGCAGCTCCAGCAGCTCCCCCTCGCCTAGCTTGATCTGGTCGCGGCGGCTCACGATGAGGAGCCTCGCTGATTTGCGTTCTAGACGCGTTGCGGATCCGCGCGCTTGCGCGCGCTACACGTGGGATTCGGCTCTGTAGCGTGGTCTCCGATGATGCAGACACAAGTTCCCGAGAGGTCGGCGCTCAATGATAACGTACGTATGCATTTCCTATCTAACGTACGTATCAGATTGGAAGGGACCGTTTTGGCCACCACCGCCTCCAAGCTCCGCGCCAACATCTACCGGATGCTGGACGAGGTGCTCGAGACCGGCCAGCCCTTGGAGATTCAGCGCAACGGCAAGACCTTGGTGATCGCGCCGAAGGAGCAGCGGTCGATTTGGGATCGTCTGCCACGCCACGAGGGCTTCATCGTCGGAGACCCCGACGAGTTGATCCATATCGACTGGTCCTCGGAGTGGAACCCTGATCCTTCTTGATACTCATGTCGTGGGCTGGCTCTACGAGGGCGCCGACCGGCGCATCCCGATCGCGGTGCGCGACCTGCTCGAATCCGAGCAGCCGTTCGTATCCCCGATAGTCGAGCTGGAGCTGACTTACCTCTACGAAGTCGGCCGGGTGACTGAGCCGGCCGAGGCTCCCCTCGCTGCACTGCGCAAGACGATCGGCCTTCAAACCGCCGATGTATCTCTCGTGGCACTGGTGCAATCAGCGGCCAAGCTCACCTGGACCCGCGATCCCTTCGACCGGATGATCGCCGGGCAGGCCGTCGTCGCCGACGTCCCACTGGTCACGGCCGACCGCACGATCCTCTCCCAGCTCGCCCTCGCGACCTGGGGTTAAGGGCAGCTCAGCGCCGCAGACTCACGGCGCGAGTGGCGCGAGCGTTAGGAATCGCCACCAGCAGTTGGGCCTTGAGGGTCCCGCGCAACCGCAGCAGCGGCGCGCCGCGTGAGTTGAGGCCGACACGGAAGGTGTGGGACCTTCCGCCGGCCAGTCTGAAGGTGCGGTGGCTGACGGCGATGCGGACGACCTTCGTCGGAATCCCGGGTCGGGCGCGGAAGGGCACCTTCGTGTGGGTGCGCAAGATGATCTGGCCGGGACAGGCTTCGCCGTCTGGCGGCCAGCCACAGCGGACCCAGACACTGACGGCGCCTCCTTCTGGCTTTATGTGGCCGACCGTCAGCGGCGGCAGTTCCGGCTTGGCGGCCCCGGCGCCAGTGCCGGCGCCGACCGTCGCCCCATCGACGTAGTTGTTGTCGAGGTTGATCGTCATCAGGCCGTAGGTCTCGTTGTGACCCCCGCGGTACTGGTGGATGCGCTGGTGAGAAGCCCAAGCGGTCGAGGGGATGTAGGGGTCGAGCGTGTTCTGGGCACCGTTCCAATTGGCGCTCCAGAGGTCGTCGGGCAGCGTGTAATCCCCGCCGATCGCGCGGCCGAGGTCGACGATGCCGGAGGCGCCCGAGCTGTAAGCGCCGGAGACATAGCCGAGCGCGTGAAGCTGCTCAGTCCAGGCGGAGAGGAAGGTGAGCGTCGCCGCCGTGGCGCTCGTCGTGCGCGTGTAGGCCTCCATGTCGTTGTAGATCGGGCTGCCGGGACCCATGCCGACGCTCTGCGCCTCGGCGACCGCGTCTTCGGCGGCTTCGATCCCCTGCCCGGCCGCCTTGCTGAGGCTCGAGCTGAGCTTCGCGCAGCTCGAGCAGCTGCTCGTCGGTGCCTGCAGTCCGACGTAGGTCGGGATCAGGTGCCAGCCGTCGGCGACCTGGTCTCCGACCCAGGTCGAGGTCAGATTGGGCTGCGAGCAGGCCCGGTTGGCGCCGCCGATATAGACGCCGATCGCCCGGTAGGGAGAGCTGGCCCAGGCCGACATCGTCCGCGCCGATGGGGCGGAGCAGGCGTCGAAGCCGAGTCCGGTGAACTCTTCCGAGCCGCCCGCGACCGGAGCCGGGGGCGCAAGGGCGCTGGCCTGCGCGCGGGCACGGGCCGGGCCGGCCGGATTTACCAGGATCGCCCGACGGCGCCCAATCGCCTGCGCGGGACAACCTTGGCTAGTGCCCGGCTTGCCCAGATAGACAGCGCGGCGGTCGAGCCGCACACACATCTGGGGGTGTTCGGCGAGGCGGTAGACGGGCCACCCAGCGGGCACGCCGACCGCGCGACCTCCGAAGTGGACGGTTCGGGCGGCGGCGGGCGTCGCGCAGATCGCGAGCAGCACGAAGACCGCCAAGGCTGGACGAAATTGGCGCATACCGGCCCCAACAGTTACATCGATGATTCGATTCGGCCTAGAGATCGTCCGAAGTGCATCGATTCTCCCCCACAGAATCAAAGGTGATGCGCTCGGAGCGCTGGCGCAACGGAGGATGGAGCGAAGGAGGCAACGTTGGCTATGCCGGCACCAGATCCAACTCCCGCCACGGACCCTCGCCGGCCATCGGCTGGGTACGACCCTCGAGCCAGTCGGCCTGAAGGTCGTCGTAGTGGCGGCTGGCGGGATGGCCAGATTGGCCGGTGAACATCTGCCAGCGCGAGCGCTCGGGAGCGGTGGGATCGGCGACCATGCGCCAGCTCGGTGCCCAGACCGCTTTATAGGGATCGTTGGGGTCATAGGCGATCTGGCTGATGGTCTCCTGGGCGCCGCCGGCCCGGAGCCTCCGGTTGAGCAGGCGGCACAGCAGCGGATTGGCTTCGCCGAGCGGGTGGGGGAACTCCATCTCGTGCACCTGGCCCCAGCGCCAGGCCTCGGGATCGGGGCCAAACCGATCTGAGAGGTCATCGAGAGCACCGCCGAGCGCTTCCAGGACGAGACCCTCCCAGGGCCGACCGATCAACTCCTCGTCGCCTTCCTCCCAAAGCTTCATCAGGTGCGAGTGCCAACGCCACGGTGAAGTGACGTGCGGGGTGAAACCGTTGTCGGCCCGGTCGAGCCAACGCTCGCAGAGGTCGCGGTCTCCTATCGCGGCGCGTGCCACCTCCCGCGCCAGGCGGAGGAGGAAGGCCTGGTAGATCGTCCCCGCAATCGAGTCGGGGTCGAGCCGGCCGTCCCAGCTGCGTAGCCCCTCGACAGCGCTCAGCTCGCGCTGGCCTTGCGGCTTCAGCTGCCCCAGCCGCTTCGCCGCCTCGATCCCGGGGAGCGAGAGGTTGTCCGACTGCATCGCCTCGAAGTCGTCGACGTCGTGCTCGTCGCTGGCACGCAGCAGCTGCTCGATCCGCTCGGCGCGGAAGCCGTCGAGCCACTCGCTGGTGATGTGGTGTGGGTACTCGTCACCGACGATGCGATTGTTGGCGGTGACGAGGAAGCCGCTCTCTGGGTCAACCGCCTGCGGCAGCTCCTCATAGGGAATCGTCCCCTCCCACTCGAACTCTCCGCTCCAGCCGGGCTTGGGGAGGTCTGGACAGCCGCCCTTGCGCAGCGGCAGCCGGCCAATCAGCTTGTAGCCGATCGAGCCGTGGCGGTCGGCCCAGATCAGGTTCGAAGCGGGCGAGCTGTGGCCCTCGAGCTTGGCGACCAGCTCCGGTCCCGAGCTGATGCCGTGCAGCTCGAACATGCCCGCGAAGGCCGTCGGCTGGTCGAGCGTCTGCCAGCGCAGGGCGAGCGGCTCGCCCTCGTCGGCGCCAAGCGCCTCGTTGACCAGCGGCCCGTGGTGGGTGATGCGCACGTCGAGCACCTCGGGCGCGTCGCGGCCCTTGACCGGGATCTCCTCGCGGACGATTTCCAGCGGCCGCCACTCGTCCTCGAAGAGGTAGCGATCGCCCTCGACTCGCTCGACGAAGAGATCTTGGACATCGGCCATCACGTTGGTGAAGGTCCAGCAGACGTCGTTGTTCTGGCCCATGTAGACGCCCGGCATTCCAGGGAGAGAGGCGCCGCGGACGAAGCGATCCCCGAGCCTGAGACCTACCTGGTACCAGATGCCCGGCATGCTCGGCGGCAGGTGCGGGTCGCCAGCGATCAGCGGCGAGCCGGTGGCACTGAGCTTGCCGGACACCGCCCAGTTGTTCGAGCCGCTGGCCTCGGCGGCGAGGCCCATCGAGCGGCGCACGGCGTCGATCTGCTCGACGATCCCGAGCCCGTCGCCTGACCAGGCTTCCTGCGTTACGACCGGATTGTCGGCCGGATAGGCGGGGTCGAGCTTGGCGGTCAGCTCGGGCCCGAGCGCCCGCACCATGTCGGCGCGCAGCAGCTCCCGCTCCCAATTGGTCGAGAGTCCGAAGGCGAGCAGCTTGCCGAGGCTGAGAATGTCGACCGGCCGCCAGGGCTGCCACTCGAGCCGCAGCAGCTGCATCTCAAAGGGCATCGCCTTGGCATTTGCGGCAGCGGCGTTGACGCCCTCGCAGAAGCGCTTCAGCAGCGACAGCAGCTCGGGCTCCAGCGTCGCAGCCTCACGTTCGGCGGTGCGCCGAATCCCCAGCGTGCGCATCAGCCGGTCGATCGGCAGGCCCTCCTCGCCGGCCATCTCGGCGACGCGGCCGGAGACAGCGCGACGGTAGAAGTCGAGCTGCCAGAGCCGGTCCTGGCCATGGCAGAAGCCCTCGGCGAACCAGAGGTCGGCGGCCGACGCCGCGTCGACGTGAGGAACGCCCCAGCGATCGCGGCGAACCCGCACCGGGCCTTCGAGCCCATCAAGGGCAATCGTGCCCTTTTGCTTGGGCAGCGGCCTGCGGGCCAGCCAATGCCAGGCCGCCGCGGTCGCCGCAGCGGCAATTCCGGTCCCAGCGGCCCCAGCCAACAATCCCGCCCGCACCGCTCGTCCCCCGCTCATCGTGCAAGCGTACTGGCTGTCCAGCCAGTTTGATCAATCCGTCTCTCTACCGCTGTCCTTTGCCGTTCAGGGTGCATAAGGGGCGCACCCGGAGCCCAATGCCCGCGTCAGGGCAAGAGATCACCGGTAAGGCGGCCCTCGGCAGTCAACTTGTCGAGATGTGCCTCCATCACCATCGCGGCGGCGGGGCGAAGCTCCGCCGGGACATCCGCCCAGGCCTCGCCAAGGAGCACCTCACGGGATCGCTCGCCGCGCCCGAGAGCGGCAAGCAGGCGACGCTCGCGCATCTCGCGATGCTCGACGTACTCGGCAAGCTTCGCGGCGGGATCCTCGATCCAGGGACCATGGCCGGGGCAGATCAGCTCGATCGGCTCGGCCTGCATCCGCCGCAGCGATTCCATGTAGGTGGCGAGCGAGCCCCCGTCGGGCGGGACGAAGGTGGAGCCGGAACCGAGCACGAGGTCGCCGCTGAAGCAGACCCCGTCATCCGTCATCAGGCAGACGTGGTCCGGGGCATGGCCCGGAGTGGCGATCGCGCGCAGACCACCATGCTCCTCGCCGTCAGCCAGCAGGACCACCTCAGCTCCGAGCTTCGCCGCTCCGTCGGCGTGGTCACCATGGCCGTGGGTGAGCAGGACCGTGCCAAGTCCGCCCCGCTGCTCAGCAGCAGCATGCACGGCGCCGAGGTGGCTCCGAATATCCGGCCCGGGGTCGATCACCGTGCACGGGCCAGACCCATAGAGATAAGTATTGGTGCCTTCCAGCGTCATCGGCCCCGGATTAGGCGCAACAACCCTCAAAACCTCCGCGTGCCCAGGCGCCTGGGTCACGTCAGAGCCCATTCGGGCAGGGCTGGAACGTCTTGTACTTTTTCGTCAAGGCCCATTGGGCGTCAGCTCAACCACGAATCACTGAAAAGTTAAGTGGAAGCCTGCCCGAATGGGCTCCGCGTCACGCAGCGCTAGCCGCGACCTCGCTGGCGATTGCCGCCCGCGCGTCTTCGGGCTCGAGCACGACGAGGTCGCCGGCGCCGCGCAGGATCTCGCGGACCAGCCACGAGGTCCCTGCGTAGGGAAGCTCGATCACGACGGCACCATCGGCGAGCTCCTCGACCACGGTGCGCTCCTCACGCAGCCAGCGCGCCCGCTCCGGCGAAACCCAGACGCGGGCGACGTGGGCGGTCGGCACCTCGCCATGTGTCATCCAGCCCTCGACGCCGGCCAGCCTTTCGACCTCTGGCCTCGGCTCGAAGGTCTCCGCGGAGATCGTCGCCTCCTTGACCCGGTCGAGCTTGAAGTGGCGAACCCCCTCTTTGGTCAGGTCGTAGCACTCGACGTACCAGCCCTCTTTGCCGTTCTCGAGCCGGTAGGGCTCAACCGCGCGTTTGGTGAACTGGTCCTCGTTCTCCTTGTAGTACTGGAGTTCGAGGACCTTGCTGGCGCCGATCGCCTCGTTGACCTGGCGCGCCACCTCGGCGTCACCGCCGCTGCCGGCGGCGATCTCCAGCCCCTCCTCGGAAGGATCATGGCCAAGCGCGGTGATGATCTTGGTCCGGGCGCTCTGCAGGCCGCCCTGGGGCAGGTGATCGCCGAAGAGGTCGATCGCGGCGACGAGGGCCTTTGCCTCGAGCGGCAGGAGCCGCGCCGGGCGAGCGAAATTGTCGCCGTAGGGCTCTGAGTCGACCTCGATCTCATCGCCCTGGATTTCGGCGTAGAGCACGTAGGTGCCGCCGCCGAAGTTGACGACGTTGAGCAGGTCGATGTCCTCTTGAAGCTCCTCGTCGGTCAGTTCGAGCCGCTCGCGCAGGTCGCTCACTCGCAAGCGCTCGCTGCCCTTGGCCGATTCGATCAGCAGGCCGGCGAGGGTGACCAGCCGGGCGAAGCGCTCCGGCCGGATCGCCGCCTCGCCGCGACCGTTGGAGCGGCTCCGCTTGGGCACCTCGCGCAGCGGTCGGTCGACTATCTCGGCCGGCTCGAAGCCGTTGTGGTGGCGGTCGTGAAGCAGCCCAAGGCGGCTCTCGGCTTCCTCGCGCAGCTCGTCGGGAGCAAGAACCAGGGCGTTCTGGCGCCAGCGCAGCACCCAGGCGATCAGCTCGCGCGGAGAAGCGTAGTCAGTCTCGAAGACCGAGCCTTTGCCGGGTGCGCCGTCGGACTTCTTCGCCGCGCGCAGCTCGCCGAAGGCGCCGAAGTCGCGCTCGATCAACCAGGCGATGCGGTCACGAATGAAGATCTTCGCGGTGCCACGGATCTCGCCCAGCTGCCAGTCGGCGCGCTGGCCGTAATCACGGCGGTCGAAGTTCTCCGGGGGGGAGAAGTCATGCTCGGCCTTGGAGGCGTAGCCGACCTTGCCCTGGATCCGCGAGAGGCGGAAGACGCGCACTGCCTCGCGCTCGTGGGCATAGCCGATCAAGTAGAACTGGCCGCCGCGGAAGACGAGGTGGAACGGGTCGACCTTGCGCTTCTCGGTCTCGTCGCGCTCCATTGTGTAGTAGGTGAACTCGATCGTCTTGCGGCGCGAGATCGCGGTCTCGATCTTGGAGAGGCGCTGCGAGAGGTCGCGGCCGCCGGCGGAGGCGGTCATCGCCATCTCGACCGGGGCGCGCTCTCCCTCCTTAAGTGGGTTCGGATGCCCCCAGGCGACCTGCTGCAGAGCGAGGCGCAGCGGCTCGGCGTAAGCGAATTCCCCTTCGGAGAGCAACGAGAGGGCCGTACTGAGCGCCGCCAGCTCGTCGTCGGAGAACTCGATCGCGTCGAGGTAGAAGTTCTCCGGCGGCAGCGAGTAGAGCTCGGCCTCGAAGAATCCCTCGCCAGGCTTCTCCACCCCGAGCTGAATGCCGAGACTCTCGAGCTCGGCCCGGTCCGCGTAGAAGCGCCGCGCGAAGGCGTCGTCGTTCATGTCGCTATAGCCCTCAACCTCGCGCTTGATCTCGAGCGCCGAAACCGGCCTCCCCTGAGCCATCAGGAACGAGATCAGCGAGAGCTGACGGATCAGCTTCTCGGTGTCCTTTGCCACGGCTCGCAGGATAGTGTGCGACCGCTCCCATGGACCTCCTGCGCAATCTCTTCGGCAACCTAACTTCGGGCATTATCCGGCTTGCGGTCGCGGCCGGAGTGCTCTTCCTCTGCTACCTCTTCATCGTCAAGCCGGTCCTTAAGACGACCGACGACGCCATCAAGTCAACCGGCTTCGACCAGATCGGCAAGTCGATCGAAGGCGTCAGCAAGGAAATCAAACGCGAGGTCCACCGTTCCTTCGAGACGACCAAGAGGCACGGCGGCAACCCGCAGAAGCTGGCCCACTGCGTGCAGCATGCGAACCGCGATGTGAAGCGCATCGAACGCTGTACGCGGCGCTTCTAAGCTGCGGCGCGGGCTCCGAAGTAGGCCGAGCCCGACAGAGCCCGGTCGAAGCCCGACCATGACTCGCCCGCCGGGAGCTGGCGCTCGAGGCGGTCGAAGCTGCCGAGGCGGCCGCCGAGGTTGTCGATCATGTGGACGAGGACGGCCTCGCGGGTGGCGGGGACGACCGGTGAGCCGTGTTCGAGCGAGCCGTGGTGGGCGAGGATGATGTGCAAGACGGCCTGGGCGACGGCGGGTTCGAAGCCGGGGATCTCCTCGATCTGGCGGCGCACCTTGTAGTAGCCGAGCGGGATCTCGCCCTGCAGACGACCGGCGTCGGTGAGGTCGATCGCCAGCGGGTCGTCGTTGTAGGCCTCGGTCTTGCCGATGTCATGGAGGAGGGCGCCCGTCACGGCAACGTCGCGGTCGATGCCGGGGAAAAACGCGGCCGCTGCGCTGACCGCCTGGGCGACGGAGAGCGTGTGCTCGAGCAGGCCGTGGCGATAGGCCTGGTGGTAGACCTTGGCCGCCGGCGCGTCGCGGAACCGGGCCCAGATCTCCGAGTCCTCGCCGAAGAAGCGGTCGAGCAGGTAGCGCAGCTGGGGGTGCTGGACCGTCGCCAGGAGCTCGCGCAGGTCGCTCTCCAGGCGCTCGAAGGAGACCTCAGACTCGGCGGCGAGATCTTCAGCGTGGTACTCATCAACAGCGGCCTCGCGCAGGCCGGTCAGCTTGATCTTCGAGCCCCAGCGCTCACTAACCTCGAAGTGACCGCCGACGTGCACCGGGGTCCCGGGAGCGGCGATCGCGTAGAGCGCCTCCGCGTCCTCCCAGCAGACCGCCTCGCAGCCGCCGCTAGCGTCGCCCAACGTGAGCCGCAGCCATGGCTCGACGTTGCGCTTGCGACGCAGCTCGCGCTCGCGAACCGCGTAGACGCCGCCGACCCGCTGGCCGTCCTGCAGGTCTCCGAGCGGGACCCTTGCCGCGATGAGTGTGTCGGTGAGAGCTTGCTGCTCCATCCTGAATCCAAAGTAGTGGCGCAGGCGGACGTGTCTGCGGGATTCCCGTGGCGAGCTAGAGCGCCGCGCCGAGCCAGTGGCCAGCGGCGACCGCGGCGAAGCCGACGACCAGGGAGAGGCCGAGGTTGAGCCAGACCAGGCGGCTGTGACCCGCGTCTGCGAGCCGGTGCGAGTCCAGCATCCAGGTCGAGAAGGTGGTGAACGAGCCGATGCCGCCACCGGCGACGACGACCAGTGCCTCGCCTTCGAGGGCTGCGCCGGCGACCAGGCCGAGCGCCAGCGTCCCGGCAAGGTTGATCGCCAGCACACCGAGCGGAAACGGGTGGTCGGTCCGGGCAGCGAAGGAAGCATCGATCAGGAAACGGGCAGCCGCGGCGGCGCCACCGAGCAGGCCGACGGCAACCCATCCCGTGGCGCTCACTCCGCCGTCTCCGGACGGCGCTCCAACGCGATCCCGGCACGGACGCAGAGGTAACCGGCGACCAACGTCGCGGCAAGGTAGGCGGCCGCGAGCTGGAAGTGTCCACCGTCGATCATTTCGAAGAGCTCGAGCTGGACCGTGGAGAAGGTCGTCAGGGTGCCGCAGATACCGGTTGCGAGGAACGGATGCGCGAGGCTGTCCTCGGGATGGTCGCTCAACCTGGCGAAGAAGTAGCCGAGCAAAAGCGCGCCCGCCATGTTGACCGTGAACGTCCCCCATGGCCAGCCGCCGGGACCGTGCGGAGTCGCCTGCGCCAGGCCGACGCGGGCCAAGGCGCCAATCACCCCGCCAACGTAGATCGCCGCCAGGCGGCGAAGGTCGAATTGTGTCGCTCGCATCGGGGTCCTCCTAGCAGCGTCGATGGACGTTGATAGGGACCGTCAGCGGACCAATCCGCGCTTATGAAGGAGCGAGCCCCATCGCTCGGTGCGGGATCTTAAACCGTGGCGCGACGCGTTATGGCCGCGGGAAAGAATGCGCATCGCTTCATTGAAGATCGTCAATGGACTGCTAGGGTCAGAGCCATGAGCCCCGTCGACCTTCCGGTGATTGAGTGCTGCACGCCCCTGGCAGGCTCCTCCTTGTCTGACGAGCGGGCAATCGACCTGGAGGCGGTGATGAAGGCGCTTGCCGACCGCCACCGCTTGCGAATCGTCAACCTGCTGCTGCGAGCGGGCGGCGAGCCGGTCTGCGTCTGCGAGGTGCAACCGCTGCTGGGGCTCTCGCAGGGGACGGTCAGCTACCACCTCAAGCAGCTGCTCGAGGCCGGAGTGATCGAGCGAGAGAGCCGCGGCACCTACAGCTACTTCAGCCTCGTGCCGGGAGCGCTTGACGCCGTGCGCGAGGTCTTCTCGACCCCGGCGCGAGTCGCCGTCGCGGCCGACCCCGGCACGGCGCCCGCAGCCTGCTGCTGATCAAGCGATGGACGACCCTCCGGAGCGCCGAGGCGTCTCAAATCCGCCGGCGATCGGGGAGGCCTGATGGCCAGGGTCCTCTTCGTCTGCCTGCACAACGCCGGCCGCTCGCAGATCAGCGAGGCGCTCTTCGAGCGTGCCGCGGTGGGTCGCCACGAGGCGCGTTCGGCCGGCACCGAACCGAGTGAGCGCGTCCACCCAGAGGTGGTTGAGGCGATGCGCGAGCTCGGGGTGGAGCTGGCGACGCGCGCACCGCGCGAGCTCTCCCAGGCCGATGCCGAATGGGCTGACGTCGTCGTGACGATGGGATGTGGCGACAAGTGCCCCTACATCGCAGGCAAGCGATACCTCGACTGGGATCTCGCCGATCCGAAGGACCGCCCGATCGAGGAGGTCCGCGCCACGCGCGACCAGATCGAGCGGCGCGTGGTCGAGCTGATCGGCGAGCTGGACGACTGACCCAGACGCTGACTTCGTCTTTTTTCGTCTATATGGCGAAGAAAGGCGAAGTCACCGCTCGCGAGCTTGTGGGAGAGTCCGCCGGGTGAAGGTATGCCGATTTGCCACAGCTGCGGGCTCGCACAGGCTGGGGATCGTCGATGGGGACGAGGTTGTCGACCTCTCCGCTTCCGAGGCGCCCAGCGAACCAGCCGCCGCGCTGGCCGCCGTCGGCCGCAACGGTCTCCACGAGCTCGCCGGCGACGCGCCACGCCTGCCACTCGCCGACGTCCGCCTGCTCGCCCCCGCCGCGCCGCGCAAGTACCTCGGCATCGCGCTCAACTATGCGGACCACATCGCCGAGATGGGGATGGAGGCGCCCGAGGTGCCGGTCTTCTTCAACAAGCAGGTGACCTGCGTGGTCGGCCCCGGCGCCGAGGTCCACATGCCCAAGGTCTCCACGCTGCTCGACTACGAGGCCGAGCTGGCGGTGGTGGTCGGCAGGCGCTGCCGTCACGTGCCGGTCGAGCGGGCGCACGAGGTGATCGCCGGCTACACCTGCGCCAACGACCTCAGCGTGCGCGACTGGCAGGGACGGGCGCAGACGATGACGATCGGCAAGTCGTTCGACACCCACGGGCCGCTCGGGCCATGGCTCGTCACGCCCGATGAGCTCGGCGACCCGCAAGACCTGCGGATCCGCTGCAGCGTCGATGACGAGCTTCGCCAGGACGCCAGCACCGCCGAGATGGTCTTCGACTGCTTCCAGCAGGTCTCCCACCTCTCCGAAGCCTTCACCCTCGAGCCCGGCGACGTGATCGCCACCGGCACACCGGCCGGCGTCGGCATCGGTCGCACGCCGATCCGCGAGAACGTGCTTCACATCGGCCAGACCGTGCGCGTCGAGATCGAGGGGATCGGCGCGCTGGTCAACAGCGTGGTCGCCGAGCCAGACGGCTTCATCGCCGGCGAATAGGCCCGCAGGGCTAGGCGCAGCTTCATCGCCGGCGAATAGGCCGCGGACCGGGCCGGCGACTTCATCCGGCAAATCGGCTGCAGTAGGGCCTAGTGAGCCGTTTGGTCGGCGGGGACAACTGCAGAGGCGGCGCTACTGCGTCCGGCGGTGAACCTCGCCCGCGGTCGCCTGGTCGCGCGGGCGGACGACGATCTCATCGACGTTGACGTGCGAAGGCTGCGTCAGGGCCCAGCGGATGCACTCGGCGACGTCCTCGCCACGCAGCGGCTCCATCCCCTCGTAGACCCGGCGCGCCGCCTCCTCGTCACCGCCGAAGCGAACCAGGGAGAACTCGGTGTCGACCATGCC
>JAJKHV010000158.1 GCA_021154855.1 Solirubrobacterales bacterium
ATCCCGCTGGCGATCTGCGCCGGCTCCCAGACATCACGGTAGAAGTTTGGCCCAAACCAAACGGTGCCCGCGGGCGTCGGGAAAAGGAGAGGCGTGTCGATCCGGGGGACCATCCGCCGGAGAACCTCGGCTAGGGACGGTGCGATCGGATTGGCTCCTTCGTGGCGCTTCTCCCGCGTGTCCCCGCGAGTGATGACGCCTTCGTAGGCGCTTCCGGTTGGATGGAACATCAGCGCCTCGAGATCCATCTCGGACCGCTGTAGGGCGAAGACCTCGCCAAGACGGAAGTTGGCGAGACAGATTGTCGCCAGCATCGGCTCGTAGTCGATCGACGGGTAGTAGAGACGCTCGCCTGTTTCCTTGTTTAGCTCCGGCTTCGCCGTCTGACGCCGCGTCTCCGCCCGACCGGCGGCCGCAAACTCCCGAAGCTGGTCGAATGTAAAGATGCGAATCTTCTTGGGCTGCTTGCGAACCCGTGGGTCATTCGCCCGAATTTCCAGATCCGCCGCGAAGTTGATTTCCGCTACTTCATCGCGGATCGCGTCTTTGGTCATCACCGAGAGGCTGTTTCTCAAGCCGACCGCGCCTTTTGCCGCTCGACCTTCCGCGGTGAGCATGTGGTCTACGAGGTCGGTCATATGACGAGGACGTAGGTCCTGGTACGACCATTCCTTCAGCGCGCGACCCTCGAGCGGGATAGCGAGTGCAGCTTTCAGCCGCGTGCGGTGGGAGCGCGCGGTCTGTCGAGAGCGCGGGTACCGCTTGGGCCAAATTTTCGCGTAGTCGCCAACGGTCATCGCGCCAACTGCGGGCGCTGCTTCTTCGGCTGCGTACGCGGCGTCGATCGCGTGCTGGGCACAGCACTCTGGCTTGGAACCGGGATCGTCCTTCTTGCACGGACCCTGCCGCGTGAAGGTGCCAGCGCTTTTGCGCTTCCCATCTTGGGTCGTGTAGCGCGCTACCCAGACTTTTGCTCCCGAAGGATTGACTCGGGGAATCGGGGCCTCTCGTCGTTTCATGCTGCTTGCCTCCTTTCGTCTCGGTGATTGGCCAAGAAGGAATCTACGTCGGCCTTGTCGATCCGCCTACAGCCACGGAAGCGATAGCTCGCAATTTCCCCATCGCGGATCATGTTCTTGACCGTGCGGGTCGTAACAGCGAGTCGTCGGGCAAGCGTCTCGACGGTGTAGAAGGGCTGCTCCTCGCGCTCTACGACATGGATCTCGTCCATCAGGGCCATCCCTTCGGCCTGGCGGCGATCCGAGCCTGCGTGCAACTGAGCCCAGCCGTGATCTTCTTCTCTGGCTCGTTGGCCGTGAGCAGCCGATCTGCCTCCGGCAGTGGATCGGCTGCGATCGGCCGAGATATCAACCTCCATCCCATGCCTAGAGCCCCGGCGGGTGCAGCACGTGGAAGCCGCTGAGGTAGCTGGCGGAGAAGGTGCTTTCAGGGATCCATCCAGGTCCGTGACCCGGTGCGACAAAGCCCGACGTGCCCCAGAAGCGCTTGTTCGCCGGCGTGACGCCGGGCGTGAACTTGATGAAGGTGTGAGCGTCCGCCCCATAGGGCTTGTCGTAAATCGAGACCCACTTGCCGGGGCCGGGCTCTGCCCAACTGAGCAGAGCGATCGTGTCCATCGTGGGGTTGTCGAACCCCGCGACCTGGAGCAGGTGCGAGACGGCCGATGAGCAGTCGAAGGGACCGTTGGCTGGAGTCGGGGACCCCCCGTGCGATCCGCCATAGATGTATTCGGTCTGCGGCCGGATCGCCGAGAGCCGGTCGGCCTCGGCGATCATCTTGGCGACGGCTTCGTTCGGCGCGAGCGCTGCGGCTTCGCAGCTATCGCCCTCGGCCGCGACGGTGGCACCGCCCGGAGTCGCGAACTTCTTCGCGTCTCTCAGGACCTCATCGACGTACCAATCGGCGTGGTTGTAGTGCCAGATCGCGCCCCGCCAGTCGCCTGGCGCCCCTTCTTGGTGAAGGAGGTTCGCGGCGGCGAAGATTGCATCCCACGGGTCGCTCGGATCTCGGTCGCCGTCTTTGTCTCCATCGACGCCGAAGGCTTCCCAGCTCGAGGGGAGGAACTGCATCCACCCTTCCGCCCCGGCTGAGGATTCACCCTGGTTCTCGCCAAAGCTGGTCTCGTGCCAGTTGATCGAGGCGAGGATCGACGGACCTCGCTGCCCCAGGTGGTATTCGGCAGCGGCTTCCTGATAGATCGGGATAAGGCGCTTGGGAACCTCCTGGCTGAGAGCACCAACCGTTTCGCCTCCGCCGCAGCTGGCGGTGCCACCCGCGATAACGGCGAAGGCGAGAAGCAGGCCGATCAGGCCGGTCATCAGCGCCGCAGGTATGGCGATGACCAGCCAGGCGCCGCCGGTTGTGCCGGAGCGCGTCCCCATCTCGCTTACCCGGGCGGCGAGATAGAAGTGACACGCCAGCCGAACCGCGTTCGCCGCACCGTGAAGCCGACGGCGAAGGACGGGAAGGCATTGCTCGCGATGACCACGCTCCCCGCGAGGACTCGCGCCGACACCGGCCTGAGCCGGATCGAGCCGACGCGCGGATGGCTCCGCCGCCGTGCCAGCGGCACGTGCGCCGCGGATGCTCGGAGGTGGGCTTGCACCGCTGGACTGGCATCTGGAAGCGAGGGCGGCCGACGTCGGTAGACCGCCCTGGCATAGGCCCTGCCGAAGCGCTCGGCAACTTCGGCCGCGGGCGCGAGCTGAGCCCGGGACATTGGCCCAACTCGCATTCCCGCGACCAGGGAGGAAGACGCACGATCGACGTGCCCGGCCGTCGAGCATCCGAGCAGAAGGACGGCAGCCCCTGCCGCGAGGGAAAAAGCGACGCGGGGAGGTCCGACCACTGCTCGCGGCGGATCCCCGCCGGGGCACTTGGGCGTCGAGCTGTAGTCGGAGACCGCCATCTGCAATCCCGTACTCCAAACAGGGCAGCCAACTGCGTCATTTATTAAGGAGGTGACGCAAAAGTGACCTCTGAATGGAGTCCGGTTGTGAAACCGGGGGGACCTACAGCCTGTTTTCCGCTTTGGAATGGGCTTTTGGCCCGCTACCATTCATTTGTCAGGAGGAGCGTCGATGTACAAGCTCAACAGCGAGGTCGAGCTCAGCGCAGAGCAGGTGGATCGCATCAGGCGGGGCTACTTCGGGATGCTCGCGAGGCGACGCTTTCCGCCCGATTTCATCGAAAACCACGCCGACGACGTTTTGGCGAAGGCGCATCTCGAATACGTGCGCTGCGAAGTGAGAGGCGACGAAATCGAGGAACCGATCACCTGGGTCATTCACTGTGCCTGGCGACGGGCTCAAACCTTTGTGGCGGCTCCCAAGGTCTCGCGTGAGGTCACCATCGAGAAGCTGCCGGAACAGGAAGACCGGGAAGCGCCAACCACCGAGCAGCTGGCCGAAGACCTACACCGAGCCCGCGAAATTCGACGCGCGGTAGACAGCCTCAAAGAGCAAGAGCAGCAGGTCATCGCTTTGACCTATCTCGAGGGCATGTCGGTGCGCGAAGCAGGGCGGCGACTCGACTGGCCCGAGGCCAAGGCCAGGCGCCGTTTCAAGTCAGCGATAAAGCACCTCGAAGAGTTCTTCGAGGAAAGGGGCATCGAGAGCAGCGACGAGCTGGAGATTGGCCTGGCCGGTTTCCTCGCTTCGACCTGCCACTCGCCAGGAATCCTCGAAGTCGCGTTCGAGAAGACCGGCGACGCGGCTGCGATCGCCTGGGAGAAGGCCCACGATCTTTCTCGGCGCGTCTTCGTCGGCGGCGGGGGCGACGCGGCTGGCGTCGCGGCAACCAGTGGCGCGGGGCGTGCTGCCGGAGCTTGCGCGACGGTGGCGATCGCTTGTGTCGTCGGCGCTGGGGCGAGCGGGGTTGTCGGCCCTGGGATAGACGGTGGGATCGGACTTGTGCGCGGGCACCACTCGGAGTCCAAGAAGGTCCAAAGTGAAACCGCGACAGTGCCTTCGACGCTGGAAACCAGCCCTGTCGAAAGCACCGAAAGCGAAGTCCCGACCACCACCACGGCGAGCGATACGGAAACCGAAGGCAGCAGTTCTTCGGCGGCCACATCGGCTGCCAAGCAGCCGGCGCCGATCCGCGTCAGGGAACAAGCAGACCCCGCCGCACGAATCTCAAGCGAAACGGCAGGCCAGGAAGTCCAATCCGCGCCTTCGACCACAGCGACCAGCAGCTCGGTCCAGAGTGGCTCGGCTGGTTCCGCCGCGTCGAGTACGACGCAAACAGCCGCACCATCCAGCAAGAGCGAAGAACAGGCTACTCAGCAGTTCGGCGGACCCTAGGTCCACGCCGAGACGACAGCTGTTCCACGCGGATTCTTCTCGCGCCCTGAGCCTTGCTCAGTGCCTCTCGCCGTTTTCGAAGTGACGCAGTTTCGACCCCTACCTGGAGTACGGGCCACGAACTCATCCGACCAAAGGAGTTGTCGTGGCACTCGCAACCTTCGTCAGGCTCCAGCTGCTCGTCGGGGTCGACGTCAATCCAAACCTGAAGGCGGGGCCCGGAGGTCCCACACTCGAAAAACTCGTCGATTGGGGTGCCGGGCTCGTGCTGTTGGCTTGCGCGGCCGGAGCCCTCGTCGGAATTGGGCAGTGGGTTCTTGGCAGTCACAGCACCCGCGCCAGCCAGGTCGACTCCGGCAAGACTAAGGTCTTCGTTTCGATTGGCTGCGCCTTCCTCGTCGGGGCGTTGCCGGCGCTGATCAATTTCTTTGAAGGTCTCGGAAGCACGGTTCACAAGTGAGCCGCGCGCCGAGCAGGGCCGCGAAGGGTCGCGGCTCCGAGACCCAGCTCAAGCGGTTCGCCCCGATCCTCGTGGCCCTTCTCTTGGGCTTCTTGATCGGACGGGCGTCTGCTCCAACACAAAGCGTCCCCGCCCCGGTACCTGCCCACGATGGCGGGGCGGGGACGCGAGCGGGAGTGCCTGTCGGCTTCCCCCGCACCCCCACCGGCGCCGCCACGGCCGTCGCCGCCTACCAGCGCAGCTTCGCCTCCCCGGCGATTCTGCGGCCGGGAGTCCTGCGCCGCCGCATTGAAGCCGTCGCGACGCCCGACTACGTGGACGCCATGCTCGCGGCGAACTCGCCGGGAGCGCAGCGGATCGCGAGCGGGCCTATCGGTGCCGGCCTGGCGAAAGGGCTTCAGACCCTCTACGCGGCGGTGCCGGTCGGCTACCGAATCGAGTCGTTCTCACCGCAGCGCGCCCAAATTCTCACCTGGGGCTTCACCCTGCTCGGCAACGCGGCGACGGTCGAACCCGCCGCCTACTTCGGGATCACCCACACCCTCCTCCTTTGGTCAGAAGGCGAGTGGAAGATCGCCGAAACGCAAGCGGGTTTCGGGCCGACGCCAAGGCTCGCCACCCCACCCGGCCCGCTCGGCCCCTACAACGTCCTGAACGTCGCGACCCGGCTCACCAGCTATGCGCTCGCGCCGTAGGTTCGCCCTAGTAGGGGCGCTCGCCGCGCTGCTCGCCGCCCTGGCGGTGCTGGCGCAGCCAGCGCCGCCAAAGGCCCAGGCCAACGTCGCCTGCGATGTGGTCGGCGGCGCCGGTGATGCCGTCGCCGGGGGAATTGAAGCGATCACCGGCGCAGGGGTCGGGGGCGCAAATCCGATTGGCGATGCCTGCGACGCCGTTACCGACGATCCAGTCGGGGCGATCACCTCCCCGGTCACCGGCGCCCTCAAAGACCTCGGGAACGGGATCTTCGACCAGATCACGACGTGGGTGAGCGAAGGGGCGAGTTACCTGATCGAGCAGGTGGTCTCCGAGATCGAGACGACCACCACGCCGAAGCTGACGAGCGAAGGCTTCCTCGCCGAGTACGGGCAGATGGCGGAGGTCGCCGCCGTCCTGGCGGCGGCGATGGTGCTGCTGGCGATGCTCGAGGCGATCGCGCAGGGCAGCTGGGGAGTGCTCGCCCGCACTGTCCTGGTCAACCTGCCGGTCGCCTTCATCGGCACGAGCGTCGCCTTCGTTCTCGTGCAGATGTTGCTCGTCGCCACCGATGGCATGTGCCACGGAATTGCGGCGGCGACCCACGATCACAGCCAGCGCTTCTTCAAGTCGGCGATCACCGGCCTTGCCAAAGCGGGCGCGAGTGCTGGGGAAAAGGGAGGTGCGGCCACGGGCGGACCCGCGACGGGCGCGGTCAATGGCGCAGTAGCGGTGCCTCTTTTCGTCACCTTCCTGACGGCGATCATCGGCGCCTTCGCCGCCTTCTTCGTCTGGTCGAGCTGATCGCGCGCGACGCCGCCGTCTATGTCGTCTCCCTCTTCATGCCGATGGCCCTGGCGGCGTCAATCTGGCCGCGCTGGTCGGGAGCCCTGCGCCGAACCGGAGAGCTGCTCGTCGTCATCATCTCCTCGAAGTTCGTCATCGTCTCGGTCGTCGCCCTGGCGGCGGGACTCCTCGCCGACAAAGAACAAGGCGTAGAGCACCTTCTGGCCGCCTCGGCGCTGATGCTGCTCGCCTGCTTCGCGCCGTTCATGCTGCTGAAGCTCGTTCCCTTCGCGGAGGGAGCGATGGCCTCGGCCTATGGGAGGCGCTCTGCGAGCGGAGCGTCGCTGAGCGGGATGCAACTCGCCTACGAGGCCAACATGATCAGCAACATGGCGCGCTCCAACTGGGGCGGCGCCTCGCCTCCGGATGTCTGGAACGTCGCGGGTGGTGGCGGGAGCGCGGGCGGTGGCGGCAACTCGCCCTCCTCGCCGAGCGGCGGAGGCGGGAGCGCGGGCGGAGGGTCGGGCGCAGGCGGTCCCGGTCGCGGTGCGTCCTCGGCGATCGGCGGCAGCGAGGCCGCAGGAGGTGGCGCGGCCGCCGGTGCGGCGGGCGGCCCTGCTGCGGCTGCTGCGTCGGTGCCGCTTGCGGTGGGCAAAGGCGCCCGTCAAGCGGCGGGCCAGGTCGCACAAAGCGGGGCCGTGCAAGCGGCCGGCGCCTCCTCGTCGCAGTCCGGCACGGAGACCCCGAGCCAGCCCCAGATGCCAACGGGAGCGCCGGGCGGCGAGGGCAGTGCAGATTCGAGCGAGCGG
>JAJKHV010000159.1 GCA_021154855.1 Solirubrobacterales bacterium
GCGCATGAGCACGCACTGCGCCGCTACCACGAGTTCAGCGCGGCTCACCACTGGAAGTTCGAGGCGATGCTGCGCGTCCAGCGACTGATCCCGCGCGTGCCCCCGCGCGTGCTGGGACCGGCGATCCGCGCGATGAGCTCGCGGCGGTTCGTGGACTGGTCCTTCGGCCACTACCTGCAGATCGCGCCGCCTGGGTTCGCCGTCGGCTCAGCGCACGATCAGAACGGTGCCGGCAAGCAGCAGGACGACGCCGGCCACGCGCTCGGGGCTGAGCGCAACCTGGTCTAGGCCGAAGAGTCCGAGGCGGTCGATCACGACCGAGAAGGTGAGCTGGCCGGTGATCGTCGCAGCCGCCACTCCCCCGGCCCCGATCGCGCTGACGGCAATCAGCGCGTTGGTCACGTAGACGGCGCCGAGCAGGCCGCCGAGCAGGTAGTACCAGCTGACGTCGAAGGTCGAGCTGACCCCGCCCGCCTTGCCGCTGAGGACGACGATCGCGGCGAGGGCAATCGTGCCGATGCCAAAGGAGACCAGCGCCGCCGGCAGGCTGCCGGTCGACTTGCCCAGGCCGGCGTTGATCGGCGCCTGCAGCGCGATCAGCCCGCCGGCACCGGCGGTGAGCAGGACCGCCAGTCCCCTATCCATGTGAGCGAAGCGTCATCGGCGTGGCTCCGGACGAGGCGATGTCATCGGCGTGGCTCCATACGAGGCGATGAACCCATGTCGGGGCGACGCATCGGAGATTCGCCCGAGGGCGATCTCATCGGCGTGAGGGCGACGCGTCGGCGTGATTTTCGCTTCGGTCATGTGTTGAGTAGTCGAGCCATGCCGCTGACTTCGTCTTTATTCGCCCATAGGACGACTAAAGACGAAGTCAGCAGTTGAACCGTGGCGCTGTCATATCAGTAACCCGAAGGGACCATCGAACCGCGGATGCCACCACCAGCTGAAGGTTTCACCGCACGCCTGGTGCTCGGGCCGGCGCTGCGCACGCAGCCCGACCGGCGCCTGGTGGCGCTCGTGCGCGACGGCTACGAGCTCGCCTTCGAGGAGATCGTGCGCCGCTACGGCAAGGCGCTTGCCCGCTACGCCGCCGCGATCGTCGGCAGCCGCGGCGAGGACGTAACCCAGGACGCTTTTTCCAAGGCACTGCTGGCACTGCGCCGCGACGGCGCCGAAATCGAGCTGCGCCCATGGCTCTTCCGCATCGTCCGCAACACGGCGCTCAACGAGCTGCGCGACAACCCTCCGACCCCAGAGGTGTTGGCCGAAGCGATCGCCGGCGGGGACAGCCCGGCGGAAGAGCTCGAACGGCGTGAGGAACTGACCGACCTGATGCAGCGGCTGCAGTCGCTGCCCGAGCCACAGCGCGCCGCAATCGTGATGCGGGAGCTCGAAGGGCTCGGCCACGAGGAGATAGCGGCCGCGCTGGGAGTCAGCGGGGGAGCCGCCCGACAGGCGATCCATCGGGCCCGGCAGGCGCTGCGCAACACGGCCGGAATGCTGCTCCCGCTGCCGCTGCTGAAACCGCTGCTGGCCAGCGGCACGATGGGTGCGACGGAGGTCGCGACGGCCGGAGCCGGCGGAACCGTCGGGGCCGCAGCGGCGCTGAAGGCGGTGACGGCAACCGTGCTGGTCGCTGGGGCGGTCGGCGCCGGCGTCGCGGTCCACGATGTCGGACACGCGAGCGATCACCCGCAGCCGGCCGCGGCGGCCGAGAGCGCCTCTCGAGGCGAGACCGGCTTGCCGACCGCGTTCGCGGCTCCGCCGGCGGCGACGAGCGGTGAGGATCGCTCGGCACACGAGCGAAACGACGACAGCGGTCACGGGATGACGGCCGGCGACGACCGTGACCACGGCGAGAACGCCCGGGACGATGATCATGGCGGGCACCACGGAGAGCCTGGCGCGGGAAGCGACCAGGGCGGAGGTGGGCCGGGAGGCAGCGGCGGAGGCGGCGGCTCGCAGAACAGCGATCGTCACGGCGGGGGAAGCGGGCGGGACAGCGGACGGGATGGTAAGGACAGCCACTCCGGCAGCGGCGGCAGCGGAGGATCCGGCCCGGGCGGCGAAGGTGATCGCAGCGGGTCATCCGGTTCCGATCGCGGCGGGTCATCCGGCTCCGGTCACGGCGGGTCGTCCGGGCAAACCAGCGGGTCCGGGAGCGGCGATCGGTCTGGCAGCGGCGACTTCGGCGATGACCTCGCCTCCGGTCCGAGTGGAGGATCGACCGGCAGCCTGGAACCGAGCGAAACCTCCGAACCGACCGACACGAGCAGCAGCGGCGGAGGTCCAGGCCCCAGCGATGGATCGAGTTCCGCTGATACGTCGGGATCGGGCTCCGGATCGGGCAATGATCTCGACGGCGCTGGCTGAGCCAAGAATTGCGTGATCTTCGCGCCGCCCCCGGGTTGTGAGGGGCAAGTGTGCCTTTCACCAACCAAGGAGGAAACGATGATTCGCCCCCACGCAAAACGAGCCCGTGCCGGCCTGGCGCTGGTGGCAGCGGCTGCGCTCGCGATGCTGGCGCTGCCGGGAATCGCCGCGGCCAAGGACGGTAATCACGACCGCATCCCGGATCGCTGGGAGAAGCGACATCACCTCTCGCTTCACGTCAACCAGGCGGGTCGCGACCAGGATCGAGACCACCTGCGCAACCGCGCCGAGTTCGTCGCCGATGACAACCCGCGCGATCGCGACAGCGACGATGACGGGGTGATCGACGGCGACGAGAACGCCGGCACGATCGCTTCCTTCGACGCGACAACCGGCCAGCTCACGGTCAACCTCTTCAACGGCGACTCGGTCAGCGGCCTGGTCACCGAAAGCACCCGGATCAAGTGCGAGGACGAGCACTCTCCCGACCGCACGGCGCGCGCTCGCCACGGCGAGGAAGAGCCTGGCGACGACCGCGGCGGACAGGGTGAAGAGCCAGGTGACGACAACGGGGGCCGCGGCGACGAGGCCGGCGATGATCGCGGAGACGGCGACAACTCCGGGCCCGGCTCATCGCACTCCGGCACAGGCCCCAGTGGCCATGACGACAACGGGACGGGCGCCAACTGCACGACCTCCGACCTGATCGTCGGTACGACGGTCGAGGAGGCGGAGCTGGAGCTCGAGAACGGCGCGGCGACCTTCGACGAGGTCGAGCTGGGCAGCTAGCCGCGGGACCGGCTACTTGGCGTCGAGCCAGTCCGCGCCGACGCCGATGTCCACCTCGAGTGGAGGGTCGAGCTGGTAGGCGGCGCACATCTCGCGCCGCACCAGCTCGACCGCTCCCTCCATCTCCTGCGGCGGGCCCTCGAAGAGCAGCTCGTCGTGGATCTGTAGGACGATGCGCGTCTCCCCCCCGGTCTCGGCCAGGGCCCGCCTGCAGCGCACCATCGCGACCTTGATGATGTCGGCCGCGGTGCCCTGGATCACCGTGTTGACGGCGAGCCGCTCACCGAGGCGGCGCGTATTGGGATTGCCTGAGCGCAGCTCGGGAATAGACCGCCGCCGCCCCATCAGGGTCGTCACGTAGCCCTCCTCCTGGGCCCGCTCGACGACCTGCTCGCGAAAGGCGCGCACGGCGGGGAAACGCTCCAGATAGCGAGCGACGAATTCCTCGCCCTCTTTGCGGGGGATGTTGAGCCGGTCGGCGAGGCCGAAGCCCGTGAGGCCGTAGACGATGCCGAAGTTGACCATCTTCGCCTTCGAGCGCTGGCCGACGTCGACGTCCTCGCGGGCGATGTCGAAGACCTCGGCCGCGGTCGCCGCGTGGACGTCTTCTTTGGCGCGGAAGATCTCCTTCAGCACCTCCTCCTCGGCGACGTGGGCGAGCACGCGGAGCTCGACCTGGCTGTAGTCCGCCGAGAGCAGCTGGGCGCCCTCTTCGGCGACGAAGCAGGCGCGGACGGGGCGGCCGATCTCGGTGCGGATCGGGATGTTCTGCAGATTGGGGTTGGTGCTGGAGAGGCGGCCGGTGGTTGTCGACGCCTGGTTGAAGGTGGTGTGGACGCGGCCGGTGTGGGGGTCGATCAGGTCGGGCAGCGAGTCGAGGTAGGTGTTCTTCAGCTTGGTCAGCTCGCGCCAGGACTCGATCTTGCTGACGATCGGGTGCTCGTCGCTGATCTGGGCGAGGACGCGGGCATCGGTCGAGTAGCCGGTTTTACCGCGGCGCTTGCGGGTCAGCCCGAGCTCCTCGAAGAGGACGCGGCCAACCTGTTGCGGCGAGCCGATCGTGAACTCCTCCCCTGCCAGCTCGTAGATCTCTTTTTCCAGGACCACGATCCGCTCGGCGAAGCCGGCGCCGACCTCGGCCAGGCGCTTGGCGTCGAGCTTCAGTCCCTCGCGCTCCATCGCGGCGAGGACGTGGACCAGCGGCAGCTCCACCTCGGTCAGCAGGTGCGCGAGGCCAAGCTCCTCGATGCGTGGGCGCTGAGCCTCGCCCAGGGCGGCGACAAGGCGCGCCTCCTCGGCCGGCTCGAGGCCCGCCTCGGTCTCCTCTCCGTCGAGGGAGAGCTGGCCGTCCTCGGTATCGGTGGCCGGGGCGACCCCGGCGGCGATGCCGATGCCGGCGTCGGCTGCCAGCTCGGTCAGCTCGTAGGTGCGGCGCTGTGGCTCCAGCAGGTAGGCGGCGAGCATCGTGTCGTGATCGAGCCGCAGATCGATCCGCTCGCGGGCAGCGGCGGCGAGCAGGCCGTGGCGACCCCCGCCGAGCGACTTGGCGTCATGGGCGACGAATGGCCGAGAACCGAGGCCGACTGCCAGCTCGTCGTGGCTCGAAGAGCCGGCGATGACCTCCCCGCCGTCCGCGGCGGCCCAGCGGTCGCCGTCGATCGCCAAAGCTACGGCCCCCTTGCCCTTGCCGAGATCCTCGGCCGTTCCCTCCGTCGCCTCGACCTCGAGCTCGGTCTCCACACTGCGACCCGGCACCGCGGCACCCTCCGGCAGCGCTTCTTCGAGCCGCTCCAGAACCGCCCGCAGCTCGAACTCGCGCATGAAGTCGCGCAGGGCGCCACGGTCGGGCTCCGAGCCCATCACCGCGCTCAGGTCGAGACCCGTATCGATGTCGTACTGCAGCGTTGCCAGCTGCTTCGACATCCGCGCATCGTCGGCGTGCTCGACCAAGTTCTGCTTGCGCTTGGCTCCGGAGATCTCTTCGACGCTCTCCAGCACCGTCTCCAAAGAGCCGAACTGCTGCAGCAACTGGGTCGCGGTCTTCTCGCCGATCCCAGGCACGCCTGGAATGTTGTCCGAGGTGTCGCCGCGCAAGCCCATCAGGTCGGTGATCAGCTCCGGCGCGACCCCGTAGCGCTCGACGACGGCCTCGCGGTCGTAGATCTTCGTCTCGGTGATGCCACGGGAGGTGCTCATCACCCGGATCCCCTCGCCGACCATCTGGTAGGCGTCGCGATCGCCGGTGACGACCATCACCGCGATCCCTTCCTCGCGCGCCTGGCGGGCCAGCGAGGCGATTACGTCATCAGCCTCGTAGCCCTCGACCTTGACGTTGGTGTAGCCGAAGGCCTCGACCAACGGCATCAGGTGCGGCCACTGCTCGCGCAGCAGGTCGGGCCGCGGTTTGCGCTGGGCCTTGTAGAGGTCATAGGTGACCTCGCGCCCCGACATTCCCGCGTCCCAGGCGACGACGACTCCGGCCGGATGATGTTCGTCGATGATCTTGACCAGCATCGAGGCCAGTCCGTAGATCGCATTGGTCGGCCGCCCATCGCTGGTGCCGATCGACTCCGGTAGCGCAAAGAACGCCCGGTAGGCAAGCGAGTTGCCGTCGATCAGAAAGAGCTCGTGTTCTTTGTCCACCACCTCCGCACTCTATGAGGAGAGCCCGAGGGCTTCTTGAATCCGAAGCTGTCCGACGGTCACGACCTCGCCCATAGAGCGACTAAGTCGACCACCGGCCGGATTCTCCCCCCGGCTAGTGGAATCTGCGGGGCAGGCGGATACGACGGACCGCTGATTCGCCACCGCCGCTCTGCGGGACGAAGGTCGTTCGTAGGCGCAGCAGAAGGCTGTGGGAGTGCAGTCGAGAGAGGACCGAGCCCGAGAGGTGGCAGCGAACGTCCCGGCCGCCGCCACTCGTCACGGAGGCATGGACTGAGCAGGCCTTGCGCCAGCCGTGTGCCGTCTTGACCTTGCCCGTCTGCGTTACGGCGCCGGGCCCCGCGAACCACAGATGGGTGATGAGCGCAGCACCGTGGCGCCGGGAATGTCCGATATAGAGGCTTGGCACCGTCAGCGCTGGTGCGCCACCTGAGGGACCGGGCGCGGGGGCAGGTGATTCTTCCGGGCCGAGGAATGCCGCGAGTTCGTCGGGCCGGTCGGCGATGAATTCGCGCGTTTCGGCGACGCCGGTTCTTATTTCCGCCAGGTCGTGCTCGCTCCTGCCTTTGCTCTGTTCCAGTTCCTCCCAAGGCTCGAGCAGGGCGGCGGTTTTGACCGCGAGCGAGTCGAGGCCGAGCCCGGGAATCGTTTTCTGCAGCCCCCGAAGGGCCTGTCGGTAGAGGCCGGCGCAGCTTGGATCAGCCAGGCAATCGTCGAACAGCACTCCCGCGTCGGCGTCGAACTCGGTTCGCCTGTAGGGCTCCCAGGTGTTGTCGGTGCCCCAGGGCAGCATCTGGAAGCGGCCCGCCGGATCGCTGTAGAGGTAGTAGTTGTTCGGCTTGCGGGGGCCCTCTTCGCCCGAGTAGCCATCCCAGTGACCGGTGTATTTCTCCACCGCCCACATCCGTGTCATCTCCGCCAGGTCGGCGACCGGGCCGACTGCCGCCGACCAGCCGGAGCCTTTGGCGCTGTTGACTGCGGCAACCAGGGCTTCGAGGTCTTCGATGTGTTCTTCGTCGCCCTCGTCGACTTCGTAGCCGCCTTCTTCGCCGGTCAGGCCTTCGACGCCGGGGGTCACATCGACGCCATATTCCCCCTCGTATAGATGCTGTGGCGGTTCTTCGAATTTTCCGAACCAGCGTTCGAGGTTGACTTTGTCGAGGTTCTCGAGGTTGAGGTAGGTGCCGAAGTCTTCGCCGTTGAGGCGGACGTAGGCGAAGCCCGTGCGTGGCGCCGCGACCCCCGCGGCCCTGAAGGTGCGATAAGCGAGGGTCTCGTGGAGCAGCGAGGGGTCCTCGACCATGTTGTTGAGGGTCATCTTGCGCAGCCCGAGGAAGGGTTCTTTTTTGGCGAACTTGAGCTTCAAGGCAGCCTTGCCGGCCAGCGTGCGGAACGAACCTGTGACATTCCCCTTGAGGCGGATGTCGACTGGCATCGACGTGACGATTGGCGTTTTCGCGCCCCCGGGTGTCCCGTCCGTTTTCGCCAGCGAGAAGGTCCCTTTGACGTATTCGAACGGTTCGCCTTCGAGCTTCGCTTTTTCGGTCGGCGACAAGGTCAAGTCAACTGCCACCACGGTCCCGGCTTCATACATCCATCCGGCCTGGCCCGGGTCGGGTTCGACCAGAGCCGCCGCGTGCCCCGGGACCGCCGCGAGGCAAAGCACGGCTGCGAGCAAGGCCCCGAGGCCAATCGTTCCAGCGCTCTCCCTCGCCCGCATACCGCAATAACGCTAGAGCATCCAATTTCTCCCGTTCAGGACGAAGCTCGACGGATGTGTGAGCCCGACGCGGAGCCGGCCGTGCGTGGCCAGGCAGCCCGAATCTGATTCGATAGCTGTCGATGGCAGTCAGCGCCCAATACAGCGTCACGATCCGGGTCGAGCTCGACGCGCGGCAGGAGCCGCTCGGCAAGCTGACCGCGGCGATCTCCGAGGCGGGTGGCCAGCTGCAGGGCGTCGACCTAGTGCCGGGGGCCGGCGGCGAGGGAAAGCGGGTGCGCGAGTTCACGATCGACGCCCAGGACCGCGAGCACTGGGAGAAGATCCTGCGCTCGATCGGCTCAACCCGCGGCGCCAAGGTGCTCGACTACGTCGACCGCACGATGCAGATGCACCGCGGCGGCAAGA
>JAJKHV010000160.1 GCA_021154855.1 Solirubrobacterales bacterium
AAGACGGCGCCGAAGGCGAGCAGCGCGAGTCGCTGCAACCCGGCTGACCTCTTCCCTTGCCCCTTAGTCGATGCCACCGATCGGGCAGCATAAATCAAATGCTCGGAGCGGGCGCTGTCGCCGCACTCCGCTTGGCGTCCCTGATCGCCGCGGCCATCGCCAGCAGGGCGTTTAGCCTCGCCTCCGGATCGTCTGGGACGCGCATGCCGACAGTCTTCTCGCGCCACTCATAGAGCGCTCCCTCGAGCTTCTCGGCCAGCGCCCCGGCACCCTCCGAATCGAGCTCGACCCCGGTGACGCTTAGCCGTCCGCCGCGGAACTCGACGCTGCGGGCGCCAGCAAGGGCCAGCTCGATCCGCGCCCGCTGCAGGGCCAGCAGGTTCTCCGCCTCCGGTGGCGGCGGGCCGAAACGATCGCTGATCTCGTCGCGGATCGCCCGCAGCTCGCCAGGCTCGCGGGCGGCCGCGATACGGCGGTGGACGTCGATCTTGGCTGCCTCGAAGGGGATGAACGCGGCCGAGAGATAGGCATTGACCGGGACGTCGAGGCGGACCGGTTCGGGAGCCTCCCCGCCCTCGCCCGCCTCCCGGGCCTCCCCAACCGCCTCGTCGATCATCTGGCAGTAGAGCTCGAAGCCAACCGCGGCGACGTGTCCCGACTGCTCCTCGCCGAGCAGGTCGCCGGCGCCGCGAATGTCGAGGTCTCGCATCGCGATCTTGAAGCCGGAACCGAGCTCGGTGTGGTCGGCGAGGGTCGATAGCCGCGCCGCCGCGTCCTCGGTCAGCGCCTCGGCCGAGGGATAGAGCAGATAGGCGAAGGCGCGCTCGCGAGAGCGCCCGACCCGGCCGCGGATCTGGTAGGCCTGGGCGAGGCCGAGCTGATCGGCGCGCTCGACGATCAGCGTGTTGGCGCTGGGGATGTCGAGGCCCGACTCGATGATCGTCGTCGTCACCAGGCAGTCGGCGTCGCCACGCAGAAAGCCCAGCATGGTCTCCTCGAGCTGGGTCTCGTCCATCTGGCCGTGCGCTTCGGAGAAGCGCGCTTTGGGGACGAGGCCGCGCAGCCGCTCGACCGTCTCAGGCAGCGAGTCGATCCGGTTGTGCAGGAAGAAGGCCTGCCCGCCGCGCTCCAGCTCGCGCTCGATCGAGTGCCGGACCAGGTCCTCGTCGTAGGGCCCGACGTAGGTCCGCACCGGCCGCCGTCCCTCAGGCGGCGTCTCGATCGTCGAGATGTCGCGCAGTCCCGCCAGGCTCATCTGCAGGGTGCGCGGAATCGGCGTCGCCGAAAGCGCCAGCACGTCGACCTTCAACTTCAGCTGACGCAGCAGCTCCTTCTGCTTGACGCCGAAGCGCTGCTCCTCGTCGACGATGACCAGGCCGAGGTCCTTGGCGCGAACGTCGCGCGAAAGCAACCGGTGGGTGCCGATCAGGATGTCGACCTTGCCCGCCTCGTAGCCGGCAAGCACGGCTTTCACCTCGGCCGGCTTGCGCAGCCGCGACACGCCCTCGACCACGAAGGGCAGGTCGGCGAGGCGCTCGCGGAAGGTGCCGAGGTGCTGCTGGGCGAGGATCGTCGTCGGCACCAACATCAGCACCTGCTTGCCGTCGGCCGCCGCCTTGACCGCGGCGCGCAGCGCCACCTCGGTCTTGCCGAAGCCGACGTCCCCGCAGACAAGGCGGTCCATCGGCTGGTCGGCCTCCATGTCGCCCTTGACCGACTCGATCGCTTCGACCTGGTCGGCGGTCTCGCGGTACGGAAAGGCCGCCTCCATCGTCATCTGCCACTCGCCGTCTGCGCCGAAAGCGTGGCCCTTGCGCGTCCGTCGCTCGGCATACAGGTTGAGCAGCTCGCCGGCGATCGCGCCTGCCGCCTTGCGCGCCCGCGCCTTCATGTTCTGCCAGCGTTTGCCGCCCAACGCAGAGAGCGTCGGTTCGCCGCCGGCGCCGACGTAGCGGCTCAGCTTGGCGAGCTGGTCGGTGGGGACGAAGACGCGGTCCTCGCCCTTGTATTCGAGGTAGAGGTAGTCGCGGGTGACGCCGCCGACCTCGCGCGTCTCGAAGCCGGCGAAGCGGGCGACGCCGTGATCCTCGTGGACGACGTAATCGCCGACTTTCAGTTCGCTGAAGGCGAGGCGGCCGCGCCCCGCGCCGGGGGCGCGCGCTTCGGCCCGCCGGCGCCGGTGGACCAAGCGGCGGAAGGGATAGACGGCGAGGCGCAGCTCGGGGCTGACGAAGCCCTCGCGCAGGCGCGCCTCGGCGAAGGTGAGGCTGGGCTTGGGAGAAAGGCGGCCGCCTTCGAGCAGCGCCGCGTCGAGGCGGTCGAGACCGTAGCGCGCCCGCTCGGCCTCGCCCCGATCGTCGAAGGCGACCACGGTGCGATAGCCGGAGCGAACCTGTTTCTCCAGCTCGGCCTCGGCCTCTTTGACGCTGCGGGCGGGGGACTCGGCCCGCGCCGCGCGGAAGGCTTCCTCGTCGTCGTCCCCCGCTGCCCTGAACGAGAGCGCGGCGCGAGCACCCAGCGGCTCGGCGACGTCGACGTAGAGTCGCCGAGCGTCGTCGTCGTGCATCGCCGTGGTCGCATCCTCCCAGTGGTCGCGCAGGGCCGGCTCGATCTCCTCGACGGCGGCGAGCACCACGGCGGCCGAGTCGGGAACCAGGTCCAGCGGCGCCCCGAAGCGATCGAGCGGTAGGACCTCGGCGAGGCTCGGCGGCTCCTTGCCCTGCTCGGTGGCTTCCATCGCCGCCAGCTCGGCAAGTTCACGATGCTCGGCGTCCAGCTCGGCCGCCGGGGCCAGCTCGACCCGATCGGCATCGCCGAGCGAGCGCTGGGTGAAGGTCGAGAACCAGCGCATCGACTCGACCTCGTCGCCGAAGAGCTCGATCCGCACGGCGCGCTCCTCGGTCGCGCCAAAGACGTCGAGGATGCCGCCGCGCACGGCGAGCTGACCGCGCTCCTCCACCTGCTCGACCCGTTCGTAACCGGCCGCGTCCAAGCGACGGAGAACTTCGGCGAGATCGATCTCCTCGCCGGTCGCGATCGTGAATCCCGCCGGGCGAAGGGCGGCGTCGGGCACTGCCTCGGCGAGTGCGGTGGCGGAGGCGACGACGACGGCGTCCGCTTCGCCGCGGAGCGCATCGAGGGCGTCGATCCGCAGCCCGATCAGGTGCGGCGGCGGCGTCACGTGGGAGGCGAAGCCAGTGCCGCGCGAGGGATAGAGGCGGACGCGGCGGGGCGCCAGATAGGCGCGCAGGTCATTGGCGAGGTCGCGGGCCGAACGGTCATCGGGGCTGACCAGCAGCGCCGGTCGGCCGTCGAGACCCCGATCGTCCTCCAGCATCGCTGCCAGCAACAGCGGGCGCAGCATCGCCGAGGCCGGAACCTCTACCTTCTCGCCGCCGTCGGCGGCGTCGCGCACGCGTCCGGTGAGCGCGTGGACGCGCTCGTTCTCTGCAGCTATCTCGATCAGCGGACGCAGTGACATCAGGCGGCCTCTGAGCATGCCATGCGGCGTCCTCGGTCGGTCGCCTGCAGAGCAGGCCACTCCCTGACCTTTGCCTGCCGGTCTCCGGACCTCGCCCGCCAACCAGATCGGGCTACGCTCCCGCAATGCGAATCAGACGCCTTCTTGCCACCGGATCGGCACTCGGCCTGCTCGCCCACAACGCCTTCGAGACCCGTGCCGGAGTCGGCCTCGTCTTCGAGCCGTTCATCGGTCGCCGTGGCGCCTACGCGCTCTGGAGCGCCTACTTCCCGCTGATGCTTGCCGCCGCCGCCCGCGAAGGGGAAAAGGCGCGGCGCCTGTCGGCCTTCAGCGCCGGGATCGGGGTCGCCGGCGTCGCCGTCCACTTCAAGGCCTGGCCCTGGTCCCTGCACCGCGGCCTGCCGATGCTCGACGAAGCCGAGGGCCTGAGCGAGGAGCAGCTGCCGGCTTACAACGCCGTGCTGTGGTTTTGGCTTGTCTGCAGCGTGCTCGACCTGCCCGCGGCAAACCGGCCGGGGGTGCGGCGCTTTGCGGTCGCCGGCCTGCTCAACTTCCCGATCCTGCTCGCCTCGGCACGACACCACTTCCGCTGGGCCCGCGAGCAGGCGGAGCTCGACCCGGCGCGCTGGAGCCCGGCGCTGCGCGAATGAGCGAGGCACCGGCCTGGCCGGGGGGCGCCCGCGCGGCGCTCAGCCTCAGCTTCGACAACCTCGGCGAGGCGGCGGAGCTGGAGATGGGGGCGCTGCCGGCGGACGCGCCGTTGGGACGGCACGCAACCGCTCTCGAGATCTTGCCGCGAGTGCTCGAGCAGCTGGCTGAGCGCCGAATCGCTGCGACCTTCTTCGTCGAGGGACTGAATGCGGAGCTCTACCCAGACCTGCTGCGAGAGATCGACAGCCGGGCCCATGAGGTCGCCTACCACGCCTGGCGCCATGAGCAGTGGGCCGATCTGAGCGCCGCGGAGCAAGCCGCAAACCTGGATCGCGGCATCGCTGCATTCGAGGGAATTGGCCTCGAGGTGGCGGGAATGCGTCCTCCCGGCGGCCAGCTTGGCGCTGGAGGCACCCGGGTCTTGCGAGAGGCAGGCCTGCGTTACTGCTCGCCGGCGGGCGCTGGGGCGGGAGCCGAGGACGGGATCGTCCTGTTGCCCTTCGAGTGGCGACACGTCGACGCCAGCTGTGTGCTGCCGGCACTTGCCGCGGCGCGCGAACAGATCAGCGGCTCGAGCGAGCCGATCGAGCCCTCCGCCTTCGCCGCCTGGCTCGAAGCGGAGATCGCTGGGCTGGCGCAGGGCGGTGGCTACATGACGATCGTCCTGCATCCGTTGATGTTCGATTGGTTCGGCCCCGGGTGCCTTGCGAGGGTGCTCGACCGGGTCGCCGGAGCGGCGGGGAACGAAGTTTGGGTCGCACCCTGTGCCGAGGTCGCCGAGCACATCAGCGGCCACCCGGGGCACTTTGGGAACGGCGCAGTGCTCGATTCGAGCAGCTGGACCTAAGATCAGGCAATGTCCGCGCTGGGAGACGTGGCGGCGGCGTTCCTGCCGCCCGAGGCAGGAGGACCTGAGCCCGAGAGGGTGGCGAGCGTCGCCAGACGGATGGTTTCGCGCATGCCGGGGGTCTCCCAGGTTGGGCTTGGAGTGACCCTCGCCGGCATCGAGGCGCTCTCGCTCGCCCGCACCGGCCGAACCCTGGGGGCCGCCTCCCCGTCGCAGCGCGAAGGGCTCCTCAAGCAGGTCGCCAGGCTGGGCGGCTCCCCCGCGCTGGACGCGCTCAAGTCCGTTGTCCTGCTCGCCCATGGGGCCGATACGTTCGCCGCCGAGATCGCGGCGGTCGGCTCACGCCACGAGCCTGCGCGGCCCGACCCGCAGATGACGGTCGTCGCGGCGGCAGAGTGGCCACGAACCTCCAGTTGCGACGCGATCGTGATCGGCTCAGGGGCCGGAGGCGCCTTCGCCGCGCGGGCGCTGGCTCGAGCCGGGCTCGACACCGTGATCGTCGAGGAGGGCGAGCGCTGGACCGTGGATCGCATCCGCGCGGCACACCCGCTCGACCGCTTCGCCGGGATCTATCGCGACGGCGGCACGACGATGGCGGTAGGCAATCCTCCGATCGCGCTGCCGCTGGGACGCGCGGTGGGCGGCACGACCGTGATCAACTCGGGCACCTGCTTTCGTCCACCGGCGCCCGTTGCGACCGCCTGGCACGAGCAGCATGGCCTGGCATTGGCCGAACCCGAACAGCTGGCCGTGCGCCTTACCGATGTCGAAGAGACGATCGGCGTCGCCCCGGCCTCGATGGAGGTGTTGGGTCGAAACGGCGAACTCGCGCTCGAGGGAGCGGCGGCGATCGACTGGCGCAGCGCGCCCCTGCGCCGCAATGCAAGCGGCTGCCGCGGCGCCTGTCAGTGCGCGATCGGCTGCCCCAACAATGCCAAGGGCGGCGTCCACCTGAATGCCCTGCCGCAGGCTTGCGAGGCTGGGGCACGAATTGTCGCCGGGCTGCGGGTGAAGCGGGTGATGAGCGAGAACGGCCGCGCAGTCGGTGTGGCCGGCAGCCGGGCCGATGGCGCGGAGGTGCGAATCTCCGCGCCCCTCGTCGTCGTCGCAACGGGGGCGGTCCCGACACCGTCGCTGCTGCGCCGCAGTGGCCTCGGCCGCCATCCCCGCCTCGGTCGCAACCTCTCAATCCACCCAGCAACGGGAATCACCGCCGGCTTTGAGGAAGAGGTGGTGCCCTGGAGCGGCGTGATGCAGAGCGTCGGTATCGAGGAGCTGCACGAGTCCGAGGGCGTCCTGATCGAGGCCACCGGCAGCCCGCCGGGCATGGGCGCGATCTCAACGCCGGGCTACGGCTCGCATCTGTTGAGTCGACTCGACCGTGCGGCGGGCAGGGCGATGATCGGCGCGATGATCGCCGACGAGCCCTCGGGCCGGGTCTTCGGCGCTCGCAGCCCGATCGTCTCCTACCGCCTCGCCAAGGCCGACGAAGGTCGCCTTGCGACGGCGATCGAGGCGATGGCCCGGGTGATGCTGGCGGCAGGAGCCACGGACGTTGAACTCGGCGGCGGCGCCCCGGTCGTGCGCTCGGAAGCCGAGCTAAAGGCGGCAATGCAACGGCTCGACGTGCGCCGCCTCCGCCTCGCCGGCTTTCATCCCAGCGGAACCGCCGCGGCGGGCTCTGACCCGGCCCGCCATCCCGTCGACCCGGAAGGACGGCTGCGCGGCGTAACGGGGGTCTGGGTCGCGGACGGCTCGCTCCTGCCCAGCTGCCCGGGGGTCAACCCGCAAATTTCGATCATGGCGATCGCGGCCGGAGTCGGGGAGGCCGCCGCCAGCAAGCCGTAACGCTTTGTCCACCTGGCGGGTGGACAAAGCGTTACGGCCGAGCTAGCTGGTCGAGCCGGTGTAGGGCAGGCCCGGCCCGGAGCGCTGCCACTCGACTTGGTCCTTGCCCTCGGCGGCCGAGCGGCCCTCGACGTCGTCCCACCCGTGCAGCATCCGCTTCAGCTTGGCGACCGCCTCTGGTGGATGAGCGGCGACTTGGCTGGCCAACTCCAAGGCCGAGTCCTCGGTGGCGGCCGCCGGTGCGACGCGGTTGACCAGGCCCAGACGCAGCGCCTCATCGGCCCCGACGGTGCGTGAGGAGAACAGCAGGTACTTGGCGGCGGCAAGGCCGCAGAGCGTGACCAGGCGTGCAGGACCGACGGGGACGCCAAGGGCTGCACCGGGAAAGCGCATGCGCAAGTTCGAGCCGCCGACGCGCATGTCGCAGGCAACCGCAATCTCGGCGCCACCGCCGACCACGTCGCCATGACAGGCGGCAATCGTCGGCTTGGGAAAGGCGACGATCTGGTCATAGACATCGGCGAAGAGCTGCATGCGGCGAACGTGGCCCTCACCGTCGAGCTCCTCCTTGACGTCGGCGCCCGCCGAGAGCCCCATGTGGTCCGAGGAAGAGATCACCAACACACGCACGGCCTCGTCGGCACGCGCCACCGCGAGCTGCTCGAGGATCTCGACCAGCATCTGGGTGTCGATCGCGTTGCGCGACTTCGGTCGCTGGAGGCGAAGGACCGCGACGCCTTGCTCTTCCACCTCGTAGCTCGTCACCTCGGTTGCCGGCTCACTCATGACGCGGAACCTAGCTCCTCGACCAGCCTCTCCGTCTCCCCGGCGGCGCGCTCGACCAGTGCCGCGACCTCCTCGCGCGGCTCGCGGAAGCGCCCCAACACGTAGGAGGCGACGATTTCAGGATCGGTCGAATCGGGCCGCCCGACCCCTACCCGCACCCGCCAGAAGTCGGTCTCCCCGAAGCCGCGCTTGAGGCTCTTGAGACCGTTGTGGCCGGCGAGACCACCGCCGAAACGGACCTTGATCTCGCCGAAGGGCAGGTCGATCTCGTCATGCAAGACGACGACCCGGTCGAGCGGCACCTTGAGCGAGCCACGAGCCGGGCCGGCGGAGTCCCCGGAAACGTTCATCTGAGTCTGCGGCAGGAGGATTGCGACACGCGAGCCGCCGGGACCGGCCCGGCCTTCCGCAATCAGACCACCGAACTTCTGCTTCGCCCGCGGCAGGTCCCAGCGCCGCGAGAGCTCATCGGCTACCTCGAAGCCGATGTTGTGGCGGGTCGCGGCATAGCTCTCGCCGGGATTGCCGAGACCGACGATGAGGATGCGGTCCGCCGACTGCTCGCCCTCGCCCCGGTCGGCTCGGCGGCGAAAGATGGACAGCGGTTACTCCCCGCCGGAGTCGCCCGAATCGCCGTCGCCACCCTCGTCGGCGGCTGACTCGCCCTCTTCGCCGACCAGCTCGGTCTCCTCCTCGACCTCGGGCTCGACGACTTCCTCGACCCGTGGCGGCGAGAGAGTGGCGATCGTGACCTCGTCGGGATCGTCGGCGACGAGCGTCACGCCCTCGGGGACCGGAAGCGCCGAGAGCTGCAGGGTGTCGTTGATCTCCATCGCCGAGACGTCGGCGATGAGCCGATCGGGAATTTCGGTGGGAAGTGCTTCAACCGTGACCTCGCGGGTGACGTGCTCGAGCACGCCGCCGCCTTTGACGCCGGGGGCCACCTCGATGCCCTCGAGCTCGACCGCGACCTCGGCTTGAATTGCCTCGTCGAGCCGCACCTCCTGCAGGTCGATGTGCTGCAGGCTGCCGCGCACTGGATGCAGCTGCTGCTCCTTGACCACGACCGGCACCGTCTTGCTGCCGTCAATCTCGAGGTCGAAGAGGGCGGCGCCTTCCCCGAGCACGTTGCGGACGTCGCGTTCGGCGACCTGGAAGGCGCTTGCCTCCGAGCCACCGCTGTAAACGACGCCCGGCACGAGGCCCTCGCGGCGCAGTCGACGGGAGGTCCGTGAGCCGAACTCGCTGCGGGGTGCTGCCTTGAGGGTTTCGCGTCCACGAGCCATTCGGACCGGAGAGGATAGAGAAAGCGCGCGTGTGGCACCCTTCGGACGTGGCCGACGGCTCGAAGATCCCCAAGGGCCGCATGAGACGCTCGGCCAAGGTCGGCTCGATCGTCGGCGTGCAGAGCGCCCGTTACGCGGGCACAAAGGCAACCAACGTCGCCCGCTCCGAGGGGGAGGGAAAGGAGCGGCTCGAGCAGCGCCACCTGGAGAC
>JAJKHV010000161.1 GCA_021154855.1 Solirubrobacterales bacterium
TGCAGCCGCTCGAGCCAGGCTCGGGGAACACCGAACCGGTGATCGAAGGATTGAGCTGGAGCCAGCGGGTCAGCGCCTTCGCTGGTCTGGTCAAAGACCTGAAGCCCGACCTGCTCGACTCGATGGAGATTCAGCACGGTGGTTACCTGGTGCTAGAGGCACGCGCCCTGCTGTCCCGCGAGGCACCGCCGTGGATGGTCCACAATTGGGGTTCCGACGTCTACTACTACCGACGCAACCCACGGCATCTTGAGCGCCTGAAAGATGTGCTCGGCGCCTGCGACTACTACGGGTGCGAGTGCGATCGAGACATCGAGCTGGCGCGAGCGTTTGGCTTCTCCGGCAAGGTGCTGCCAGTCCTTCCCAACGCCGGCGGCTTCGATCTCGAGCGGGCACGGGCCTTGCGCTCTCCCGGCCCGACCTCGGCCCGTAGCGTGATCACGCTCAAGGCGGCGAACTCCTTCGTCTACCGGCCGGACGTCGCCCTCGATGCGATCGAACATTGCGGTGATGTGGTCCCCGGCCATCGCTTGGCGCTGTACACGGCCAGCGACGACATCCAAGAGCGGGCAGGCCGGATCTGCTCGGAGATGGACATGGAGTTGGAGGTCGTGTCGGGAAGCGGAACCCTGGCGGCCCACGAGCGGATCCTTTCGATGCACGGCGAAGCCAGGGCCTCGATCTCGCTCAGCGAAAGCGATGCGATCTGCACGTCCTTCCTCGAGGCGATGGTGATGGGCTCGTTGCCGATTCAGTCCGACACCGGCTGCTCGAGCGCTTGGGCCGAGGACGGCCGTGGTGCCCTCTTCGTCGATCCGCTTGACGCAGAAGGGGTGGCCCAGGCCCTGCGCCGGGCGCTCAGCGACGACTCTTTCGTCGATTCGGCCGCCAAGATAAACGCCGCCGCAGCGACCGCCCGGCTCGACGACAAGGTGATTTTGGCCCGCATGATGGAGGCATATGAGGAGATCGCGGCAGAGGTGCTCTCCGGCGGTCCTGATACCGCCGGCAGGGGTACCGGTCCGGAGACGAGGGCCGAGGGCGAGCGAGTCGAGCGCTGGTATGACAGCGAGCTGCTCGAGCGCGATGCCCACATCGCTGCTTTGCGAAGCCATGTCAGCGAGATGCAGCGATCCCTGGACGGGTTTCATCAGCGCCTGGAAGCCTCCGAACGAAGCCGGGGCCGAGGGGTGCGGCCGTTACTGCGCCGGCTGTTGGAGCGGATTCGCTCCCAGGCCCAGCGGCGCGCGCCGAAGCGGCGACTGCCTGCCGCGGGCTCGTCTGAGGACGAGAGATGAGCTCCAGCGACCGAGGCGGCGCTCCGCTCGTTTCGATCATCGCTGGCTCGGCCGAGGGTGCCGGCATGGAGGAGAGCGCCGGGGTCGAGCTGGTCGCGATCGACGGCGCCACCGGCGCCGCCATGGAGACGCTCGCCGATGGGCTCGAGCGTGCCCGCGGCGAGCTCGTTATCCACCTGCCGCCGGGGGATGCGCTGCTTGCAGGCGCAGTCGCACGGCTGAGGGCGGCGCTGGTCGCACGGCCAGCGGTCGTGCTCGTGTATCCGTCCTTCCAACGAGTCGATCGACAGAGCGGCGAGATCGAGACCGTGATCCCCGAAGAGCTCGATCCGATGGAGATGTTCAGGTTTCAGTACAGCCCGGTTGGCCCGGGCGCGATCTTCCGCCGCCGAGCGGCCTTGGAGGCGGCTCGGCTCGGCGCCGGCGCCTCGCCGTTCGCCGAGTTCGCCTTTTGGCTGCGGCTCGCCGCGAAAGGAGAAGTGCGACGGCTCACCGAGCCGCTGGCCCGTCGCCACGTCGACGCTCTTCCGTTGCGGCCCGGCACGGCGGAGACGGCCCGAGAGCGGCTCGTCGTCTATGAGCGGTTGCTCTCGGAGCTCGAGCTCCCGCCCGAATCGGAGGCTTCCGTGAGAGCGGCCGCCCGCAGCGCCTGCGTCCTTGCCGCGCTCGAGTTTGGTCCCGGCTTCGAGCGGTTCGGCGAGAGGTTTTTCATCGCCGATCGCCTCTCTGAGTTCCGGCCCGAGGACGCCGGCGACCTCGACGCCGAAATCGCTCGGCTCGAAGCCCATAAGGTCAACCTCGAACAGCGAATCGCGCGTCAGCGGGCAGTGATTCCCCTGCTCGAGGGGACGGTGGCGGCGCGCGAAAATCGGCTTCAGAACGGCGATCAGGGGGCGGCGAGCCTGCCTCGGCGCCTGCTAGGGCGCCTGCGGGGGGGGACCGATGGCTGATCCGCGAGCGCGAGAGGGGACGGACGGGTTGCCCAGCGTCACGGTCCTGATCCCGACCTACGACCGCGCCGAGTTCCTCGACGAGGCAATCGAAAGCGTGCTCGGGCAGGACTACGAGCGGCTGGAACTCGTGGTGCTCGACGATGGCTCCAGCGATCACACGCCGGAGCTGCTCGAAGGCTATGCCGAGCGCCAGCCGGCGACTCGGTTTCGCTGGGTTCGCCACGACAACATGGGCCAGGCGCGTACCCTCAACCGCGGCTTTGAGATGGCCAAGGGCGATCTCGTCGGCTATCTCAGCTCCGACGACATGCTGCTGCCGGGGGCGGTGCCCAAGCTTGCCGCCGTCTTCGCCGCCGAGCCAGACGTCGTCGTCGCCTATCCGGCCTGGGACTACGTCGAGGAGGGCGGCGAGAAGATCGACAGCGTCATGCCAGAGGAGTTCACCCTGCTGCACGCGATCAAGGCCAGCGATCCCGTGATCGGGCCAGGGGCGCTGCTGCGGCGGTCGGCGATCGACCAGGTCGGCGGCTGGGATCCCGAGATCATCTACTCGGCCGACTTCGAGTTCTGGGTCAGGGTCAGCTCCTTGGGCGAGTTCAGGCGGGTGCCGGAGATCCTCGCCCACTACCGTTGGCACGAGGGGATGACCGGCAGGCTCAGCGTGGGAATTCAGATCGCCCTCGAGCGAGTCGCGATCGTCGACCGTGTCTATGCCTCGCCCGACGTCTCAGAGGAGCTGCGCGCGGTCGAAGCCGAGGCCTACCGGAGCGCCTACCTCGCCGGCGCGGGCCTGCTCGGCGGCAACGCTCCCTGGGAGCGCTTCTTCCTCGGCGATCGGCTGGTCAGCCGCACCTTTCCGGCTCGCCATGAGGCGCTTGCGGCGACATCCGCCGAGCTGCGAGCCGAGACCGCCGAGCTCGAAAACGAGCTGCGCAAAGTGGGCAGTCGGATTGCGGCACTTGGCGACACGCTGGCTCGGCGCGAGATGGAGATCGCGAACCGGGGCCCCGACGAATAAATTGAGCGAACTTGATCGCGGAGACCACCATCTCAGAAGCAACGCCCCGCTGATGCGCCTGCTCGTCCTCGGCGGCACCGGCATGCTCGGCCACAAGCTCTGGCAGGAGGCCCAAGGCTCCTTCGATGCCTGGGCGACGGTCAGGACCGACGCCCTCGAGGCCCCCGCGAGCGCTGTGCTCGATCCCGAGCGGACCCTGACCGGCGTGCAGGCCGACGATATTGCCAGCGTCGCCGCTGCCATCGACGAGTGCGAAGCCGAGGTTGTCGTCAACTGCATCGGCATCGTCAAGCAGGCCGATGCCGCCGCCGACCCGGTTCCTGCAATCCGTTTCAACTCGCTGTTTCCCCAAGAGGTCTCGGCGCTCTGTCGTGAGCGCGGCAAGCGCTTTATCCACATCTCGACCGATTGCGTCTTTTCCGGCTCGCGTGGCAACTACAGCGAGGATGACCAGCCCGACGCGAGCGACCTCTATGGCCACTCGAAGCTGCTCGGCGAGGCGGTCGGGCCGGGTTCGCTGACGATCAGGACCTCGATCATCGGCCGCGAGCTCGAGTCCTCCTTCGGGCTGGTGGAGTGGTTCCTCGGCGAAGCGGGTAAGAGCGTGCGCGGATTCAAGAAAGCGATTTTCAGCGGCTTCACCACCCAGGCCCTGGCCCAAGTGCTGATCGAAGTGATCGCTGAGCATCGGAGTCTGGAAGGGCTCTGGCACGTCAGCGCCGAGCCGATCGACAAGGACAGCTTGCTCGACATGCTCAGGGAGGCCTACGGAATCGAGATTGGGATCGTCCCCGACGAATCCGTGGTGATCGATCGCAGCCTCGACTCCAGCCGCTTCAGGCGCGAGACCGGCTGGAAGCCTTCGGGCTGGCAGGAGATGATCGACCGGATGGTCGGCGATCCAACCCCTTACGACGAGATACGGAGGTCACGCATTGCTAACCGGTAAGCGCGTTGTCGTCACTGGTGGAACTGGCTCGTTCGGGCAGGTGCTCGTGCGGCGCTTGCTCGAGGGCACGGCGGGTCTGCCGGAGGAGATCGTCGTCTTCTCGCGCAGCGAGGCCACGCAGCACTCGATGCGCCTCGCTTTCCAGGAACGTCAGGTTGCGACCGACGAGATCGTCTATGAGGAGAATCGCCACCACCGGCTGCACTTCCACATCGGCGACGTCTCCAACTACCCCGCCGTATGCTCGGTGCTGCGCAATGCCGACGTCGTCTTCCACGCGGCGGCGCTGAAGCAGGTGCCGACGGCCGAGTACCACCCGTTCGAGGCGGTCCGAACCAACATCGTCGGCGCCGAGAACATCGTGCAGGCGATTCGCGAGCACGACTTCAAGATCGAGACCGTGGTCGGCGTCTCCACCGACAAGGCGTGCAAGCCGGTCAACGTGATGGGGATGACGAAGGCGATCCAGGAGCGGATCCTGGCCCAGGCCGCCCTCGACTGTCCTGGCACACGCTTCCTCCTTGCCCGCTACGGCAACGTCCTCGCCTCGCGCGGATCGGTGATCCCGGTTTTCAACCAGCAGATCCGGACGGGCGGACCGTTGACCGTGACGACGCCCGAGATGACCCGCTTCCTGCTCAGTCTCAACGATGCTGTCGACATCGTCTTCGCCGCCCTGCGCGACGGCTATTCGGGCGAGACCTGGATCCCGCGGGTGCCGGCGGCACGTATGGTCGACATCGCCGCGGCGCTGATCGGCGATCGCGAGATCGAGGTCAAGATCACCGGGATTCGTCCGGGGGAGAAGATCCACGAGGTCCTCGTCTCCGAGGAGGAGGCGGCCCGCACCTATGACCGCGGCGACTACCTGACGATCGAGCCGATCCTGCCGGAGCTGCGTCCGGAGGACCCTCCGGGCAAGCCCTTCGAGGGTCGGGAGTACAGCTCCGGCACTGACCTGATCGACCTCGACGGGGCGACGGCGCTGATGAGGAGGCACGGCCTGATGCCGGACGATGAGCCGGTCGACGTGAAATGAAGGTCCTCACCATGCTCGGCACGCGGCCGGAGATCATCCGGCTCAGCCGCGTGATTGAGCGGCTCGACGCGGTCTGCGATCACGTCCTGGTCCACACCGGCCAGAACTTCGACGCGCGGCTCAGCGACGTCTTCTTCGAAGAGCTGGGGGTGCGCGCGCCCGACCACCACCTCGGGGTCAAGGGCGAGGGGTTCGCCGATCGCGTCGGTCAGATCATCGCCGCGAGCGAGCGCCTGCTGTGCGAGGAGCGGCCTGACAAGCTGCTGGTCCTCGGCGATACCGACAGCGGGATCTCGGCCTATGTCGCCAAGCGCCTCGGCGTCCCCGTCTTCCACATGGAGGCCGGCAACCGCTGCTTCGACGACAGGGTGCCGGAGGAGGTCAATCGCCGGGTGATCGACCACTCCAGCGACGTCCTCATGCCCTACACCGAGCGCTCGCGCGCCAACCTGCTGCGTGAGGGGATCTCCTCCGAGCGCATCTTCGTCACCGGCAATCCGATTAAGGAGGTCCTCGATCACTACGCGGACCGGATCGAGGCCTCCGACGCGCTGGAGAGGCTCGAGGTCGAGGCCGGCGGCTACCTGTTGCTGACCATGCACCGGCAGGAGACCGTCGACGTCGAGCAGCGCCTGCGCTCGCTCGCCCGCGGCATCGTCGAGATCGCCGATGCGCTCGAGCTGCCTTTGATCTGCAGCATGCATCCCCGCACCCAAACCCGTTTGGAAGGGTTTGGGGTTCCAATGGAAACCGAGCGGATCAGAATCCTCCCGGCGATGGGCTTTTTCGATTTCGTCAAGCTCGAGCGCAATGCTCGCTGCGTTCTCAGCGATAGCGGCACGGTGCAGGAGGAGTGCTGCATCTTCGGCGTGCCCGCGGTGACGGTTCGGGACACGACCGAGCGCCCAGAGACGGTGGAGTGCGGCAGCAACATTCTCAGCGGGGTGGAACCCGACGCAATCCGCCGCTGCACGATGACCGCCCTGGCACACCGACCCGCCTGGGAGCCTCCTCGCGAGTACCTCGTCGAGGACGTCAGCGGCACGGTCGCAAAGATCCTCTTGAGCCACTCGTAGACTGCGTCCGATGGCCGTAGACGTGAGCACCGCTGCCGCCCCCGCGCCGTCGCCCGGCGTCGCTGGCCGTTCGCTGGCGATCGACGTGCGGGGCTTGGAGAAGTCCTTCCGCCTGCCCGGGCAGAAGATCGACTCGCTCAAGGAGCGCGTGCTGCACCCGACGATCAGCCGCGACTTCAGCCAGCTCCGGGCCCTCGACGGAATCTCCTTCGAAGTGAACCAAGGAGAGTTCTTCGGCATTGTCGGCCGCAACGGCTCGGGCAAGAGCACGCTGCTGAAGGTTCTCGCCAGCATCTATCGCGCTGACGCGGGACTGGTGCGGATGGCCGGCCGCCTTGCGCCCTTCATCGAGCTTGGTGTCGGCTTCAACATGGAGCTGACCGCGCGGGAGAACGTGCAACTGAACGGCGTGATGATGGGTCTGACCCGCAAGGAGGCAGCGCGTCGGCTCGATGCCGTGCTCGATTTCGCCGAACTCAACGAGTTTGTCGATTTGAAGCTGAAGAACTACTCCTCCGGAATGCTGGTTCGGCTCGGCTTCTCGGTGATGATTCAGGCCGACGCCGACATTCTCCTGATCGATGAGGTGCTGGCGGTCGGCGATGCCTCTTTCCAGCAGAAGTGCGCCGATGTCTTCCACGATCTGCGCGGCAGCGGCAAGACCCTCGTCCTGGTCACCCACGACATGAACGCGGTCGATGCCTATTGCCACCGGGCGATCCTGCTGGACCATGGGCAGATCGTCCACGAGGGCAATCCGCAAGAGGTTGGCCGCCACTACCTGCGGCTGAACTTCGAACGAGGCGAGACGTCGAGCGCAGCCCAGGCGAGCGCCGGCGGTCCGGCGGTCCGGCTGGTCGACATCTGGCTCGAGGACGCCGCCGGCGAGAGGACGAACAGCGTCGAGCTCGACGATGATATCCGCCTGCGGGCGATCGTCGAGGCGGACCGGGATACACCGGCCCCCACCTTCGCCTTTCTGCTCAGCAACGCCGATGGCGTGCACGTTTTCGGCACGGCGACCCAGCTGAAACGCGAGGCTGGAGAGCCCGACCTGCTCGCCGCCGGCTCACGGGCGAAGGTCAGTGCTCGCATACTCAACCCGCTCGGTTCAGGACGCTACTTCGTCGATTTCGGCGTCAACCGCGAGCACAGCCAGACCGACAACGTGATCTGGGTCTCGAAGGCCGCCGACTTCGTCATCTACGGGACCCAGGCCCAAACGGGGCTGATCGCACTTGAAAATGAATTTGAAGCGGTTATCGAGGACGGATGAGCGTCGCTGTGAGAGAGCGGGACCTACCGCTGCGGGACGTCCAGGGGCCATCGGCGGTTGGCGGTGGCAGCAGGCGTTTCTTCGACCTGTTGCTGCTGATCTCGATCACCGACTTCAAGAAGACGTACTACGGGACCGTGCTTGGCTATTTCTGGTCCCTGGTGCGGCCGGCGGTCATGTTCAGCGTTCTACTCGTCGTGTTCACTCAGATCTTTCGGCTCTCTGGCGTTGCCCATTATCCGGTCCTGCTTCTGCTGGGCATCGTCTTCTTCACCGCCTTTCAGGAGGTCACCTCCACTGCGGTGACCTCCGTGGTGGCCAACGAGGGGATCGTTCGCAAGACGCAGTTCCCACGCCTTGTCATTCCGCTTGCCACGGTTATGACTGGGATCTTCAACCTTCTTCTCAACCTGATCCCAGTCTTCATCTTCATCCTCGCTTTCGGTATCGCCCCGATGTGGACCTGGCTATTGCTTCCCCTGATTCTGCTCGCGCTCATCGGCGTCACCACCGCAGTGGCATTGATTCTCTCGGCGCTATACGTCCGCTTCCGCGACGTCGCGATCATCTGGGGCGTGATGGGCACGGTCCTGCTTTATGGCAGCCCGATTCTGTACCCCTTCGACAAGGCCCCTGAAAAGGTCCAGACGGCACTTCTGTTCAACCCCCTGACGCCGATCTTCACCCAGTCCCGGCAATGGATCATCGATCCATCCGCACCCAACGCCGTCGCGGCTGTGGGAGGCTGGGCGCGCTTCTCGATCTCAGTTTTCGTATATGCGGCAATCTGCGTCACCGCGGTCTGGATCTTCCGCCGCGAGGCGCCCCGCATCGCCGAGGACCTTTGATCGGTCGGCCAAACGGAGCTAGCTCTTACAAAGTCTTGCTTTGCCCCGCATCAAACTGAGCTGCCATGGCACCGAGGAGCGGTCCGGTGGGATCGAGAGCTTTGCTGTCTGGTTCGGTTCGATGGTCCCAACTGGCGCGTACCTTCTTGCGAATCGTCTGATCGCGACGGTCGCTCCGTTAGGTCCAGCGCGCAGCCATGCCTGCCTGGCCGTAATGGTCTCCTTTGCCCTGGGCCCGCTCCTTTCGGCCAGAATGCATTCGAGCCCATTGGGTCGTGGTGCGCCAGCCGTCAGCGTCATCGGAAGCGCCGCCCGAAGGACGGAGTCGGCATTGGCGCGCAGCGGTTCTGGCTGTTTGAGCAGCTGGCGAGGCCCAAGGGCCGGCGTCCCGTAACGATCCTCTGCTTTGAAGTAGGAGGCGGCGTCGACGACGATCTCGAAGGGTGAGCCCGAGACTTCTGGCGCCAAGAGGAATTCGGAGTCAACGGTTTGCCTGGAGATATCGAGCGCGCCAAGAGTGACCCGAAGGTTCGCGGCCTCGGCCGCAAGCGTGTTCCGGCCGTAGCGGAAGCCGCTGAGGTTGGAGACCACCGAAACCAGGATCAGCGCGGTCGCGATGCCCGCAAAGGCCCGGCTGAGGCGCAAGCCGCGGATCATCTCGACCGCAACGAGCAGGACAAATACGGCGCCAACGAAGCAGTAGCGACCCGTTGCCGGACTGCCGTCGATGGGCCTGTTGACCCCGGTCAAGACCCAGAAGCTGAGGCCGCCTGCGATGCCGGCCCAGACCGTCGGCGAGATCGGTGGCCCAGCAGCCAGGCGCCAGATCGCGAGAGCCATCAATCCCGCCAGCAGCGGCAGGCCCCAGACGATCGCCGCGTTGGTGGTGGGACCGGAGCCGAGGCCGGCGAGGAAGGCGAGTGAGGCGCTGAGCCCCTTGAGGACGAAGCCGGGGGTGGCGATGACGTTGTCGAGCGAGATGCGGCTGGGCGAGTCGTGACCGTAGGTGAGGTACCAGGCTAGATAGAGGAAGAGGGAAGGTCCGACGACGAGAGCGAGGCGCGCCAGCGCCGGACGCCTCTGCGGCAGCCTCCTGGCGAGGATGCAGGCGGCGGCCGCGGCGACGAAGGAAAGCCCGACGGCGAGGAAGAAAACCGAGCCGATCAAGAGCAGGGCAGCGAAGATGTCGCCGCGCCGGCTACCGCAGTTGAGGGCGACAAGAGCGCCGATGCCGGCGCCAACCGAACCGGCGAAGGCAAGCTGGAAATTCCAGAACAGGGGGTCCGAGCCGGCGCCGATGAAGAGGATCAGGACCGCCCCCGCCAGCCCCACCCAGCGATCGGCGCGAGAGCTGAGATAGGCGAAGAGGACACACGCTGCGGCGACCATGGCCAGCATAGAGACCATTTCGAAGGGCAAAGCCGAGCTCAACCCGAAGATCTCCCGCAGCAGGTAAAAAACGGGCAGCCACATGACCACCGGGTGGCCGTTGGTTGGCTCCAGCAGGTCGTGGAACGAGTAACGGTGGAGGACGATCGCGTACTGGTCGTAGAAAAAGTAGTCGTGGTGGCGTGCCCAGAAGTTGAGCGCCAGCGCCGCGACGACCGCGATCGCGAGTCCGACCAGTGGCGCCGTAGGCGAGGCAACGACCCGCTTCCCCGCCGAGATGAGGCGGCCGGTCAAGGAAGGTGGGCCGCTCACGCGCCGCCGACCCACGCGTCAAGCCGCGCCATGAAGCCATCGCCGAATGCGGCCTCCCAGTTCGAGGGCCAGGCAACGACAGAGCCGAGGCTGCGCGCCGCCAGGTCGCCCGAGCGCTCGACCGCGATGGCGAGGCCAGCGGTAATCTCAGCGACGGTTGGCGCCACCGGGCGCAGGTTCGGCGAAATTGTCGTCAACGCTGCCGCGTCCTTGTTCTCGAACGTGTTGGTCACGGTGACCATGCCCGCCGAGGCCATCTCGATCGGCACCAGGCTGGGATGGGGCGTGTACATCAGGGCAAGCCCGATGTCGCAGGAGCGCAGCAGCCGCGCGTACTCGGCTTGGGATCGGCGTGGCACCATCTCCACCTTGGCACCGCTTTCGGGAAGGACTAGGTGGTGCGTCCCTCGCTCCACCGATCCGACGCCGGTCAGCGTCCAGCCGGCGAGCCCGCCGCCTGCCACCGCCCGGTCCAGTGCCATCGCGCCCAGTTCAAAGAGGTTGCGTTGGGCGTGCTCCTCGGGCCGCGCGTAGAAGAGCAGCCGTGGCGGCCCCGACCGCCTCAGGTCCTCCTCGCGCACCGGACCAACCGGGGTGATCGCGTTGTCGAAGACGAGCGAATCACGATCATGGTTCGCCTCGCCGTCGGCAAAGACTCCGATTCGGTGGGCGGCGAAGTAGTCGCGGAGCAGCCCGGTCGAGAAGATTGCGAAATGGGGCAGGTCATAGCTCTCGCGCGTGAGCGCCGCGGCGCTGCCCATCGGGAAGATGAACGGCTCGTACTCTTGGATCAGGTAGATGATCCGTTTGCGCCTCAACACGGCGGTCGCCTGGTGGGCGATGTGGGCGACGGTCCAGTGGGTTGCGATCAAGGTGTCTTCGGGATTGGCCTCGATCGGTGCACGATCATGGGCAAAGACCACCTCGATCCGCTCGAGCACATCGCCGAGACCCTCGTAGCCGGCAATTCGCTCGCGCCAGTCCGCGGGCAGGCTCGATGGCTCGGTTGCGATCAGGCGCACCGCGTGTCCCTTCTCGGCAAGCGTGCGGGCGAGGTTGAAGATGGCGATGAAGCCGCCGAAGAAGTGCTTGAGGTCGACTGAGGGGTGGACGATGTTGACTCGTCGTGGGGCTGTCTCGACGACCTCGAGTCGAAGCGGCCGCAGCTTCTCCGGGATCCATGCGGTGGTCTGGCGGCGGCGGATCGATTGTGCCGCGGCGAACAGCCGGCGTCCGGCCAGCGCCGCGGCAAGCAGGGCGACGACGACGATCCCGCCGATGACCCCAGGGCCCCAACCGTGGTCGACGGCGATCGCGCCCAGGCCCATGCCGACGCCGAACGAGATCACGAGCGGTGCGGCGACGAGCGCCACCAGCGCACGCTTGCGTCGCTCGGTGCTCGCCAGCGGCTGCAGTACCGCGCCGGCCAGGCTCGCGATGCTGTTCATCAGGTGCATCCCCGCATCGGGCGCACGATATCGACGCCTTCCGCCGTCGGAGGGAGCGTCAGCTGTCAGGCTTCCGCGCTGTGAACAAGTACCAGTCCCAAGCTGTCGCGGTGATCGTTCCGAGCTGGAACTCGCTCGCCTTGCTGCCCCGCTGTCTCGGTTCGCTGTCCAACCAGGGGGCCGAGGTCGAGCTGCTCGTGGTCGACAACGGTTCCAGCGACGGTTCGCTGGAGTACCTCGAAAGGGGTGGAGTTCCCCATCTCTCTCTGCCGCGCAACATCGGCTTTGCCGCCGCGGTCAACCTTGGGGTTCGACGGACTATCTCGCCATCGGCGCTGGTGCTAAATGCGGACACGATGCTCGAGCCGGGATGCATCGGCATCCTCCTCGATGCGCTGCGTGCCGATCCGTCCTTGGCGGGCGTGCAGCCGCGCATCGTGCAGCTCGAAACAGCCGCTGAGCTCGGCACCGGCGACCCGTTCTCCTCCGTCGATTCCGCCCCTCTCTACAGCGCCGGGCAGGCGCTCAGCGCCGATGGCCGGGCCCTGGAGCAGGGGGCTGGGCAGGCGCAGAGTTCGAGGTGGATGGTTCGCCGCGAGGTGTTCGGCGTCTGTGGCGCTGCCTGTTTGCTGCGGCGAGATCTCTTCAGTCAGCTCGGCGGATACGACGAAAGCTATTTCGCTTTCTATGAGGACGTCGATTTGAACGTGCGTTCCAGGATCGCCGGACGGCGCTTCGAATACATCCCCGAGGCCGCCGTCTGGCATGTCGGCAATGCCTCTTGGCAGGCGGGCTTTCGCCATCCGGCGGCGGAGAACGCGCGGCTCGTCGCGCGCAACCGGCTCGCTACCCAGATCAAGTTCATGCCCTTGACCTCTCTTCCGCGCATCACGGCGGTCGAGGTCGGCTCGTTGCTGCGTGCCGCGCGTGAGCGCCGCTTCCTGCCGACGCTGCGCGGCAAGCTCAGCGCTCTTGCCTGGCTTCCCCACTTGCTCCACGAACGCCGCCGCCTGCGCAGTAGCGGCGACCTCCGAAAAGCCCGACGCTGGCTCGGGTGCGTCGAATGGCGCGGGACATCCGATTAGCCGCGTCGCCGCCTCCGCAATCTCAGCGCTTCTGACATCGAGATGTCGAGAAGCGGAGCTCCGTTGGTGTCGAGCAATAGGGCGGCCGATCCGTCCCGCCAGCCACGCAGGCGACCGGTGATGCCGCGCGCGGTGCGGTCCATGAGCAGCTGCCCGGTGCAGATCGCAGTCTCACAGGCGAGTGTGCGCAGGGCGCGCGCGGGCTGGGACATCACGCCGTAGCGACGCAGCATGTAGCCGCGACTCCAGCCGGTGCGGGCGAACTTCTCACCCGTCTTGGCGCCAAGGCTGGCCGAGTAGGCGTGCAGTGCTCGGGCCTCGGCCGCAAGGCGGCAGCGGCCTCCAGCGCCGGCGAGCCGCAGAGCCAGGTCAAGATCCTCGTAATAGAGGAAGATGCGCTCGTCGAAGCCTCCTACGGCCTCGAACGCGGCACGCCGATAGAGCGCCGCCCCGCCCGTCGGCCCCAGTGGATCCGCCGCCTCTCCCGCCTTCTCCAGAGGTTCGCCGTGCAGGTAGTCAAAACCCATCAGGGTGCGATCGGCCACCACCCCGGCCGAATCGATCAGCGCCGGATCGGCTTCCTGCAAAAGGACTCCGGCCACCATCTGCGTCGCCTCGTCGAGGGAGTCCAGCAATGCCTCGACGAACCGCGGCTCGCACTCGACGTCGTTGTTGAGGAGGATCACCGGGTCTGCCGGTCGTTCCCCCACGGCGCGGTTGAGCGCCCGGCCAAAGCCGAGGTTCTGGCCCAGCTCGAGCAGGAAGACCTCCGGGAATTCGTCCCGAATCAAGCTCGCCGACCCGTCGGTTGAGCCGTTGTCGGCGACGACGACCTCGATCGGCCGGGTTTGTCCGCGCAGGCTCCGCAGCGCACGTGGAAGGTGCTCTGCTCCGTTGAAGTTGGGGATGTATATGGCCGGTCGCACGACTCAATGCCTCAAGTAGGGTTGCAGCCTCGCATGGAAGGCCTTAAGGGATTGATCCTCTCCGGTGGGGCCGGCACCCGACTGCGGCCGATCACCCATACCTCGGCGAAGCAGCTGGTGCCTGTCGCCAACAAGCCCGTGCTCTTCTACGGGATCGAGGCGCTGGTCGACGCCGGGGTGACTGAGATCGGGATCATCATCGCCCCGGAGACGGGTGAGGAGATCCGCGAGGCGGCTGGCGACGGCTCCGCCTTCGGCGCCGAGATCACCTACATCGTCCAGGACAAGCCCGCCGGCCTCGCCCACGCGGTGCTGACCGCGGAGGAGTTCATCGACGGCTCCCCATTCGTCATGTACCTCGGCGACAACCTGCTCGCCGACGGCCTGCGCGGCCTCGTCTCCACTTTTCGCTCCGAGGAACCAGACGCGCTGATCCTGCTTACGCCGGTCGACGACCCGCAGTCCTACGGGGTCGCCGAGCTGGATGGGGAGCGGATCGTGCGCCTGGTCGAGAAGCCCAAAGATCCACCCTCCAACCTCGCCCTCGTTGGCGTCTACCTCTTCGCGCCGCCGATCTTCGATGCCGCCCGCGCTCTGGAGCCTTCTTGGCGCGGCGAGCTGGAGATTACCGAGGCGATCCAGAGCCTGATCGAAGAAGGCAAGGCGGTGCGCTCAGAGGTGGTCAGCGGCTGGTGGAAGGACACCGGTCAGCTCGCCGACATGCTCGAGGCAAACCGGCTGGTGCTGGAGGAGATCGAGACCAGGATCGAGGGCGAGGTCGACGAGTCCTCGCGGGTCGAGGGACGGGTCGTGATCGAGAAAGGCGCGGTGCTGAAGGGCTCTGTGGTCCGTGGCCCGGCAGTGATCGGCGCCGGCGCCCACATCGAGGACGCCTACGTCGGCCCGTACACCTCGATTGGCGAGGGCGTCTGCGTGCGCCGCTCCGAAGTCGAGCACTCGATCATCCTCACCGGCTCGCTGGTCGAGGACCTCGGCACCCGTATGGAGGCGAGCCTGCTTGGCCGCGAAGTCAAACTCACCCGCAGCGACGGCATGCCGAAGACGCTGCGGATGCTGGTGGGCGACAAGTCAGAGATCAAGATCATCTGATGGCGCGTAAAACTTCGGTTGAAGATCGTTGCTGAGTAGATGAAGGTCTTCGTCACAGGCGCCGGCGGCATGCTCGGCAGCGATGTCGTCCTCGCCGCCGGCAACGCTGGCCATGACGTGGTCGGCTTCGGTCACGCTGAGCTCGACGTCGCCGACGAGGCGACCGTCAAGGCGAAGTTCGATCTCGAGCGGCCTGACGTGGTGATCAACTGCGCCGCCTGGACCGACGTCGATGGGGCGGAGGAGTCGGAGGAGAAAGCGCTGGTCGTCAACGGCCAAGCCGCCGGGTATGTCGCCGCCGCCGCGGCGGCAGTCGATGCGTCCGTCGTATACGTCTCCAGCGATTATGTCTTCGACGGCGCAAAGGGCGCGTCCTACGTCGAAACCGATCAGACCGCGCCGCTCTCCGCCTACGGCCGCACCAAGCTGGCCGGCGAGGAGGCGACCGCGGCCGCCAACAAACGCCACTTCGTCGTCCGTTCCTCATGGCTCTTCGGGATCGGCGGCTCCAACTTCGTCGAGACGATGCTGCGCCTCGCCTCGACCCAGAACGAGGTGCTGGTCGTGCGCGACCAGGTTGGCTCGCCGACCTACACCTGGCACCTCGCCTACGGCATCGTCCGCCTGATCGAGGGGATCGAGTTCGGCATCCACCACATGGCCGCCGCCGGCGCCTGCTCCTGGTACGACTTCGCCCGCGAGATCTTCGAGCAGGCAAAAGTCGAGTGCCGGGTGCTCTCGGCGACGACCGAGATGCTCGGCCGCCCCGCGCCGAGACCGGCCTACTCGGTCCTCACCAGCCAGCGCCGGCATGCGATCGAGCTTCCCTCTTGGCAGGACGGACTCGCCGGCTACCTTGCCCAACGCTCAACCGAGAGGGAGGCTCCATGAAGCTCCTGGTCACCGGCGCCGCCGGCTTCATCGGCTCGACCTACGTCCGCCTCGTCTCCGGCGAGCACGAGGTGCGGGTGCTCGACAAGCTCACCTACGCCGGCCGCCGTGAGAACCTGCCCGAGGGGACTGATCTGGTCGTCGGCCCGATCGAGGACCCCAAGGTGGTGCGCGAGGCGATGGAGGGCTGCGACGCCGTCGTCAACTTCGCCGCCGAGTCGCACGTCGACCGCTCGATCGACGACCAGGACGCCTTCGCCCGCACCCACGTGATCGGCACCGGCACGCTGCTCGACGCTGCCCGTGAGCTCGGGGTGAGCCGCTACCTGCAGGTCTCCACCGACGAGGTCTACGGCTCGATCGAGGAGGGCTCCTTCACCGAGAGCTCGCCGCTCGATCCCTCCTCGCCGTATTCGGCGACCAAGACCGCCGGCGACCTGCTGGTCACCGCCCACGTCCACACCTACGGCATCGACGCCTCGATCGTCCGCGGCTCCAACAACTACGGCCCGCGCCAGTATCCCGAGAAGTTGATCCCGCTGATAACGCTCAACGCCCTCCACGGCGACCCGCTGCCGGTCTACGGCGACGGCAAGCAGGTTCGCAATTGGCTCTACGTCGAGGACTTCTGCCGCGGCATCCACACGGTGCTGACCAAGGGGCAGGCTGGCGAGGCCTACAACGTCGGCGGGCCGGACGAGTGCGAGAA
>JAJKHV010000162.1 GCA_021154855.1 Solirubrobacterales bacterium
AGGCGAAGGCCGCGACAACGCCTCCTGGGCGAGGTTCGGCGAAGGCGTGGGCGCCAATCTCGCCACCGGGCAGGCGGGACGGCCGGGCGCGGGCGCGACACCGATCTGCCTTGGCGGCTCACTCGATTCCCTGCTTGGCATCGAGGACCTCGAGGGAGGCAATTCGCCCGACAGCTTCTACGGCGACGCCGGGCCCAACCAGCTGCTCGGCCACGACGGCGCCGATTCCATGCACTCGGGCGCTGGCGCGGACCTGATTCTGGCCAACTCCTCCGACGCCGACGCGGCGATCGACTGCGGCGCCGACATCGACACCGCGATCGTCGACTTCGCCCAGTTCGGCGACCCGCCGCCGTTCGAATGCGAGACGGTGATCGAAGCCGCCCGCGACAACTTCAGCCTGCCGCCGCCCGAGATCCCTGCGCCGCCGCTCGAACCGCCTCCGCCTCCACGCCCGGACACCAAGCCGCCGCGGACGCGGCTCGGCTCTCACCCCCGCAAGCTGCTCGTCACCCAGACCGGCCGCCGCCGCGTCGCCTTCCGCTTCACTTCGAGCGAGGCCGGCTCGCGCTTCCGCTGCCGCCTCGACGGCCGTCCCTTCCGCATCTGCGCCTCACCGCGGACCTACGTGGTGCGGCCCGGTCGCCACACCTTCCGCGTCGTCGCGGCCGACCTGGCCGGCAACGTCGATCCGACACCGGCCGTCTTTCACTTCCGCGTTCGCCGCCGCTGAGAAACTCAGCTGCGAGCCAGATGGTCGATTCCACGGCGGCTTGGACCTTCTAGCCTCCCCTCATACGGCCTCACGGGTGACACGAAGGGGTGCTGTGGCAAAGCGAGTTGACAAAGACGCGACGGCGGTGCGGGCGGTGGTGGAGGGCGAGGTCCAGGGCGTCGGATTTCGCGACGCGACGGTGCAGCGGGCGCGCCGGCTCGGCGTGATGGGCTGGGTGCGAAATGGAGAGGACGGTGAGGCGCTCGTCCACGCCGAGGGTCCCGAGCCGGCGGTCGAAGAGCTGGTCTCGTTCCTGCGTGAGGGGCCGCCCGCTGCTCGGGTCGCAGGGGTGAAGGCCGAGAGCGTCAAGCCGGAGGGTCACGAGCAATTCGCGATCCGCGGCGTCAGCGCCGGCGCTTTCGTCGTCCAGGAGCACGCCGCCACCGCCCATCACTTCGACCTGCGCCTGGAGGTAGAGGGCATGATGCGCTCCTGGGCGGTCCCCAAGGGGCCCTCTATGGACCCTGCCGTCAAGCGCCTCGCCGTCGAGGTCGAGGACCACTCGATCTCGCACAACGAGTTCGAGGGCGCGATCGGGGAGGGCGGCGTGATCGTCTGGGACCGCGGCCACTACGAGCAGGGCGGCCGGGTCGCCTGGCCAGAGGCGCTCGAGCGCGGCCACGCCGTCTTCGTCCTGCACGGCGAGAAGCTCAGCGGCGGCTTCGCCTTGCAGCGCACCCGCCCAGGTGAGAAGCCGCAATGGCTGCTGATCAAGCGCCGCGATGAGCAGGCGCGTCCCGGCTCGGACGTCGTCGCCGAGCGACAGCAGTCCGTGATCAGTGGCAAGAGGCTCGATCAGCTTTCCTGAGCGACCAAGGCTGCCCCTCTCTCGCCTAAACCAAGTTTCTAGGTTGGCTGACGGCCGATCGGGGGTACGAGGGAGGACTGACGAACCCCCAAATGGAGGACAGTGATGAGTGAGCGAAAGCAAACCGTCGGCGGCCCGTTGGGCAAGTTGACGGGGCGAGCGAAGGAGCTTGCCGGCGCGACGCTGGGCCGGCAAGACCTGCAACGAGAGGGCCGCCTACAGCAGGTTCAAAGTGAGGCCGAGGGCGACGCGGCGCAGCTGGCCGCCGAGGCCGCGCAAAAGGAGCAGGAGGCCGAGCTGGAGGAGGAGAAGGCTGGGATCAAGGCCGAGCGACGTGAGGTCGAGCTCGAGGCCAACGAGATCGCGGCCGAGGAGCGGGCGGAGCGCAAACTCGTCGAGGAGAGGCGAGAGGCCGAGCGCGCCGCGGAGGCTGAGGTCACCGCGGCCGAGCGCGAGCGCCGCGCCGAGGAAGCCCGCGCCGAGGGAGAGAAGCGCCAGGTCGTCGCCGAGCGAAGCGGCGAGAGACGGGCCGCCGACGATCTGAAGCAGGCGGCCCGCCGCGCCAAAGAAGCAGCCGACGCGATCGACCCCAAAGAGAAGGACTGATGACCATGCAAACCGTTCCCAAGCGGATCTTCGACCGCTCGTTGAAGCTGGCCAGGGCGCCGCTCGACGTTGCTCTTGGCGTGACCGGCAGCTCGGAATCTTCGGCGAAGCGGGCGCTCGACCGGATCGAGGGCAGCGTGCGCAGCGCCACCGGCACCCTCTTCCGCGACGAGGAGCTCGCCCGGGAGGGCAGGCAGGTCTCGTTCGCCGCAAACCAGCGCGAACGCGCCGCACGCCTGCAGGACGAGGCGCAGCTTCGTGAGCAGGAGGCGGCTCGCAGTGTCGAAGAGGCGGCCGAAAAGACCGCCGAGGCTGAGGCTGAGGCGAGGAGGAAAGCCGCGGAGAAACGCCGCAAAGCGGAGCAGCGCCAACGCGAGCGCGAGTCGCGGGCAGCTAAATCGGCGACCGAGCGCAAACAGAAAGCGGCGAAGACAACGGCGAAAGCAAAAAAAGCCAATGCCAAACGCGACAAGGTTGCGCAGCTGGAGAAGATAGAGGCAAAGGAAGAGAGCATCGAAACCAAAGAGGCCGCCGTCCGTGCGCAGCGCGAGGCAGAACGGCTGAAAGACGCTGCCTCCACGGCGAAGCAGGCCCGCAAGAACGGCGAGACGAGCGGCAGCTGAGATGCCATCCGAAGAGATGCTCGACGAGGCGGAGGCGGTCGAGCGCCTCAACGCGGCTCTGGCTCGCCAGTACCGCTCCGCCCTGCAGTACTCGATAGTCGCCTCCAGCCTTACCGGGCTGGAGGCGCAGGCGCTCGGCGCGAAGCTGACTGAGTTCGGCGACCAGGAGCTGAGCGGAGCGAGGCGGTTGGTCGAGAAGGTCGTCTCCTTCGGTGGCGAACCGACGACGGAAATTGCCCCGCTGCGCTTCGAGGCCGAGGCGGCGGACGCGATCGCCTGGCTCGCCCGTTGCGAGCAAGAGGGAGTCGAGGCGCTGCAGGAAGCGATCGAGCCGACCGGCAGGGAGGGCCGCTCGGAGGCCCTCGAGCACATGCTCGAGCATCAGATCATGCGTAAGCAGGAACAGGTCGATTTCCTCGAGCGGGCGCTCGGCGACCCCTGAGCGAGATATGCCGCCGCGCTGAGCGGCGAATCGATCGCCTCTATGGTCTGCGGCGATGCCAACGGTCGACGAGCTGCTGGTGGCCGACCAAGCGGATGCCTGGTCAGCGCTCGGGTTCGTTCTCGATCGCGATACCTGCATCGTCGGCGACGTGCGAGTCCGCCTGACGGGCTCCGCCGAGGGCGGGGGACTGGTCGGCTGGTCGCTGCGCGACATCGAGACGACCGAGCTTGACGGGCTGTCGACGACATCGTCCGATCGGCAGCCGCCGAGCGAGCGGCCGGCGCACCCCAACGGCGTTATCGGCCTCGACCATGTCGTCGCGATCAGCCCCGCGCTTGATCGCACTGTCGCGGCGCTGCAGGGCGCCGGCCTCGACCTGCGGCGCGTCCGCGAGGAGCCGACTCCTGCCGGCGCCCCCCGCCAGGCGTTCTTCCGCCTTGGCGCCGACATCCTCGAGGTCGTGCAGGAGCCCGCCGAGGCGACGGAGCGCGCCGGCGGGGATCGCCCCGCCTTCTTCTGGGGGCTCGCCTTCCTCGCTGCCGACCTCGACGCCACCGTCGCCGGGCTCGGCGACCGCGTCAGTGAGATCCGCCCGGCGGTCCAGCCCGGCCGCCGCATCGCCACCCTGCGCCGTTCGGCGGGCCTTTCGGTTCCGGTCGCGCTGATGACGCCTGCGCCCGCTCGGTAAGCGCGGGCCCAGGTGAGTGAGCGCCTTGGCTGCCAGACGATTGCGATCGAACCGTCGCCCGTCGCGGCGGGCTATCTGTGGGGCGTGCGGGCCCTATGGCTGCAGGGGGTACGCAGGACCGGCCGCTGACTGAGGCGCCGGCCGTTCTGCGCGGTGAACCTCGCCGTCGCAAGTTGGCCCGAGGCGCAGAGGTCCTCGCTGTTTTCGAGCAGGCTCTTCCTGCCGCCCTTCATCGTCAGCGTGAACTTGCTCACCGGAGCGTCGGGAACAGCGCCAAAGGTCGTCCGGATACCGTTCTGGGCATTGGTGTCGATGCGTCCACGGAGGATGACGTGGATCTGTCCGTGCAGGTCGGCGACCAGGTCTGGCAGCTCGTGGCCGTAGCCGGTCCCGAGGTAGACCGGCCCCTCCAGTGCCCTGTCGAGCAGCGGTGAGTTCGCCGTCGCATGCCCGTAGACCGATCCCTTGGGGCACTGCTCGGCAGCCAGCTGCGGCCTCGTGCAAACGGCCTGGATGTGGCCCTGGTCGAGGAACTCGGAATGGGGAAGCGCGACCGTGGCACGGGCGGTATTCGCGTAGGCGCCCTTGGGGAAGGTCACTGCCGCCCGCAGCGCCGGCGAGCCGGCGCGCTTGGTCTCGCCCCGCAGGCGCAGCGAGAGCCGCGGCTTGAAGCCCAGGGCGGCGCAGGCGCCGACGTGAAACGGGTCGAAGAGCGCGGCACGCTGACCGGCGACTGAGGTCGCGCTGCCACTTGCCTGCAGGCGCGAGCAGTTCGTCGGGTTGAGAGTGAAATTGGGCCGGTCGATGCCGATGTGGATGTCGCGGTAGGAGATCGGCACCCCTTCGAGGATCTGCGGCAGCGGGTCGGACTTGACGGTGACCCTGGTGCTTTCCGGGTCGACGAAAACGCCGGCTCGGACCACCACGGTGCCGAGATCGAATGGACCGGCCTGGGCGGGCGTCCTCACGACGAGGCTGTAAGGGCCGCCCCGGTAAGGGCCCGAGAGGTAGACGGCGGTCGGCTCCTTGCCCGGCTGGGGGATCCAAAGCGGCGACGGGCCGGGGCCGGCGGCCACGGCGCTCACCCCGACCTGGCTACCGGCTGGGCAGTTGCCGGAGGCCGCCGCGGCGCCCTGGCAGAGCGGCACGCCCCGCAGCTTCGCCAGCAGGCCCGGCGGCAGTGTCACCTCGAGGTCCGAGACGTTCTGTTCGCGCCCGTCCCTGAGCAGGTTGGTGACAAAGGGGGAGAAGGCACCCGCTATCGGACTGGTCGAGCCGGCCGAAAGGCGTGGGCCAAAGCCGCCGCCGTCGCATGCCGCCGTGATCGCCATCGGCGCGGCGCCGGAGACCGCCGCGTTGCCAGACCACGGCTCGAGCTCATAGCTGGCGTTGTAATCGCCGCATCTCGGCGGCGTCGAGAGCACCCCGTGGGGGCCGCCTTTGAAGTGCAGGCTGACGCTGCGCAGCGGCAGCTGCGGATTGCCTTCGGCTGCCGGGGGCCCGTCGAAGACCGCGGTCAGCTGGCCGCTCGAGGGGTCGGGGTGGATCTCGCCGGGAAGCTTGAGGTGGACGCCGAGTTCGTCGCTGACCAGCCAGACCCTGAAGAGGTCGCCCGGCTCGGGCGTGCGCTGGTAGATGCCGCCGCGGATCACCCGGGAGAGAGCGGGGGAGTCGAATTCGACGGTGCCGATCCGGGCGTCGTCGGGGCAGCTCGAGGGCGCCGGTGGACTTGCAAAGCCGACCTGGGCGGCGCTGCAGGCACCGAGCCCTTCGGCGCCGCCGGCGGCGAGCGTGAAGCCGGCCGGGAGCGAAACTTTGGCTCTGCGAAGCTCTGAGGTCGCGATTCCGCTGACCGATTCGCTCTGGGGAATCGCCAGCGTCGCGTCGAGCCCGCTGGGCGAGGCGGTTTCTGCGCTGGTCGGGTCGATCGAGAGGGTGGGGGCGAAGCCGACCTGGCCGCAGTCGGTCATCTCGGGCAGCGGTGCGTCCGCTTCGGCCACCTGATCTTCGGGCAGCTGGTAGCTGGTCGCCCTGAAGCTGACGCCGAGTGGCACGCCGCAGCGGGTCGGGTTGGTCATGAAGGGCCGCGGCGCCAGACCGCTGGGGCGAGGGGGCGAGCTCGAGCTGCCCTGGCTCGATTCCAGGAGGGTCAACCGTTCGGTGTCGTGACTGGCGGCGGCAGGGACCCCCCAGAGCACCGTTTTCAGCGAGATCAACTTGCCCAGCGAGGAGATGCCCTCGGCGGTGGCCGTAATCCCGTAGTCGCCGTTGGAGCGAATGCCGGCATCCACGAATACCTTGGAGCTGAATATCCCGGTGCCGAAACGAGCGACGACGTTCCCGTCGCCGGGTGGCTGGAGATTGAAAAGCGGCGTCACGATCGTGCGCTCGCTGCCGTAGCGTTCGATGATCAAGACGCCGACTTGCGAGTCCTGCGGGCAGCCCGTGGCGTTGCCTGGGGTTTCAAATTCGCTTTCGGCGAATTGCAAAAGCGTGCAGGTGAGCACCGCGTTCTGGTTTCCGACGAGGCCGGGCGGCAGTCCGACTTCGACGTCCTTGAGCTCGGCGAACGGGCGGTGGCGACCCCTGACGTCGACTTCGCTGGCCGGGTCGGTCGTAACTTCGATCGTCGTCGAGAAGTCCGGGTGCGCGCCCGCTTCGGCGGTCGAGAGCGAGGCGTCGACATCGGCGATGCCGAAGTCTTCGAAGGCCGCCGAAGCGGCGGGCGCGGTTGTCGCCGCGGCGGCAAGGCATAGAGCCATGACCAGCAACGGCCGCGTGAGGAGGCGGCGGGCGCTGCTCACCGGCTTGCCCCCTTCCGGCCGCCGCCGGCATGGCGACGGTGGTTGTGCCGATGCCTCTTTTTGACCGTCACGCAGCGCCCTTTGCCGCCCCGGCGCACGCGGTGCTTTCCCTTCGGGCAGTGAGCCCTGTTCGGGACGTTTGATCCGCCGCGATCGCCCTCAGTGGCCGCCGCCGGCAGGCTCGGCGAGCCCCCTCCGGCGCCCTGGCAGGCATCCCCTTGGCAGCGTGCCGGGACCGTCGGAGGAGCCGGGAAGCCACCCCCGACCCGGGCGTCGTAGATCGAGTCGATCGCGCCGGTGTCCTGGGCGACGAGCGCGTCCTTGGTCGTGAAGAAGACGTCGTGTCCGTCCGGCGTCATTCCGTATAGGAAGCTGCGCGAGCCCGTCCCGGCAGAGATCAGGGAGATCCCCTGCCCGGCCCTCCACTCGTAAACGTCGGAAACCCCGTTGACGTCGTTCGGCAGCAGCTTTTCGCGCGTCCCGAAGAAGACCGTCTGGCCGTCTTCGGTGATGTTGTCGATGCGCACCGGCGCGCGCACCTGCGAGCCGCCTTCGAGCGTGTTCTCGAGTTTGGAATCGAAGGCCGCCGGTTCTTCCATCGGGCTGCAGGAGACGCAGACAATCGAACCGTCACCGTCGGCCGCGCTGTAGCGAAAGATCTCTGTGTGGTTGCCGCTGTCGTAGCCGGTCAGCGACGCGCGTGACTCGAAGACGAAGAACCGGCCGTCGGGAGTGGTCCGCGACGGATCGGTGGCAAAGCCCAGGAAGGCCGTCTGTTCGGCGCTGACGACGGCTTCGGTCCAGTGCGAGAGGCTGATGTCGCCGCCGACGTCTTCTTCGTCGAGCACGGCGATGAATTTGGCCGAGCTGCCGTTCCACAGATAGAGGTTGACGCCGCCGGATTCTCCCGCGCTGCCGTCGAGGATTTCCGGTGAGACGAAGTAGGCGCGCGATCCGTCTGCCGAGACGTTGACGAAATGAGCGGTTCCCCCCGGCGTGATCGGTTGCGAAGTTTCGGTCTCGGCATTGAATTCGAAGAGCCGGCCGCGACCCCTGAGGCTGCCGATGCCTGGGAGGTCGGGTTCAACGTAGAAGACGTGCGAGCCGCCTTCGCTCACCCCGGCGAAGATCACAGATCCAACCGAGGGACCGCTGGCTACCGTCAGGGTCTCGCCGCCGCGCCGCTCGTAGATCGTCGACTGGCCTTCCAGCGCTTCTTCGACCTTGAAGACGACGGCGCCGCCGTCGCTCGAGGTGCCCTGGTAGTAGGTCGTTTCCGTGGATGAATCCGGCGCCCCGCCCCCGGGCAGCAGCGAGACGACCTCAGTCGGACCGCCGGGTCTGCGGTCGTAGACGGCATCGGTCTTGAGGCCCGAGACCGCTTCTTCGCCGGGGCCGACCGAGTTCGGGGCGTTGCTCTCCAGCTTCAGGTTGGAGGTGAAGACGACGTGATGGCCGCCTGCCGAGATCCAACGCACATTGGCGTCCTGGTCGTCGCGGAGGCTGCCTTTGCCCGCGAGTTCGGGCGGAGCGCTGCCGCTGATGAGGTAGGCGCTTGCTTTGCCGCCAAGCGCGAGGCTGCCGTTGTCTCCGGGGCTTGAGCCGGTCCGGAAGGTGGCGTAGGAGTGGTCGGACGCGGCGCAGCCACCCGCGCTGGGGAACTCCGATTCGACCCCCAGCGGGCTGATCAGCTTGCTCGTCCATCCCGATGCGGTTCGCCGGGACTGGTACTCGTCGAAGGTGCCGTTGCCGGCGGCGCCGGGGAAGGCGCCGCCGAGGCTTTGGAAGATGACGCTTTCGCCGTTGGATGCCGCGGTCGAGGTGATGAAGCAATCTCGGCCTTCCGCTTCGCCCAAGCCTGCGGCGCTGGGAACCACACCGCCGGTGTCCGCCGGGCTGACCAGCTCATAGCCGCGGTCGTCGGGCAGGTTGGCGCCAGCCGCAAAGGTGACGAACGTCCTGTCCGGGCCTGGCGTCGTGCCGGTCCCGTTGCTCGCCACAAGCCGGAAGTGGTACACGGTTTGGGGCTGCAGGCCATCGAGGCTCTGGGACACCTGTCGCAAGCCGCCACCGCTGGCCTGGGCGCTCGGCAAGCTCGTGCAGGTGCCGGTCGAGCAGTCGGAGAGGCCGTACTCGAAGTGGTAGGTGGTCGACTGGTTTTGGGGGTCGAGGCGGGCGTTCAGGGTTGCGCTCGCGCTGGACACCAGTGAGGCGACGGTCCCGCGGATCGCCGGTGCGGCAGCGGCCGTCGTGAAGGTCGTCTCGCCCGAGCTCGCGGTGCCGCCGGCGGAGGGCCGATTCTGAACCAGGCGAACGTGGTAGAGCTGCGAGCCGGTCAGGCCGCTGACCCCCTGCGAGACCGGGATCGGCGGCGTCGATAGGCCCGAGCCGTCGGGAAAGATTTCCCACACTTCGACGCCGGAGAGAGCGCCTGTGAATTCCAGCTCGTAAGGCGTCGAGCCGCTTGGCGAGCCGGGACCGCCAGAGACGGTGACATTGCCGCCGCCGATCGCCGGGAGCGCTTCGAGCGCTGCCTCGACGGTTGCCGGCGGGGCGTTGTAGGCGAGTGGGACGGTGGTTTCGCCTGCGTAGCCAAGCGTGAAGGTGCCTCCGGTAGCGGCGATTTTCAAGCTGCCGACGCTGGGGCCGGTTGGTGTGATTTCGGCCGCCGGGGGAACTTCGAGCTGGGCATAGCCGGACGGCACGCTGATCCAGCTCTGGCCATCGCTGGAATATTCGAAGTGGTATTCGGTCGGGAAGCCGTTTGCAGTCACCTCGCCTTCGAAGGTGGCTGTCGTCCCGGTGAACGTCGTCACCGGCGCCATCGTCGGTGCCTCGTTGAGGACGAAGAGGCGGTTGTCTGTTCCGGCCGCCGAAAGGTAGAGATTGCCGCCCAGCGAGCCGGAGGCGGCGGCAAGGCCGCTCGAGCTGGTCGGCGTCAGGTCAAGGCCGTGAGTTTCCAGCAGCAGCCCTTCATGGCTGAGCTCCGCGATCGCGACTCGGTTGCCCGCGCCGCTGCGGCTGCCGGCGGCAAACAGGTGGCCCGATGGCGAGATCGCGAGGTTCCAGAGGGTGCCCGTCCCGAAGGCGGAGCTGAGCCCGGCGCTGGCGAAGCTCGCCGTGAGCAGGGATGAGCTGGAGTCGAACTCCTCGACGCGGTCGTTGGCGGAATCGAGGGCGAACAGGTTCCCTTCACCGTCTACGACGAGGTCCGATGGGGAGCCTTCTCCGAACTGGCCCGCGCCGTTGCCCGGCGAGCCGGCCTGGCATTCGGCGGCGGCTGCGCAGACTTCGAATTCTTCCCCGCCGCCGATCGTGACGTTCCAGCCGAAGCTGCGCACGAACTCGATGCCTGTGACAGCGCCTCCGCTCAGCACCGGTTTGAAGAGGTCGACGCGCTGAAAGGACTCGTTGGCGACGTAGACCCGACCGGAGCCGTCGACGGCAATGCCACCGATGGCGGGGCCGAGCTGGCCTCCCTGTCCTTCGGAGCCCAGATTGGCAAATCCACAGCCGGTCACCGTCGTGCAGAACTGCAGTTCTTCGGCTTCCGAGCGAGCTCCCCAGCCAAAGGCGCCGACGAAGGTGCCGCTCGCCGTGAAGATGTCTATCCGGCGGTTTTCCGAAGCCTGGTCGGCGACGTAGACGTCGCCGTTGGCCTGATCAACGGCGATGCCTCGTGCTCCGTTTTCGCCGAGCTCGCCGGCGCCGCTGCCGCTCAGTCCCTTGTGGCAGCTCGCGGCGACCGTGCAGGTCTGCGATTCCGCGGCGCCGCTGGCGACGCCCCATCCCCAGGCGCTGACGAATTCTCCGTTGGGCCCAAAGCGCTCGATGCGGCTGTTGCCGCTGTCGGCGACGTAGAACGTTCCCGCCGCCACATTGCCGGCGCCGCTCTGGTTGACGGCGATGCCCCGGGGGGACACGAAGAGCCCTCCCGAGCCGCCGCCCGCTGCCGATCCGACCGTGCGGACCACGCTCTTGGCCGCGGCAGCGGTGCCTGCCAGCGTGAGGAGGAGCAGGCAGAACGCCGCAAGCACGAGACCGCCCCGGATTGCCCTACGACCCGACTTGAAGCTCTCCCCGATCACACTGTCCCTTTCGACTACCCATACGTTCCAAATTAGAACAC
>JAJKHV010000163.1 GCA_021154855.1 Solirubrobacterales bacterium
GATCTTCATCCGGTGTCCTCCTTGTTGGGTGGTGGCTCGACACCCCCAGCCTTCAAGGAGGCCCGGATGAACAACGTTGTTAGGAACTACAGCTAGCGAGCAGGTGAGGCTCTTTAGCCGTCGCTGAGGTTCCTCACTAGCATCGCCCCGGCAAATGCCCGCGAGCAAGCCCGAGAGAGGGCCAGTCTGGCTTGTCCTGCCCACCTATGAAGAGGCGACCAACATCGAGCGGCTGGTCGAGCATGCGCGCGCCAAGCTGCCCGCCGGGGCCCAGGTCCTGATCGTCGATGACAACTCCCACGACGGGACCGGCGCGATCGCCGCGCGGCTCAGCGAGGAGAACGAGTCCGTTCACTTTCTGCACCGCCCGCATAAGGAAGGTCTCGGCCCTGCCTACATCGCCGGCTTCCGCCGCGCCCTGGCCGGCGGTGCCGGCCTGGTGGTCGAGATGGACTCCGACTTCTCCCATGAGCCGGCCTACCTGCCGCGACTGCTCGAGGCGGCCAAACGCGCCGATGTGGTGATCGGCTCGCGCTACGTGCCGGGAGGCGGCGTCACCGATTGGGGCCCGCTCAGACGCGCGATCAGCCGTGGCGGCAGCGCCTATGCGCAGTTCGTCCTCGGTCTTGGGGTGCGCGACCTGACCGGTGGCTTCAAGTGCTTCCGCCGTGAGGTGCTCGAGGCAATCGACCTCGACGCGGTCCGCGCGCGCGGCTACGCCTTTCAGGTCGAGATGACCTACCGGGCGATCGAGCTCGGCTTCGATGTCGTCGAGGTGCCGATCGTCTTTCGCGACCGACAGGCGGGGACCTCGAAGATGAGCCGCTCAATAGTGCTCGAGGCGATCTGGCGGGTGCCTCTTCTACGCTATGGACGATGAGGGTCGAAAGAGCCCGTTTTCGGGCCTTGCGGACCTCGCTATACTTTATGAAGTATTGAGCGCCGAACCTCGAGCCCCGGGAGACAGATTCCAGTGACAGGCAAACTCCAAGACGTGACAGACGACAACTTCAAGTCCGAGGTCCTCGAGGCCGACGGGCCCGTGCTGGTCGACTTCTGGGCCCCCTGGTGCGGACCCTGCCGCGTCGTCCATCCGGTACTCGAGGAGATGGAGACCGAGCGCGAGGACCTGCACATCGTCAGCATCAACGTCGACGAGAACCAGCAAACCGCCGCTCAGTACGAAGTCCTCTCGATCCCGACCCTGATCCTCTTCAAGGACGGGGCGATCGCCAAGAAGGTGATCGGAGCGATGCCCAAGCGTCGCCTTGAGGCCGAGCTCGAGCCGGCCCTGGCCTAACCGGCTGCCGCGAGCAAGCGATGCCCTTCGTCGAGGTCAACTGGTTCGAGGGTCGCAGCGACGAGCAGAAGGCCGAGATCGCCAAACGGATCGAAGCGGCGCTGGTCGAGGTGGCCGACGTCGCGCCCGACCATTGCTGGGTGAAGTTCTCCGACTCGAAGAAGACTGACTTCATCATCGGCGAGGCGGTCGAAGGCTGAGCAGCCCCCGCCTCTAGAGCTGGGTGACGATCGCCGCAAAACCGGCGATGAAGGAGGCCGAGAGGGCGATGATGCCCTGGACCATCGTCCGGTGGATTGTTTCGAACCCGGTTTTCATCTCGCTGCGTAGCTCGCGAACCTCGCCCTCGACCTTGTCGAAGCGCTGGTCGACCTTGTCGAAACGGCGAGCGACCTCATCGAAGCGGCGATCGACGTCGGTGCGGAAATCATCCAGTCGCGCGTCCGTCCAGCTCTCTCTCATCAGGTGCATGATTGCACCGTAAACGTTCCGGTCGCGTAATGGCGCACGCGATGTCACCGCTTTGAGAGATCTATGTCGCGAAAGACGCGCGGCGATTCAGCGAGCAGCCCGTGCGAGGGCGATCTGGAGCACACGGCCGTCGAGTTTCATGGTCGTACCGTCGCTTGCGTCATAGGCGACCGAGGTGGCGAGGACCTCGCCCGCGATGTAAGGCTGATGCTCGCGGGCGGCGGCTAGGAGCACGTCATCACCATCGAGGGAGAGCTCGATACGATCGGAGATGTCGAGGCCGGCGGCTTTGCGGGCGTTCTGGACGGCGTGGACGATCTCGCGTGCCATGCCCTCGCGGCGCAGCTCGTCGTCGAGCTCTAGCTGCAGGGCGACCGCATGGCCGGCCTCGGCCTCGACCTCGTAGCCCTCCAGCGGCTGCAGGGCAAGGGTGACCTCGTCGGGCCCGATCGTGTGGTCATTGCCGTCGACGTTGATGCCGATCTCGCCGCCGTCGGCCATCACCCTGGCGACGTGGACGGGGCCGAGCGCCTCGACCGCGGCGGCAACCTGGGGCATTCGCTTGCCGAAGCGGGGACCGAGCGCGCGGTAGTTCGGCTTGACCGCGTAACTGACGAGATCGGCCTCCTCGGAGACGAAGTCGAGCTCCTTGACGTTGAGCTCGGCGGTGACCAGGTCGGCGCGGGCCTCGATCGCCGCCCGTTCGGCGTCGTTGGCGACGATTACGGCGCGGCGCAGCGGCTGGCGCATCTTCGCCTTGGCCTGAGCGCGGGCGGCGCGGCCGAGTTCAACTGTTAGGCGAACCGCCTCCATCGCCCTTTCAAGCTCGGGGTCGGCGAGGGCTGGATCGGCTTGGGGAAAGTCGCGCAAGTGGACCGAATCTGGCAGCGCGCCCAATTCCTCCGCCTCACCGCCGGCGAGGTTGAGATGGATCTCGTCGGCAAGGAAAGGCGTGAAGGGGGCAAGCAGCGCGACCGTCTCGAGCAGGCAGTGGCGCAGGGTCGCGAATGCCGCCCGGTCGCCTTCCCAGAAACGGCGACGCGAGAGACGCACGTACCAGTTCGAGAGCTCCTCGACGTACGCGGAGATCGCCCGGCCGGCGGCGGTGCAATCGAATTCGTCCATCCGCCCGCGAACGGTCGCGGTCGTCGCCTGCAACCGCGAGAGCGCCCAGCGGTCCAAGTCGTCCATCTCGCTGACTTCGTCTTTCTTCGTCGTATCGGCGAAAAAAGGCGAAGTCAGCGATTGGTCGTCGAAGTCGGCGGGGCCTAGATCCTCCGCGTTGGCGTAGAGGACCCAGAAGGAGTAGGTGTTCCAGAGGGTGAGGAGGAACTGGCGGACCGATTCGCCGACCGTGTCGACCGAGAAGCGGTAGCCCGACCAGGGCTGCTGAGCGGTGAGGTAGTACCAGCGGAAGGCGTCGGCGCCGTGGGTGGAGATCACGTCCCAGGGCTCGACCACGTTGCCCTTGCTCTTCGACATCTTCTGGCCCTCGGGGTCGAGGATCAGGCCGAGGCAGACGCAGTTGCGGTAGCTGCTCTCGTCGAAGAGCAGCGTCGACTCGGCGAGCAGGGTGTAGAACCAGCCGCGGGTCTGGTCGATCGCCTCGCAGATGAAGTCGGCGGGGAAGCGCTCGGCGAACAGCTCCTCGTTCTCGAACGGGTAGTGCAGCTGCGCGAAGGGCATCGCGCCGCTGTCGTACCAGGTGTCGATCACCGACTCGACCCGGCGCATCTCGCCGCCGCATTTGTCGCACTCGAGCGTGACCTCGTCGATGTAGGGACGGTGCAGGTCGTCCGGAACATCTCCCCTGGCCCGCTCCCTAAGCTCGGCGACCGAACCGGCGCAGTAGCGCTCCGTGCAGAGACCGGCGGTGCACTGCCAGATCGGCAGCGGCGTGCCCCAGTAGCGGTCACGCGAGAGCGCCCAGTCGACGTTGTTCTCGAGCCATTTCCCGAAGCGGCCGGTCTTGATGTGCTCAGGGTGCCAGCCGATCGTCTCGTTGTTGGCGAGCAGCCGGTCACGGACCTGCGAGGTGGCGACGTACCAGCTCGACTTTGCGTAGTAGAGCAGCGGCGTATCGCAGCGCCAGCAGTGTGGGTAAGCGTGCTCGTAGACCTGCTCGCGAAAGAGCAGCCCACGGCGGTCGAGGTCGGCGATCAGCGCCTTCGTGACCTCGGGGTCCTTGACGAACTGGCCCTCGAAACCGCTGACGCGGCGGTCGAAGCGGCCTTCGAGGTTGACCGGGTTGAAGAGAGTGCCGTGCTCGGTGGGATCGAAGATGTCGTTAGCGGCCGCGACCGCGTAGTCGTCCTCGCCGAAGGCGGGAGCGATGTGGACCAGCCCCGTGCCGTCCTCGGTGGTGACGAAGTCGCCAGCAACCACGCGGAACGCATTGGCCGGTCGATTCTCGAGCTCGAAGACGGGACCCTTGTACTGGCGCCCGACCAGCGCGGAGCCGGGCAGGCGGTCCAGCACCTCGATCTCCTCGCCGAGCACCCGCTCGACCAGCGGCTCGGCCAGGACGAGGGTCTCGTCCCCGCACCGCGCCCTGACGTAGATGACGTCCGAAGCGACCGCGACGGCGACATTGCCCGGCAGGGTCCAAGGCGTGGTCGTCCAGACCAGCAGCGACTCGCCGCTCTCGCTGCCGTCCTCGGCGAGCAGCGGGAAGCGCACGTATATGGAGGGGTCCTCGACGTCCTTGTAGCCCAGCGCGACCTCGTGCGAAGAGAGAGCGGTGCCGCAGCGCGGGCAGTAAGGCACGACCTTGTGACCCTCGTAGAGGCGGTCTTTGTCCCAGAGCTGGCGCAGCGACCACCAGACCGACTCGATGTAGTCGTTATCGAGGGTGACGTAGGGATCGTCGAGGTCGATCCAGAAGCCGATCCGCTCGGTGAGCCGGTTCCACTCCTCGACGTACTCGAAGACCGAGGCCCGGCAGCGAGCGTTGAATTTGTCGATGCCGTACTCCTCGATCTCCTGCTTGGAGGAGATGCCAAGCTGTTTTTCGACCTCGATCTCGACCGGCAGGCCGTGGCAGTCCCAGCCCGCCTTGCGAGGGACGCGGTAGCCGCACATCGAGCGGTAGCGGGGGTAGATGTCCTTGAAGACTCGGGCGAGGACGTGGTGGGAGCCCGGTCGGCCGTTGGCGGTCGGCGGCCCCTCGTAGAAGTTCCAGATCTGGGCGCCCTCGCGCTGGGAAAGCGAACGGTCGAAGACCTCCCGCTCGCGCCAGCGCTTCAGCATGCGCTCCTCGAGCTCGGGAAAGGACTGCTTGGTGTCGACTGGGCGGAAGCCGGGCATGGACGGGTGATTCTAGGAGCGCGAAGGCGAACGACCGGTGCCGAGTCGTCTAGGCTCCCCGCCGCATGCCGCTCTACGACCTGAATGGAAAGGTGGCGCTGGTGACAGGCGCCGCACGCGGAATCGGCTATGAGACCGCCCGGCAGTTGCACGTGCGTGGCGCCTCCGTCGCCGTCTTGGACCTCGACCCAGAGCAGGCGCGCGAGGCGGCGGAGAGGATCGGCGCGAGGGCGATCGGCATCGGCGCCGACGTCACCGATCACGGCGCGATGATGGAGGCTGTGGCCGAAGTCGTCGAGCGCTTCGGCGGCCTCGACGTCGCCGTGGCCAATGCCGGGATCGCCCAGTCCTCGGTGGCGACGATCCGGGGGATCGGCACGGAGGAGTGGGAGCGCGTCTTCGAGGTTGACCTGCTCGGCGTCTGGCGCACCGTGCGAGCGGCGCTGCCGCAGATCGTCGAGCGCAAGGGCCATATCGTCGTCACCGGCTCGGTTTACTCCTTCGCGAACGGACTCTTCAACAGCCCCTACGCAGTCGCCAAGGCGGGCGTCGAGTCTCTCGGCCGCACGCTGAGAGCCGAGCTGACGCCGCTGGGAGCCAGCGCCAGCGTCGCCTACTGGGGCTGGGTCGACACCAAGCTCGTCCAGGACGGGATGGCGCGCCGGCACTCTGACCGAATTCAGGAGAACGCGCCGGCCTGGCTGCTGAAACGAATCACGCCCGATCAAGCTGGCGCCGCCACGGTCCGGGGCATCGAAGAAAGGGCGCCGAGGATCTTCGCGCCCAGGTGGTGGCGCTACGTCTCCGCGATGCGGGGCTTGATCAACCCGCTGCTCGATCGCCGCATGGAGCGCGACGCCAAGATGATCGCGACGATCCGCGAGGTCGAGGCCGAGGCGGATGAGCAGGGTGCCGCAGCGGTCGGCGCGGCCAACCGCTGACGCTCAGAGGCGCTGGTCAGCGGCTGAGTCGCTCGAGCAGGCAGACGACGGACTCGTAAGGCTCGCCGGTGGCGCGGCTGAGACCGATCTCGCAGGTGCGGTTGCTGGAGAGGTGAGCGTCGAAGTGACGACCCGCCAGCTCCTCGGCCTGCGGACGCGTCGCTGCGGCCGTTAGCTCCGGGTGGGAGATGCCGCGGTCGCCGGCGAAACCGCAGCAGGTCGAGGACGGGGCGACGTAGACGTCATCGGCAAGGGCCGTCGCGACAGCCCGTAGGCGCGGCGCCAGCCCCATGTGGCGGGTGGCGCAGGTCGGGTGGACGGTGGCGGAACCGACCTTGGAGCCGATCTCGAGCTTCGGCAGCAGGCGGTCATGCGCCCAGGCGACCGAGTCGAGGATCTCGAGCTTGACGAGCCGCTCCGCGTTCTCCTCGCTGAGCACCCCATCGCCGGGGTTGGTGACGCCCTGGGTGCAGGAAGCGGCGTCGATCACGATCGGCAGCGCGCCCTCGCCGCTCCAGGCCCAGAGCCGCTCGATCATCTCGTTCGCCTTGTGGCGGTGGGCGCGATCGAAGCCCTTCGAGCCCCAGGGCAATCCGCAGCAGCTCCCGGCAACGTCGTCAGGAATCCAGACCGGCAGGCCGGCTCGCCGCGAGACCGTGACCAGCGCCTCGACAACCGAGGGCCGATGGGCCTCAAACGTGTCGATATGTCCCGTTTCAGGCCCGTCGGCCCCGGTGGGGCCGAAAATGCGGTTGGTGCAGCTGGGGACGTAGACGGCGGCGGCGGCGCTTGAGGGAGCAGGGGGTGACCCTCTCCCGACACTCCCCGCTTTTGTCGGGAGAGGGTCACCCCCTGCTCCCCACCTAGCCGGCCCAGGCAAGCCACGCCCACGCTTGGTCCGGCGCGCCAACGGTCCGCCCAGACGCAGCGCCAGTCGCGAAACCGCCTCGACCGCGCCCCAGCGCTTCGCCGTCGCCAGCGCCGCGGCTTCGGCGCGCTCGGTGTGGCGCTCCTGGCGCAGTTCCTTGACAAGGAGGCCGGTGTCGATCCCCACCGGGCAGGCGAGCTGGCAGGAGCCGTCGGCGGCGCAGGTCTCCATCGAGTCGTACTCGTACTCCTCCAGCAGCGCTTTCTGGACCGGTGAGCCGGCCGCTTGGCGCGCCATCTCACGGCGCAGGACGATCCGCTGGCGGGGTGTGGTGGTCAGGTTGCGGCTTGGGCAGACCGGCTCGCAGAAGCCGCACTCGACGCAGGTGTTGGCCGAATCCTCGATCTGCGGCGTGGTTTTGAGGTTGCGCAGGTGGGCACCGGGGTCGCGGTTGAGGACCACGCCGGGGTTTAGGACACCGTCGGGATCGGCAAGCTGCTTGACCCGCCACATCAGCTCGGTCGCCTTCTCTCCCCACTCCCTTTCTACATAGGGAGCCATGTTGATCCCGGTCCCGTGCTCCGCCTTGAGTGAGCCGTCGTACCTACCGACGATCAGCTCGACCAGCTTCGCCATGAAGGCCTCGTAGCGCTCGAGGTCCTCCTGCTTGGCGAAGTCCGGGGTCAGCATGAAGTGGAGGTTGCCGGCGGAGGCGTGGCCGGCAACCCCGGGCAGGAAGCCATGCTCACCGAGCAGCGCCTGCAGGTCGCGGGCGCCCTCGGCGATCCGCTCCGGCGGCACGCAGACGTCCTCGACGATCAGCGCCGTGCCGGGCAGGCGCAGGCGGCCGATCAGGCCGTGCAGGCCCTCGCGCACGCGCCAGGCGAGCTCGATCCCCTCGGCCTCGCGGGTGAAATCGATCGGGCGAATCGTCTCGTGAGCGGCAAGGATCTCGCCTGCCTTGGCGACGTAGGCGTCGAGCTCCGCGTCGGTTCCCGCTCCGTACTCGACCAGCAGCACCGCCGACTCGGGCGGCAGCTCCTTCCACTCCTCCGGCGCGCCGACCATGTTCCAGGCGGCGGTGATCAGCGCCGGGGCGACCATCAGCTCGACCGCGGTGGCGCCACTTTCGACCAGGTCGCGGACCGGGGCGATCGCCCCGTCGATGCCGGGGAAGTGGACCCAAGCCGTGGTCGTCCGGGCTGGCAGCGGCACGGTCTCGAAGACGGCCTCGGCGACGAAGGCGAGTGTGCCCTCCGAGCCGATCACGAGGCGGCGGAAGATCTCCAGCGGCTCGTCGGCGTCGAGGAAGGCGCAGAGCCGGTAGCCGGTCGTGTTCTTGATCGCGAACTTGCGGCGAATCCGCTCGCTCAGCTCGGCGTCCGCCTGGATCTCCTCGCGGATCGCGGCGAGGCCGGCGGCGAGCTCGGGCTCCTCGGCGACGAAGCGCTCGGCCGCCTCGGAGGCGGCCGTGTCGATCGTCGTTCCCGAGGGGAGCACCAGCGTCATCGAGCGCACGGTCGAGTAGGCGTCCTTGCTGACGCCGCAGCGCATCCCCCCCGAGTTGTTGGCGATCACGCCGCCGACGCAGGCGATGTCGGTGCTGGCGGGGTCAGGACCCAGCTTGCAGCCATACGGCGCCAGCACCCGGTTGGCGTGGCCGAGCACGGTGCCTGTCTTGACCCGCGCCAGGGCGCCATCGTCCTCGACCGCGACGCCACCGAAGTGGCGGCGCACGTCGACCAGGATGCCGTCGCTCTGGCCTTGGCCGTTGAGGCTGGTGCCGCCGGCGCGGAAGGTGACGGGGATGCCGCTGCGGCGGCCGTAGGCGAGGACCTTGGCGACGTCCCCGGCGTCGTGGGCCATCACCACCGCTTGGGGAAAAAGACGGTAGGGACTGGCATCGGAGGCGTAGCGAACGATGTCGCTGGCGCGGCCGAGCAGGCGGTCGGAGCCAAGCAGCTCTTCCAGCTCACCGCGCAGTGGCTGCGCCACGCCGGCCGCGATCGAGTCCGGGGCCCGGTCAGGAGCCGGCTCGGCCGTCGACGGCGAGAGCGAGGAGACGTTTCGCTCCAGCAGCGCCATCGTCAGGCCAGCTTAAAAGAGCGCCATGCCCGGCGCGACCGGGACTTCGACCAGCTCCGGCTGGGAGGAGGCGATCGATCTGGAGAGGGCGTCGCGCACTTCGTCGCGGTCCTTGACCCGGTGGGCCGCGATCCCGTAGCCCTCGGCGATCGCGGCGACGTCGAGCTTGGGCAGGTCGAGGCCGGGCGCCCCCTCCACCTGCTCGACTTCGGCGAACCACTTGAGGATCCCGTACTCCTCGTTGCGCACGACGAGGAAGGTGATCGGGGTCTTGTAGGCGACGGCGCTCCAGAAGGCGCTGACCGCGTACTGGACCGAACCCTCGCCGATCACGCAGACGACCGGTCGGTCGGGCTGGGCGAGCTGTACCCCGACCGACGCCGCAAGGCCGAAGCCGAGGCCCCCCCCTGCCGCAAAGTAGTAGCTGCCGGGACGCGAGAGGCGCATCTGGTTGCGCAGCGCCAGGGTGCTGGTCGGGGACTCGAGCACGACGATGCCGTCCTCAGGGAAGACCTCGGCCAGGGCGGTGTGCACGGTCGAGGGGTTGAGCGGATCGCTGGGCGGGATTTCCTGAGGCCCCTGGTTCGGCTCGGGCGCCGGCCGCGTCGACTCCGGCAGGTCCTCGAGCAAGGCCGCCAGGGTCAGCTTCACGTCGGCAACGAGGGCGTCGCCCATCGGGGCCCGGGCGGCCTCGTCGGGGTCGCTGGTGATCGCGACGAGCTTCGCCCCGTCCGGCAGGAGCGGTCCCGGGATGTAGGGGTAATACGGGAAGACGGAGCTGCCGACGACGAGGATCAGGTCGTGGCCCTCGAGCGTCTGGCCGACCGGCCCGATCGCCGGCGGCAGCACGCCGCGGTAGTTGGGGTGGTTCTCGGGAAAGCCGAGCCGCCCGCCGCCCGGCGCCGGGGTCGCCCAGACGGGAAGGCGCTGGCGCTCGGCGAGGGCGATCGCGTCCTGCCAAGCATCGGAGGCGTCAATGTCGGGTCCGGCGATCATCACCGGGTTGGCGGCGGCGTCGAGGCGGTCGGCGAGGACGCGGACGGCAGCGGGATCGGCGACGGCTCGACCGTCGACGCGACGGGTGATCGCCTCCCTTGCGTCGGCCTCGTCAACCTCGGCGTACCAGTCGTCCATCGGCAACGAGACGAAGACAGGTCCCTTGGGCGGCAGGCCGGCGAGGTGGGCGCCATGGGCGAGGGCAAGCGGCACGTCCTCGGCCCGGGCCGGCTCGTAGGACCACTTGACCAGCGGATGCGGCATGCGGATCGCGTCGCGGTTGGTCAGATTCGCCTGCAGGGTGATCTGCGCCCGCGCCTGCTGTCCGGCGGTGATCAGCAGCGGCGAGTGGTTTGCCTGGGCGTTGAAGATCGCCCCCATCGCGTTGCCGACCCCGGGGGCGGTGTGCAGGTTGGCGACGGTGGTCCGGCCGGAAGCCTGGGCGTAGCCGTCGGCCATGCCGACCACGACCGCCTCCTGCAGACCCAGCACGTAGCGAAAGTCGCTGGGGAAATCGGCCAGCATCGGCAACTCGGTCGAGCCGGGGTTGCCGAACATCGTCGTCATCCCCTGCTCACGGAAAAGGTCGAAGCTGGCCTCTCTAACCGTCGGCATCCCGGCCGCAACCCTACCGGTGGCTTGCGGTTCTCAAGTGGACCCCATGGGTGAGCCGATAACTGCACCCGTGGCACCAACCACCAAGACGATCTCCGGTTTCTCGCCGGATGCCGGCAAGGGGTCCGACCGCAAGGACGATTTTGCGGGTCGGGTCGGCCGCGGCCTGCTCGCCCTTGCCGCGCTGCTAGCGCTCGCTCTGGTGGCGGCGGCCTCGGCGAGCGCCGGACCTGCCTCCACCCGGATCGTCCAGACTGCAGGCGAAATCGTGCCGATCCCGGCAGCGGTCCCGCACGAAGAAGGCGACATGGTCGACAGCCGCATCGTGCCCGACCTCCGCTGGATCGCCCAGCACTTCTCGATCTACGTGACCGACGGCTACTCGGGCCCCCTGCCCAATGGCGAACACGTCGGCTGCAACAACTGCCACGTCAGGGGCTCCGATCACTACAACGGCCTCGCCGTCGACGTCGTGCCGCTGAACGGCACGAGCGGCAAATGTGACACCACCTGGACCGGGATCACGCGGCTGGCCCTCTGGGCGGAGCCGGTCCAGAACAAACCGGCGCTGCCCTTCCGCTGGGTCGGTTACGACGGCGACGCCGGCCATGGCTGCGGCAACCATCTCCACCTCTCCTGGAACCACGCCCCGGCGTCCCGATTCGAGCTCGCCGAATGGGTCGAAGTCTTCCCAGTCGGCAGCGCGCCGCCGCGCCAGCCGCGCCAGCCCCGGCCCAAATCGCCACCAAAGCCACCACCCGGGCCGGCCGGCGGCATCTCATCGGTCCGCTCGGGCGGCCTCTCCCCCCGCGGCGACTAACCAAAGGACCGCTCGGCCGCCGGTGCAACGCGTTGTGCCCCTGTTGGGTGGACAAGACGTTGCACCTTCGTAGGATGCGCGGTCGATGCACCGTGCTCTCTCAATAGTCGCTGTCGCCGCACTGGCTTTGGTCGGTCTCGGCTGCGGGGAACCGAGTGATTCGACGCCGGTCGCCTGCTTGGAAGGGACCGGGGCTTACGTCAAGGCCTTGGGCGATGCGCCGGGCGTCGTCAGGCTAGACGGGGAGACGTTGATCAGCGAATGCCTCGCCGAGAACCAGCAGGCTGGCGACCTCGCCACGGTCGGGACCGCGCTGGTCGCGACGGCGACGAGGCTCAATGCAGAGGGTCGCGCCGAACCGGGCGGCGGCGCCAACCTTCAGCTTGGCTATCTGCTCGGCGCGGCCGAGCAGGGGGCTCGAGGAACCAATGGCATCCACGCCGAGCTGATCCGTCGCCTCTCCAGCGCTGCCCGCTACAGCCCCGACAACCGGCCGTTGCCGGCGGCCTTCCTCAGCACCTATCGCGAAGGCTTCGACGCGGGCGAAGCGCGCGGCTGAATACGCTGAGGGGACAAATGACTTCGATGGAGGCAAGCACTTTGACTGAGCAGCTCTGGGGTGGCGAGACCACCAAGGCCGTCGACAACTTTCCGGTTTCGGGCGAGCGCGTGCCCGTTCCGGTCGTCCGCTGGCTCGGCCGGCTGAAGGGCGCGGCGGCCTCCGTCAACGGCGAGCTGGGTGGCCTTGACAAGGAGCTTGCCGAGCGAATCGCCACTGCTGGAGACGCGATCGCCGCCGGCGAACACGACGACCAGTTCCCGGTCGACGTCTTCCAGACCGGCTCCGGCACCTCCTCGAACATGAACGCCAACGAGGTGATCGCCAAGCTGGCCGGCGAGGGCGTCCACGCCAACGATCACGTCAACATGGGCCAGTCCTCAAACGACGTCTTCCCCTCCGCGGTGCACCTCGCAGCACTGGGTGAGGTCACACACGACCTGCTGCCCGCGATGGGCGGGCTCGAGGCGGCGCTGGAGGCGAAGGCAGCGCAGTTCGCCGACGTCGTCAAGGCCGGTCGCACCCATCTGATGGACGCGGTGCCGGTCACGCTCGGCCAGGAGTTCGGCGGCTACGCCGCCCAGGTGCGGCTCGGCGTGCAGCGAATCGAGGCGACGCTGCGCCGCGTCGGCCAGATTCCGCTCGGCGGCACCGCCACCGGCACCGGGCTCAACACGCATCCCGAGTTCGCCGCCAAGGTGCGAGCGAAGCTGGCCGGCGAGACCGGACTGGAGATCTCCGCGCCGCTCGATCCCTTCGAGGCGCAGGGCAACCGCGACGCCCTGGTCGAGCTCTCGGGCGCGCTCAAGGTCTACGCCGTCTCGCTCAACAAGATCGCCAACGATCACGTCAACATGGGCCAGTCCTCAAACGACGTCTTCCCCTCCGCGGTGCACCTCGCAGCACTGGGTGAGGTCACACACGACCTGCTGCC
>JAJKHV010000164.1 GCA_021154855.1 Solirubrobacterales bacterium
GGATCTTCATCCGGTGTCCTCCTTGTTGGGTGGTGGCTCGACACCCCCAGCCTTCAAGGAGGCCCGGATGAACAACGTTGTTAGGAACTACAGCTAGCCGGGCAGCGACCCCGCGGTGTGAACGGTGGCTGCGCCTGCCGCGGTCTCGACTTCGCACGACATGCGAGCCGCCGGCGCCGCGGTGGTGCGCCAGATCGAGACGAAGGGCAGCTTCAGATCTCGCTTCGGTCGTCCACTCGGCAGGCCCAACTCCCAGACCTGCTGAGCAATCCGATAAGGCGCCCACTCCACGACGATTCCCTTCTCCTCGGTGTAGCGCTTGCCGAAGACGTCGCTGACTTCGACTGAGGCCAGATCGGTGCTGTGCGAGCTGAACTCGACCAGGGAGGTTTCCGGAGTGTCCTGTTCGAAGAGGTCTTCGCTGGAGCGTGGGTAGGCGGCGCGGCTCTTCGAGGTCTGGGCGACGATCGTCCGCGACGGCACGTGGACCGTGCAGCTGAGCCGGCCATGGCCGACGGCTGAGTCAGCGTCGATGGTCAGCACGGCTGAGACCCGAAAGAGCGTGTAGTCGCTGATGTTCGGTTCGGTCGAGCGGATTTCCGCTTCGGAAAGCCGCATCTCCCCGCCACCTGGGATCGCGGCCGGCTTCGATTTCGCCATCGGCGCTTCTTCGATCCATTCCAGCGTCGCCGTGCCGATCGACTCATCGGTGCTGAGCAGTGCCGCCGCCACGCTCGCAAGCAGGCCGATCGCAATCACGAGCAGTGCCCCACGGGGCGGACGAATCTTCTTCTCGGCGGCCATCGGCCGCGACAGTATTGGAAGCGGCAGCGGATTCGCGGGCTTCGCCGCCGGGGCGGCCAGTTACCGTTGGTTCGTGCCCGATCGCGCCAATCCCTCCGGCCCGGCAGAGGTGAGCTTGATGACGGCGGCTTTGCACGGCCGCGAGACGGCCTATCTGGGCGGCGGAGAGGGACCGGCTCTGCTGCTGATCCACGGGATGGCGGGCAGCTCGGAGAACTGGCGCGGCGTGTTGGAGCCACTTGCCCAACGCCACACCGTGATCGCTCCGGACCTGCCGGGTCATGGCGTCTCGGCCGGCGGCCGGGGGGACTACTCGCTGGGCAGCCTTGCAGCCGGCCTGCGGGACCTGCTGCTCAGCCTCGGTCACGAGCGGGCGACCTTGATCGGCCACTCGCTTGGCGGGGGTATCGCGATGCAGTTCTCCTACCAATTCCCCGAGATGGTCGAGCGCCTGGTTCTGGTCTCCAGCGGCGGCTTGGGCCCGGAGGTCAGCCCCGTCCTGCGAGCCGCTGCCTTGCCCGGCGCCGACATCTTCATCAGCGCGACCGCCGGCCTCGGTCAGCGGGTCGGCGGAACCATCGGCCGTGGCCTTGGAGCGATCGGCATGCAACCGGGCCCTGACGTCGCCGAGGTCGCGCGTGGCTACGCCTCGCTCGCCGAGCCACGGCGCCGCAAGGCCTTCCTCGCCACCCTGCGCTCCGTGGTCGGTACCGAGGGCCAGCGGGTCTCCGCGTCCGACCGCCTCTATCTCGCCGAGTCGATTCCGCTGATGATCGTCTGGGGCGCCCGCGATCCGATCATCCCGGTCCGGCACGGCGAAGATGCCCACCGAACGCTTCCGGGCAGCCGGCTGGAGATTTTCGAGGGCGCCGGCCACCTGCCCCAGCTCGAGCAGCCGGGTCACTTCATCGCGGTGCTCGAGCGCTTCATCGCCGAGAACGAGCCGGCGCCGTTCGATCGCGACGAGTGGCTGGCCAGGTTCAAGACCGCCTGATCGCGATCGTAAAACGCGCCCGACAGGATTCGAACCTGTGGCCTCCGCCTCCGGAGGGCGGCGCTCTATCCAGCTGAGCTACGGGCGCTCGGAGGCCAGTCTAGCTTCGGGCGGCTGAGCCGCCACGTCGCGTAGGCTCGCTGGCTCGCATGGACCTTTCGGCGATCTTTCTCGGCACAGGGGGCTCGGTCCCATCGGCGCGGCGTTCAACCGCAAGCGTGATGCTGGTCAGGGGGGGCAGGCGGATGCTGTTCGACTGCGGAGAAGGGACGCAACGCCAGATGCAGAGCTCGCTCGGCCTCGCCCAGGTCGACGAGATCTTCCTCACCCACTTCCACGCCGACCACATCCTTGGCCTGCCTGGCCTGCTGAAGACATATGACCTGACCGCCAGAGAGGAGCCCTTGACCATCTATGGACCACGTGGGCTGCGTGACCTCTTCAAAATCCTCGGTCGGCTCGTCGGCCGCACCGACTACGAGCTCAACTTGGTCGAAGTGGACCCGGGGGACGCCGTCGGCCACGACGGAGCCGAGGTGCAGGCATTCGCGGCCGAGCACGGCGTGCGGGCCAACGGCTATGCCCTGATCGAGCAGGAGCGTCCAGGCCGCTTCGATCCAGAGGCCGCCAAGCGCCTCGGGGTGGCCGAAGGCCCTGCCTTTGCCGCCCTGCAGCGCGGCGAGGAGGTCGAGGGAAGCTCCGGCCCGGTGCGCCCCGACGAGGTGATGGGCGAGCCGCGCCCAGGGCGCACGATTGCGTTGACCGGCGACACAGCGCCCTGCCACTCGACGGTCCAGGCCGCTGCCGACGCCGAGCTCCTGATCCACGACGCCAGCTTCTCCGAGGAAGAGGCACAGCGAGCCGCCGACACCGGCCACTCAACCGTGGGTCAAGCAGCCTCGGTCGCCCGAGAAGCCCACGTAAAAATGCTCGCCCTCGTCCATATCTCCTCCCGCTACCACGTCGGCACCGTCCTCGAAGAGGCCCGCGATGTCTTCGAGCCAAGCTTTGCCCCCCGCGACTTCGACGTCATCGAGATCCCTTTTCCAGAGCGCGGCGAGCCGAAGCTCGTGCCCAACGGCGCTCGTGAGCGAGACGAGCCGGAGCCGGAGGCCGACGCCTAGCGCCGCATCTGCTGCTAGCCTCGTGGCCGTCCTTTAACCAGGCCCTGTGAGGCCAGGAAGGAAGCAAAAGTCAGTGTCTGAGAAGGTCGTGCTCGAGCGCGACGATCTGGAGCGAACGCTGCGGCGCATCGCCCACGAGATCGCCGAGAAGAACCCCGGACCCGATGCCTTGGCGATCGTCGGCATCCACACACGTGGTGCTCTGCTCGCTCGTCGGCTGCACGCTTTGCTGGCGGAGCTGAGCGACACCGAGGCGCCGATCGGCGACGTCGACATCTCCTTTTATCGCGACGACGTGGGGGCGAAGTCCCCCGCTTCACAGCCAGTCGTGCACGCCTCGCACATCGACTTCGACCTCGCCGGGCGCACCGTCGTGCTCATCGACGACGTCCTCTTCACCGGCCGCACCGTGCGCGCGGCGATCGATGCCCTCTTCGACTACGGCCGCCCGCAGCGGGTCCAGCTGGCGGTCCTCTGCGACCGCGGCCACCGCGAGCTGCCGATTCGCCCCGACTACGTTGGCAAGAACCTGCCGACCGCGCGCGAGGAGCGGGTCAACGTGCGCCTCGAGGAGCTCGACGGCGCTGACGAAGTGACGATCTCCGCCCCACGGGCAGCCGAGCTGAGCGCATGAGGCACCTGCTTTCGATCGAGCAGCTCTCAAAGACGGAGATCGAGGCGATCCTCGACCGCGCCGAGAGCTTCGCCGAGGTCGGCCGCCGCGACATCAAGAAGGTGCCCACCTTGCGCGGCCGCACCGTCGTCACCCTCTTCTACGAGTCGAGCACCCGCACGAGCTCCTCCTTCGAGCTGGCGGCAAAGCGGCTCTCCGCCGACCTGGTCTCGGTCAAGGCAGCCGGCTCCTCGGTCGACAAGGGGGAGTCGCTGAAGGACACGATCGCCACCCTTTCGGCCTACGAACCGGCGGCGATCGTGCTGCGACACCCACATGCCGGAGCCGCCGAGCTGGTTGCCAGGTGGGCCGACGCGGCGGTCGTCAACGCCGGCGACGGCAAGCACGAGCACCCCAGCCAGGCCCTGCTCGACGTCTACACGCTGCGCCGCCGGCTCGGCTCACTCGAGGGCAAAAGGATCTGGATCGTCGGCGACGTCCTGCACAGCCGCGTCGCCCGCTCCAACCTGATCGCCTTCAAGGCGATGGGCGCCGAGCTGACCGTCTGCGGCCCGCCGGCGCTGATCCCCCGGGGGCTGGAGCAGCTCGGCTGTGAGGTGACCCACACGCTTGATCATCTCGGCGATGCCGAGGTGATCTACGCGTTGCGCCTGCAGCGGGAGAGGATGCAGGAGAGCTTCGTGCCCTCGATCCGCGAGTACGCCGCCCACTTCCAGATCGATTCCCGCCGGCTCGGGCGCCGCCAGCTGCTCATGCATCCGGGCCCGGTCAACCGCGGCGTCGAGCTCTCCGGCGAGGTGATCGACTCACCGCAGTCGCTGATCGCCGAACAGGTCGCCTCCGGCCTCGTCGTGCGGATGGCGATCCTCTACGAGCTGCTTGCCGCAGGCGATGAGCCGGCGCCCGCCCACGGCAACGGCGCCGCACCGCCGACTCGGATAGGACAACCGGCGTGAGCCTCACCGATCTGGACATGCGCGCCGGCGCTGGCGCGGACCTGATCCTGCGCCGCGCCACGGTGCTCGACCCGGTCGCCCGCATCGATGCTCAGCACGACGTCGTCATCCGCGACGGGGAGATCGCCGAGCTGGCGGCGCCCGGCGATGCCGTTGCGGAGGGCCATGAGGAGATCGACGCCGAAGGCCTGCACGCCTTTCCCGCTTTCTTCGACCCGCACGTGCACCTGCGCGCGCCGGGCCAGGAGCACAAGGAGGACATCGAGACCGGCAGCCGCTCGGCAGCCGCCGGCGGCTACTGCGGCGTGCTGGCGATGGCGAACACCGAGCCGCCCGTCTCCACGCCCGCCGATATCGAGGCGCTGCGCACCTCCGCCCGCGCCGCGGCATCGGTGCGGATCGGCTTCCTCGCCACGGTTACGCGCGCGATGCAGGGCGAGGAGCTGACCGAGATGGCCTCCCTGCGCGAGGCGGGGGCGGTCGGCTTCAGCGACGACGGCCTGCCGATCCGCAGCGCCCGCGTGCTGCGCCGCGCCCTCCAATACCAGCGGCTCTGCGGCGGCGCGATCGCCCTCCACGAGGAGGACCCGGAGCTCTCGGGCGCGGGGGTCATGCATGAAGGCCCGGTCTCTGCGTTGCTCGGCCTCGAGGGGATCCCGTCGATCTCGGAGTCGACGATGATCGCTCGCGACGCCGCCCTGGCCGGCTACGAGGGCGGCCGCATTCACGTCCAGCACCTCTCCGCCGCGGAGTCGGTCGAGGTCGTTCGGGCCGCCAAGGCCGTGGGGGTGCAGGTCAGCTGCGAGGCCTCTCCCCATCACCTCTGCCTCACCGACGAGGAGGTCCGCAGCCTCGACCCCCAGCGCTTCAAGATGAATCCGCCGCTGCGCTCCGAGTCCGACCGTCAGGCTCTGATCGACGGCCTGCGCGACGGCACGATCGAGTGCGTAGCCACCGACCACGCGCCCCATGCACCGGAGGAAAAGGAGGTTCCCTTCGAGGCGGCGGCGATGGGAGTGACCGGCCTGGAGACGGCTTTCGCAGCCCTCCACACCGAGCTCGTCATTCCTGGCGTGCTCGGCCTCGGGCTTCTCGTCGAGCGGATGGCGGGTGGGGCGGAGCCCTTTGGCATCGAGCGACCCTCGCTGGCGCCCGGAAGCGAGGCCAACATCGCCCTCTGCGACCTCGGCGCCGAGTGGATCGTCGGCGAGGACGGCTACGAGAGCCGCTCGTCCAATTCATGGTGCGCCGAGCGCCCGCTGACGGGGCGTGTGCTGATGACCCTTGCCGGTGGCCAGGTCGCTTACCGCCTGCGCAGCTTTTCTCTGGGAGTGGCGGCATGAACGAGGGCTACCTGCTGCTCGAGGATGGCGCCCGTTTCGACGGCATCCCCTGCGGCCACCCGGAGGCAGTGACCGGCGAGGTTGTCTTCAACACGGCGATGGCCGGCTATCAGGAGTCGGTCACCGATCCCTCTTATGCAGGCCAGATCATCGTCTTCACCTACCCTCTGATCGGCAACTACGGGGTCTCGGCCGCGGCGATGGAGTCGGACCGCATCCATGCACGCGGCGTCGTCATGCGTGATCCGAAGAACAGCGAGGACGTCGCCACCGCCGAGGGGGGTTGGCTCGACTGGCTCGTCGACTGTGGAGTCCCCGCGATCGGTGGCGTCGACACCCGTGCCGTCGTCCGCCACATCCGCGACGGTGGTTCGATGCGGGGCGGCATCTTCCCCGCCGGGACGCCTGAAGCCGAGGCACGCGAGCGGGTCGCCGCAGAGCCCTCGATGGACGGCGCCGACCTCGCCCGCACGGTGACGCCGCCCGAGCCAGTCCGCTTCGGCGGCGACGGCGCTCACGTGGTCGGCATCGACACCGGGATCAAGCTCAACATCGTCCGCCAGCTGCGCGAGCGCGGCTGCCAGGTGACGCTGCTGCCCTGCACCTCCTCCGCCGAGCAGGTGCTTGCCGAGGGCCCTGACCTGGTCTTTCTCGCCAATGGCCCCGGCGATCCGGCAGCGCTCGGCTACGTCGTCGACACCGTCCGCGACCTGGTTGGAAAGCGCCCCCTCTTCGGTATCTGCCTTGGCCACCAGCTGCTCTGCCGCGCCGTCGGCCTCGAGACCTACAAGCTGCCCTTCGGGCACCGCGGGGCCAACCACCCGGTCAAGGAGTTGGCAACCGGCCGGATCGACATCACTTCTCAAAATCACGGCTTCGCCGTCCAGGGCCCGGCTGGAGAGCCCCGGATCGAGGCCGACGAGCCGGTCCGCTGGGAAACCGACTTCGGCGCCGCCGAGCTCTCCCACCTCAATCTCTACGACCGTACGGTCGAGGGTCTGGTGTTGAAGGAGGTCGGCGCCGCGACAGTCCAATACCACCCCGAGGCCGGACCGGGGCCGCACGACGCCCGCCATCTCTTCGATTCCTTCCTGGAGCTATCGCATGCCTAAGCGCACCGACATCGAGAAGATCCTGCTGATCGGCTCCGGCCCGATCGTTATCGGCCAGGCGGCCGAGTTCGACTACTCCGGCGTGCAGGCCTGCAAGGTGCTGCTCGAGGAGGGCTACGAGGTGATCCTCGTCAACTCCAACCCGGCCACGATCATGACCGACCCGGAGTTCGCCACGGCCACCTACATCGAGCCGCTGCTGCCCGGCCCGGTGACCAAGATCATCGAAAAGGAGCGCCCCGACGCGCTGCTGCCGACCCTCGGCGGGCAGACCGCGCTCAACGTCGCGATGGCGCTGCACGAGGACGGCACCCTGGAGCGCTTCGGCGTAGAGCTGATCGGCGCCGACTCAGCCGCGATCCGCCGCGCCGAGGACCGCGAGGAGTTCCGCCGCACGATGAACGAGGCGGGCCTGCGGATTCCCTGGTCGATGACGGTGGAGAGCCTCGGCGAGGTCGAGGCGGCGCTGGCAGACGGTCGCGTCAGCCTGCCGGCGATCGTCCGGCCCGCCTTCACCATGGGCGGCCAGGGCGGCGGCGTGGGGAGGACCGAGACCGAGCTGCGCCAGGTCGTCTCCGAGGGCCTCGCCGCGAGCCCGATCAACCAGGTCCTGGTCGAGGAGTCGGTGCTCGGCTGGGGTGAGTTCGAGCTCGAGGTGATGCGCGACCGCAACGACAACGTGGTGATCATCTGCTCGATCGAGAACGTCGACCCGATGGGCGTACACACCGGCGACTCGGTCACCGTGGCGCCGGCCCAGACGCTCACCGACTCCCTCTACCAGGAGCTGCGCGACCAGGCGATCCGCGTGATACGCGCCGTCGGCGTCGAGACCGGCGGCTCGAACGTCCAGTTCGGCGTCAATCCCGACAACGGCGAGATCGTCGTGATCGAGATGAACCCGCGCGTCTCGCGCTCCTCGGCGCTCGCCTCCAAGGCGACCGGCTTCCCGATCGCGAAGATGGCCGCCAAGCTCGCCGTCGGCTACGCGCTGGAGGAGTTCCCCAACGACATCACCCGCGTCACGCCCGCCTCCTTCGAGCCGACGATCGA
>JAJKHV010000165.1 GCA_021154855.1 Solirubrobacterales bacterium
CTTCTGCATGGACCTCGAGTTCCTGCTGCGGCGGACGCCTCTGTGGCGGGGGATCGCCGCGGGCGTTCTCTTCCAGGAGGGAGACATCGTCGAGCATGGCGAGGAGGCCGAGGAGGAGGCGACCGAGGGCGCCGCATCGCGCGGCGCGCCGCTTGCCGGCGGCGAGTCGCTCGGCATCGGCAGCCTTCGCGAGGCGGCCGCATGAGCCATCTGCTCCGCGAGCACGCGCCGATCACCGAGGCCGGCTGGCAGCTGCTCGATTCCGAGGCCCGTGAGCGCCTCGCCCCGGCCCTCGCTGCCCGCAAGCTCGTCGACTTCTCCGGGCCTCACGGTTGGCAGCACTCGGCGACGAACCTCGGCCGCGCGAAACAGATCGTCGACGCGCCGAGCCGCGGGGTCAGCGGCGCGCAGCGCCAAACTCTTGCACTGGTCGAGCTGCGGGCGCCGTTCTCGATCGATCGCGCCGAGCTCGCCGATGCCGACCGCGGCGCCGAGGACGCTGACTTGGAGGCTCTCGATGAGGCCACCCACCGGATCGCCGTCGCCGAGAACACCGCCGTCTTCCACGGCTGGGGCGCGGCCGGAATAACCGGCATCGTCGAGGCCTCGCCGCACGAGGCAATCGAGCTTGGCGAGGACTGCGAGCGCTACCCGCGCCACGTCGCCAAGGCGGTCGATGCCCTGCTCTCGGCCGGCGTCGAAGGGCCATATGGCCTCGCTCTCGGTCCGGAGACCCATACGCGCGTGCTCGAGACCAGCGAGCACGGTGGCTACCCGCTACTGGAACACCTGCGTGAGATCGTCGGCGGTCCCCTCGTCTGGTCGCCGGGCGTAAAAGGGGCGGCCGTGCTCAGCGTCCGCGGCGGTGATTTCCTCTTCGAATCGGGCGAGGACCTCTCGATTGGCTATGAGAGTCATGACGCCGATGTCGTTCGCCTATATCTGGAGGAGAGCCTCAGCTTTCGCGTCGCCACCCCCGAGGCCGCCGTCGCCCTTACCTAAAGGAGACTCGGGTGCCAACGCCCTTCATCTGCAAGCGGCTCACCGATGTCAGGTACTCGGTTCTGGAGCGATCCGCGTCGCTCCCAGCGTAACCCGCGCCTTCGAGGCGGCCCACTTCGGCGGCGACGTCCTGGTGGGGCTCGCAGCGTCCGCACCGGCCGGCGGAGATTCCCCGGATACCGCCGTACTCAGTGTGGCATTGGTCGCATTGGAACATGGCTCTCGCCTACCCGTTCGACGGTTGAGGCGAACCCCTTTAGCCCTGCGCCCCCCGATTGGTACTTATTTCGTCCTTCTGTGCTCAGCAGGCATCCCGATCGGCAAGGCCGTCGCCGCGCTTCGCGCTACGGTGTCGCCGTGAAGTCCGAGCGCGCCAGAGAATTGCTCACCCGCGAGCGTGAGCAGATCGAGCAGCAGATTGGCACGCTCGAACGGGATGGTCCCGAGGAGGGTGATCAGCGCGTCGAGCCCGGCGAGATGAACTCGGAGGGGCTCTACCAGGATGAGTTCGACGCCGGCCGGATTCAGGATCTGAAGCGGCAGCTCGCCGCGGTCGATCGGGCCGAGGTGCGGCTTGGCGCTGGCACCTATGGGATCTCGGTCCAAAGCGGTGCTCCCATTCCTGACGAGAGACTCGAGGCCTTTCCGACCGCGGAGCTCACGGTTGAGGAGCAGGAGCGCGGCGCTCGTCCGCCCGAACAGGCCTAGAGGTCGCGCTCGTAATAGAGCATCCTCGGATTGTCGGGCCCCCCTTCGTAATTGGTGAATCCGCAGCTCTCGTAAAGAGCTCTCGCCGCCGTATCGGTCTCACCGGTGCCAAGGTCGATGCGGATTGCACCGGCCTCGCGTGCGGCCTGCATTGCCCGCTCGAGCAAGGCTCGACCGATGCCCTTGCCACGCCGCCGTGGGACCACGTAGAGCTCCTCCAGATACGCATCGAGGCCCTCGACCCAAAGCGAGGGCCGCAGGCGGAAGAGAGCAAGGCCGTCAGGCCCCTCGCCCGCGAGCAGGACTGTTACCTCCCCGTCTTCGAGCAGCCGGCGAATCCTCTCTGTGAGGGCCTCGACCTCCGGCGTGGGGTCGGAGAACTCGGTGTTGAAATCATGCAGAAGGCGGGCGATCTCGGCCGCATCGGTGACTTCGGCACGTCGAACCCGCCCCATTCTCGTCAGCCTATTTCAGTACCCGAAGACCTTGCAAGGCGGAGAATTAGGAATAAGGTCACTGACCAATGGGACACGTTACGCATCTGTTGGAGTACCTCTTCGAGACGACGAAGATAGGTGGCTGGATAGCCGCGATATGTGTCATTGGAGCCTTTCTTCTGATGATGAATGCCCACCCGTTCATGGTCGATGCCCAGGGCTGCAGCAAGGAAGCCGTTACCTGCGCGAAGGAATTCAAGACGGAGACGCTCGTGTCCGACCTGGGCGGAGCACTTGCCGGCGGGATCATCGGCATCGGAATCGCGCTGTTGCTGGTCAGTCTCGGTGTCAGCAAAGACACGCTTGGAATCGATGAGTAACCTGGCCTCGCTCTAGCGAGTCTGGCCGAGCTGCCCGACCTCGAATCCGACCCGTACGGATTCCGTGATCGCCAGGCAACGGCGACTATCGGGTGGGGTTTCGGCTACCGGACCGACCCCGGCATGCTGCGGCGCAAAGAGCCCGATTCCTAGCGACGCGGTAGAGCCAATCAGCTTTTTGCGGGTCGGCAGCCGATGCCTCCGACCAGCATGCCCGAGCCGAGGTGCGCGCCCAACACTGGGCCGACCTGGGTGCAGAAGAGAGGCTCTTTGGCGAAGATCTCCGTTCCCTGTGCGACCAGGGACTCGGCGTCGTCGAGAGATTGGGCATGTTGGACGAACCAGTCGGTTGCGCCCCGGCTGTGGAGCTCGCGCTGGTAGGCAAGCATCTGCTGCATCGCTCGCTTCCGGGTGCGGACACGACCGACCGGGGTTATCTCCGTGCCAAAGGTCAGGATCGGCTTGATTTTCAGTGCTGACCCGACCAGTGCCTGGGCGGCTCCGATGCGGCCGCCCCGCCGCAGGTACTCGAGGGTGTCGAGGCAGAACCACATTTCGAGCCCGTCGCGGGTCCTGTCGACCGTGTCGACAACCGCGCCGAGAGCCAGGCCCTGCTCCGCCGCGGCGGCTGCCGCGAGGACCAGGCAGCCGAGCCCACCGGCGCCGGTTTGGCCGTCGACGACCTCGACTCGGCCTGGTAATCCCTTTTCACCGACGGCCCGCGCTGCCTCGACGGCGCTCTCGTATGTGCCCGAGAGGCCACTTGCGATGTGTATGGAAATCACGTCGCGACCTGCGCCCGCGAGCGGTTCGAAGCAGGCGAGGAAATCGCCGACCGACGGCTGCGATGTCGACGGCAGGTCGGAGGAGTCGCGCAGCCGTGCGTAGAACTCGTCAAGCTCGTAGTCCTGCTCGGCCAGGCGCTCGTCGGCCCATCCCACGTAGAGGCTCACCTGGCCGATCCCCCACCGTTCGATCAGGTTCGCGGGAAGGTAAGTGGTGCTGTCGGTGACGACAGCGACGCTGCTGGTGCTCATCGCCGCCCTCCGCTCAGTAGCCGGTGCCGGTCTTGACCCGTTTGCGCTCCGCGGGGTGGGCGCCGCCCTTCTTTTCCAAGGTCGAGCAGGCAGTCGCGATGTCGCCGGCCAGCCGATCGACCTGCTCACGGCTCAGCGTCTCCTTGACCAGCGCCCGCAGGACCTTCTCTTTTTCGGCATTGGGGGGCAGCGTGTAGGCGGGAAGCATCCAGCCGCGCTCGGCCGAGAGCTGCCAGGAGAGGTCGAACTCGTCGTAGTTCTTGCCCTCGACGAGCTTGAAGGCGACCAGCGGCAGTTGCTCCTTGTCGGCGCCGATCAGCTCGAAGTCGCCGCACTCCTCGAGCCGCTCCGCCAGGGCCCGAGCGTTCTTCTGCATCGCCTCCATGACGTAGGCATAGCCCTGCCGCCCGTAGCGGACGAAGTTGTAGTACTGGGCGAGGACCATCGAGGCCCCGGTCGAGAAGTTGAGCGTGAAGGTGGCGTCTTTTTTGCCCAGGTAGTTCTCGTAGAAGACGAGGTCATCGGCCAGGTCCGCGGTCTCGCGGAAGACCAGCCAGCCGACGCCCGGATAGACGAGCCCGAACTTGTGCCCGGAGACGTTGATCGAGCGCACCTGCTCGAGCCGGAAGTCCCACTCCGAGTCCGGATAGAGGAAGGGCCAGACAAAACCGCCGCTGGCCCCGTCGACGTGCAGCGGCACGTCGAGTTCTCGCTCCTTCTTGATCGAGAGCAGGAGGTCGTTGATGCCGACGATGTCGTCGGCGTGGCCGGTGAAGGTCGTGCCGAGCACGGCGGCGACGCCGATCGTGTTCTCGTCGACGAGCGGCTCGACGTCGTTCGGCCCGATCACGTACTTGCCCTCCTGCAGCGGCACGATTCGCGGCTCGACGTCGAAGTAGCGGCAGAACTTCTCCCAGACCACGTGCACGTCGCCGCCGAAGACGAGATTCGGCTTCTCGACCGGCTTGGATTGCGCTTCCCGCCGCTGCTTCCACTTCCACTTCAGCGATAGCGCGCCGAGCATGATCGCCTCCGAGGAGCCCTGCGTCCGCGCGCCCGTCGTCTCGCCCGGAGCGTGAAAGAGGTCGGCGAGCATGCGGATGCAGCGCTGCTCGATCTCGGCCGAGATCGGATACTCGGCGTGGTCGATGAAGTTGCGGTAGAGGTTCTCTGAGATCAGCCGCTGCGCCTCGGGCTCCATCCAGGTGGTGACGAAGGTCGCCAGGTTGCGGTTGGGGTCGCCCTCGACCGCCAGTTCCTCGTCGACCAGGCGCATCGCGTCGAGGGCCGACATGCCGGTTGCGGGAAAGTCGCGGTCGGGCGCGTCCTCGGTGAGGAAGCGGTTGCCGTAGAGCATTGCCGCCTCATCGGCGCTGGGCTGCTTGGTCATCGGCTCCTCGATCTCGTTGGCGTCCGCTCCGCCGGACGCATGCGGCTCAGCCTCTGCAGGCTGGCGGTGGCGAGCGTATCTAAGCCGACGAGTGGAGCTGCTCGAGAGAGCTACCCGTAGTGGCGGGCCATCGGCTGGAACGAGTGCCACCAGCCGCGATCCAGGCTGGCGCGGCTGACCTGCTCGAGCACGAAGCCGTCCTCGTCGTGCAGCACGTAGCTGACCACGGCAGGATCCTGGCGATCGTCGATCTCGAGGATGTGGGCGAGGAGAAGATAGGGCGGACGGCTGAGCCAGATCTCTCCCGGCTGGGGGTGGGTTCTGGTGTCCGGGCTGCGCATTCCGCGTCGTTACCCGGTTGCCAGTCGGGCAAACCCACGGCGGCCCGATTCACTGGCCGGCGAGATGGGTAGCGAGGTAAACCAAACCGCCATGACCGACAGGGAGGGAGCGAGATGAGCGAGCAAGAGCCAGGGCGCGAGGAGGACCGACTCGTCGAGGAAGAGGCCGAAGCCGCGGCCGCCGAGGCAGCCAAAATCGGCGGCGAGGTACCGGTCGACAGCGACGATCCGGCGCAGAGGCCGCTGATCGAGGGGGGCGAGGGAGAGGCCGAGGGCTTCGAGCTCGCCGAGAAGCAGCTCGAAGACATCGCCAGCCACGGTGACCAGCACCGCTTCCCGGGCAGTGTCGCGCCGCCTCCCGAGGAGCCGCAGGAGGCTGAGTTCGGCGAGGCGGACGAGCCGATTCCGCCGGACGCCTAGAGAGCGTGCCGGTCGGGCGGCCTGATCGACTTCTGGGTCGGGAGCTAGGCTGCGGCGATGGCGGGCCGCATCATCGTCTTCGGCGCCACCGGCTACACCGGAAGGCTGGTTTCCGAGCAGCTGGTGGAGCGCGGGCAGCGGCCGCTGCTGGTCGCTCGTGACCGTGGGCGTGTCGAGGCGCTGGCCGAGGAGCTCGGCGGCCTCGAGTCAGCGGTCGCCGACGTCTCCCGGCCGGCCGGCCTCGCCGAGCTGGTCGGGCCCGGTGACGTGCTGGTCAGCACTGTCGGCCCCTTTGCGCGCTGGGGTGGGGTGGCGCTGGACACGGCAATCGGCGCCGGCGCCCACTACATCGACTCGACCGGTGAGCCGACATTCATCCGTCGCGTCTTCGAGCAGGAGGGAATCCGCGCCAAG
>JAJKHV010000166.1 GCA_021154855.1 Solirubrobacterales bacterium
CCCTCCAGCGTTGAAGACCGCGATCCGGTCGCTCATCGTCAGCGCCTCGTCCTGGTCGTGGGTGACGTAGACGAAGGTGATGCCGACCTCGCCCTGGATCGCCTTCAACTCCACCTGCATCTGCTCGCGCAGCTTCAGGTCGAGGGCGCCGAGCGGCTCGTCGAGCAGCAACACCTTGGGCCGGTTGACGATCGCACGCGCCAGGGCGACGCGCTGGCGCTGTCCGCCCGAGAGCTCGCCCGGCCTGCGGTCGCCGTAGCCGGGTAGGCGGACCATCTCCAGCGCCTCGTCGCGGCGGCGTGCTCGTTCGGCCTTCTCGACACCGGCGATGCGCAGGCCGTAGGCAACGTTGTCGCCGACGCTCATATGGGGAAAGAGGGCGTAGTCCTGGAAGACGGTGTTGACGGCGCGGTCGTATGGCGGCACGCCGCTGACATCTCGGCCGGCCAGCTCGATCGTGCCGCCGCTTGGCTCCTCAAACCCGGCGATCATCCGCAGGGTTGTCGTCTTGCCGGAGCCCGAGGGCCCGAGCATGGTGAAGAACTCTCCGGGCTCTACCTCGAGGTCGATTCCCCCAACCGCAACCACCTCGCCGTAGTGCTTGGAGAGGCCAGCCAAACGGATGTCAGGCGTAGCAGCTACGCCTTGACGTTATCCGAGTGGTTGAGGATGTAAAGGCCAAACTCACCCCGGCCGGTTGGCCGGGGTGGAGTACGGCCTAGGCGTGGGTTAGAAACCTTCGGGGTGGCGGGCGACGTAACCGACGTTGTCGCGCAGGTCCGTATGCCAGCGGGGACCGGTGCCGCTGGCGTCGCCAGACGTGTCCCAGCGTACGCCGGCGATGACTGCGTAGGCATGGCCTGCATTGGCATAGACGGTGATCCAGCGCCCCGTGCCGGCCAAACCCCACTTCTCCATCGGACCGGATGGCAGTGGGCTTGTGAGGAATTCACCGCCGTGCAGCGCGTAGCTGACCGAACCGGAGCAGTCATAGCCGCGGTCCCACCAGCGGGCGTGGCCACCGCCCCATACATAGGGCTTGGTGCGGATCTTGTTGGCCGCCGCGATTACCGATTGAACCTGCAGCGGCGCTGACTTTGGCGGAATCAACATTCCATTGGGGAGCAGCCGCGCCTTCGCGGTCGGAGTGCATACATCAGTTTCGGCGGGCGAAACCCCGCCGCCACCGCAGTTTGCGGAGGCTGCACCCGGGGTAAGTGCGAGAGTGACGAACACCCCGGCTGTGGCTATACCTAGCTTGAACTTATCGCTGTTCTTGCGCAAACCGATCTCCTTCGTCGGCCTACGGGGTTAGCTGTCGGGCTGGCGCTATAGGAGCCTGCGCCCCCGCCTGTGTCAGGCGAGTTAGCCCCGAAAACGTGGTTCCCCCGCTCCCGTAGCGCCTGCAGCGCACGGGACTCGGCGTTTCGGTTATTCGGAACGGCGGCAGTGTAGACGATCCGCCGGCCGCTTGCTCATGAAAAACAAACATTTTGTGGCCTTCCGCACTTTTGCTTGCTCTGCTCCTTTCGACGCAAACGCTGCTAGCTTGCGCGCTGCGATGGAACTTGCGGGCAAGACGGCGCTTCTGACCGGGGCCACCGGCGGCCTCGGACGGGCGACGGCCAAGGCGCTCGCCGCGCGCGGCACGACTCTGATCCTCAGCGGCCGCAAGGCCGAGGCGCTGGAAGCGCTGGCGGCGGAATTGTCCGGCGACGGCCACCGGGTGGTTCCCTCTGACCTGGCCGAGGCGGGGGCGGCGGAGAAGCTGGCAGCTGAAGCGGGCGACGTCGACGTCCTCATCGCCAACGCCGGGCTGCCCGGTACAGGGCGTCTCCCCGACTACAGCAGCGAGCGGCTGACCGGAACCCTGCGGGTCAACCTCGAGGCGCCAATGCTGCTCGCCCGTGCGGTCGAGCCGGCGATGCTGGAGAAAGGCTCCGGCCACATGGTCTTCATTGCCTCGCTCTCGGGAAAGTCGGCAACACCGCTCTCCTCTGTTTACAACGCGACGAAGTTCGGCCTCCGCGGCTTCGCCCTCGGTCTGCGGACGGACCTCGACCCACTCGGGATCGGCGTCTCGATCGTCTCCCCGGGAACGATCCGCGAAGCGGGCATGTACGCGGATTCCGGCGCCGATCCGATACCCGGGCTCGGTACGGGCTCGCCAAAGCAGGTGGCCGATGCGGTGGTGAAGGCGATCGAGCAGAACAAGGTCGAGATCTCCGTCGCACCGGTCCAGCAGCGATTCCTCGCCCACTTCGCCCTCGCGACCCCGGGGCTTTCGACAAAGATCGCCGGCGGCGACGCCGGCCAAAAGGCCGCCGCGGCAGTAGCCGAAGGGCAGATCGACAAGCACTAGCAGCGGTGCAACGCTTTGTCCCCCTGCCAGGGGGAAAGCACGTTGCGCCTCGTCCGGCATTGGTTAGCTGCAACGCTTTGTCCCCCTGGTGGGTGGACAAAGCGTTGCACCCCTAGGATTGGGTGAATGAGCAGCAGCAACTCCTTCGATGCCTGTTCAACCCTCGAGGTTGGGGGGCGCTCTTACGAGGTTTTCCGCCTCGATGCGCTGCAGGAGCGGTTCGACGTAGCGCGCCTGCCGTACTCGGTCAAGGTGCTGCTCGAGAACGTCTTGCGCTTGGAGGACGGCGTTGCGGTCAGCTCCGACGCGGTCGAGGCAATCGCCAGTTGGGATGCGGCGGCCGAGCCCAGCGTCGAGATCCCCTTTCAGCCGGCGCGGGTGTTGATGCAGGACTTCACCGGGGTGCCGGCCGTGGTCGATCTGGCGGCGATGCGCGATGCGATGGCCGAGATCGGTGGCAACCCGGAGACGATCAACCCGCTGGTCGACGTCGACCTCGTGATCGACCACTCGGTCCAGGTCGACGCCTTCGGCAACGCCCGTGCCTTCGCAGTAAACGCGGAGCGGGAGTTCGAACGCAATCGCGAGCGTTACTCCTTCCTCAAGTGGGGCAAGGAGGCCTTCGACAACTTCAACGTGGTGCCGCCGGCGACGGGGATCTGCCACCAGGTCAACCTCGAGCACATCGCCCAGGTCGTCTACAGCCGCGAGCACGACGGCGCCCTGCAGGCCTACCCCGACACCCTCGTAGGCACCGATTCCCACACGACGATGGTCAACGGCCTCGGCGTGCTCGGCTGGGGCGTCGGCGGGATCGAGGCGGAGGCGGCGATGCTCGGGCAGCCGATCTCGATGCTGCTGCCGCAGGTGGTCGGCTTCAAGCTCAGCGGTGAGCTGCCCGAGGGCGCCACGGCCACGGACCTGGTCCTCACCGTGACCGAGATGCTGCGCGAGCGCGGCGTCGTCTCCAAGTTCGTCGAGTTCTTCGGGCCAGGGCTGCCGACGCTGGGCCTCGCCGACCGGGCGACGATCGGCAACATGTCGCCGGAGTTCGGCTCGACCTGCGCGATCTTCCCGGTCGACGCCGAGACGCTGCGCTATCTGGAGCTGACCGGTCGTCCCACCGAGACGATCGAGCTGGTCGACGCCTACGCGCGCGAGCAGGGAATGTTCCACGACGAGAGCACTCCCGATCCCGTTTTCTCCGACCTGCTCGACCTCGACCTCAGCGACGTCGTGCCCAGCATCGCCGGGCCAAAGCGGCCGCAGGACCGGGTGCCGCTGGCAGAGGCCAAGCAGGCCTTCCTCGAGGCGATGCAGGACTTCGATCCCGAGGCGGCGTCGGAGATGGGCAACGGCCGCGATGAGGCGATCGAAGAGTCCTTCCCGGCCTCCGATCCGCCGGCCGAGGATCACGACGACGAGCGCGGCAAGCCCCGCCGGGCCCTGAGCGGCGCCCCGACCGCGCTCGCCGAGCATGCCAGCCGCGACGCCGTTGACGTCACGCTCGAGGACGGCACCGTGGTCGAGCTCGACCACGGGCGGGTCGTGATCGCGGCAATCACCAGCTGCACCAACACCTCCAACCCGAGCGTGATGGTCGGCGCCGGCCTGCTCGCCCGCAACGCCGTCGAGCGGGGCCTTACCCGCAAGCCCTGGGTGAAGACCTCGCTGGCGCCGGGCTCGACCGTCGTCACCGATTACCTCGACAAGGCAGGGCTGACCAAGTACCTCGATCAGCTCCAGTTCAACTTGGTCGGCTACGGCTGCACCACCTGCATCGGCAACTCGGGGCCGTTGCCGGAGGAGATCTCTGCGGCGGTCGAGGAGAAGGACCTCGCGGTGTGCGCGGTGCTCTCGGGCAACCGCAACTTCGAGGGCCGGATCAACCAGGACGTCAAGGCCAATTACCTGGCGAGTCCGCCGCTGGTCGTCGCCTACGCGCTGGCCGGTCGGATGGACCTCGACCTGACCAGCGAGCCGCTCGGGGAGGGCTCGGACGGCGAGCCGGTCTACCTGCGGGAGATCTGGCCCGACGCAATCGAGATCAAGGAGCTGGTCGGCCGCTCGATCGCCTCGGAGATGTTCACCCGCAACTACGGCGAGGTCTTCGCCGGCGATGAGACCTGGAATGCGGTCGAGATTCCCGAAGGAGATCGCTACACCTGGCCCGACTCGACCTACGTGCGCCGCCCATCCTTCTTCGAGGGCATGCCGGTGGAGGCGCCAGGGGTCGAGCCGATAAAGGGGGCCCGGGTGCTGGCGCTGCTCGGCGACTCGATCACGACCGATCACATTTCGCCCGCCGGGGCAATCAAGAGAGAAAGTCCCGCCGGTGGTTGGCTGATCGAGCAGGGCGTCGAGGTGCGTGACTTCAACTCCTATGGCTCACGGCGCGGCAACCACGAGGTGATGATCCGCGGCACCTTCGCCAACATCCGACTGCGCAACCTGCTGGTCGAGCGGGCCGGTGGGTTCACCCGTCACTTCCCCGATGGGGAGGAAACGACGATCTTCGGGGCGGCGATGGCCTATGCCGACGAGGGCGTACCGCTGGTGGTGCTGGCGGGCAAGGAGTACGGCTCCGGCTCCTCGCGCGACTGGGCGGCGAAGGGGACCAAGCTGCTTGGCGTCCGGGCGGTGATCGCCGAGAGCTTCGAGCGGATCCACCGATCCAACCTGATCGGGATGGGCGTGCTGCCCCTCCAGTTCCCCCCTGGCGAGAACGTCGAGTCACTCGGCCTGAGCGGCGAGGAGACATTCGACGTCGGCGACCTCGAAGACGGAAATGCCAAGAAGGTCACGGTTTCCGCAGGGGACGTCGAGTTCGAGGCAACCGTCCGCCTCGACACTCCGAATGAGGTCTCGTATTTCCGCAACGGCGGCATCCTGCAGACCGTCCTTCGCAAGCTCAGAAACTAGACCGCAAAGAGCGGTACAGCGAGGGTCGCGGGAGGCAGGGGGGTCCGCGCGACCCTCACTGCACCTGCGCGTCGGTAGCCAGGGAGGGATGCCGACGCGGCCGTTCCCCTAAACGGGACTGCTCAGAGGAACAGTCAGCCTCTAGCTATACCGCGTCAATCCCTTTGGGTCAAGCCGGGCTGAGCGGATCTACGGGGATTCCGCAACTCTTTGCGGAGAATCCGCAATGCCCCAGCCCTTTCGTTCAATCAGCTCAATTCCAATCACGCTGCCGACGGGCCCCACCGGTGTGAGCGTCGCGGCGAGCAGGGTGTAGGGCGCTTGCCGCTTGCCGCAGGCGACCCAGATAACGATGCACAGCACAACAAAACCCAACCCGTGCGCCCAACCGAACAGCATCGTCTCAGTGTCGAACCCAGGGATCAGCCAAAACAAGATCAGCAGGCTGAAAATCCCCAGCTCCACCCACGAAAGCCACTTGACCCAAGCAAACATCGGCCCGGGGGTCGGATTGGGAAGCGCACTCATAAACTCACGATAGCCAGCCGGAAGCTTCAGGCGCGGCGGGTCCTGTCATGGATTTGGAACCACCACCCCGCTGCGGGGGCGCTGCGCCGCCTCCTCGGGGGTGGTCCCCCAAATCCATGCCAACCCCCCGCGACAGACCACTCTGGCTGAGCACCAAAGCTTGAAGGCGAGGCCGACACTCCCGGGCCTCACGATCGCCATGCGGCAAAGCTTTACGCGCTGGTGTCCCTAAACCGGAGCTTCTATCCAATCGGAGCGCGCGGCTCAGCCGGGCACGTTGCTCGCGGCGAGTGGCACCGAATGGGGGGACCACCCTGAGGACGCTTTAGCGACCGGAAGGGTGGTGGGCCCCATTCGGGGACAGGACCCGCCGCGCCTAGGCGCCCGGCGTGAGAGCCGTGAGCACAATCCGTTCCTGCTCACGTGCATGAGACACCGAGTAACCCTCGCCGGGGCTCGCGCGGGTTGGGCGGCCGATGTAGCCGAGCTCTACTCCCTCGGGGAGAACGTCGGGAAGGCGGCGGGACATCACCTTCCAGGGGCCCATATTGCGCGGCTCCTCCTGGACCCAGGTGATTTCCCTGAGGTTCGGGTAGGAGGCGATCAGCTCGGTCAGCTGCTGCCTGGCGAATGGGTAGAGCAGCTCGACCCGGGCGATCGCGACGTTCTCTGCCGTCTCCCGTCGCTCGCTGCCGTCCATGTCGAAGTAGACCTTGCCGGTGCAGAGGACGAGGCGCTCGACCTTCTCGCGCCGCGAGATCGCGCTCGGGTCGTCGAGGATGAAGTGGAAGTGTTCCTCGGTCAGCTGCCGCGGCGTGGCGGCGGCACGGTCGAGGCGCAGCAGCCCCTTGGGGGTGAAGACGATCAGCGGGCGGGGCTTTTGGATCAGCGCTTGGCGGCGCAGCAAGTGGAAGTACTGGGCCGCCGTGGTGGGGTAGGCGATCCGAATGTTGCCCTCGGCGGCGAGGGCGAGGAAGCGCTCGATGCGGGCGCTGGAGTGCTCTGGGCCCGACCCCTCGTAGCCGTGCGGGAGCAGCAGCGTAAGCCGGCTGGTCTGGCCCCACTTGGCCTCACCGGAAACGATGAAGCTGTCGATGATCACCTGGCCGGCATTGGCAAAGTCGCCGTATTGGGCCTCCCAGAGGACCAGCGCGTCGGGCGTCGCGGCCGAGTAGCCGTACTCATAGCCGAGGCAGGCGATCTCCGAAAGGGGACTGTTGTAGAGCTCGAAGGGGGCGCTGGCGTCGTCGAGGTTTTGCATCGGGCAGTACTCGAGGCCGGTGTTCTCGTCGTGGAGGACGAGGTGGCGGTGCGAGAAGGTGCCACGCTCGGTGTCCTGGCCGGTGAGGCGAATGTGGACTCCCTCGGTCAGCAGCGAGGCAAAGGCGAGGGCCTCGGCGTGGCCGAATTCGATCCCGCCGTTCTCCAGCGTGTCGATTCGCTTCGAGAGCGGTTTGCGCAGCTTGCGATGGATCGTGAAGCTCTCCGGGACCTCGATCAGCGCCTGGTTCAGCTCGCGCAGCCTCTCGATCGGCACCGCTGTGTCAACCGGCGGACTGGCACTGCGATCGAGCTCCCCGGTGCTGGTCGTCGTCACCGTCGGGTCCTCGTAATCGCCCAGCTCCATCTTGTGGCGGAGGTCCTTCAGCGAGGCCGACATCTCGTCGTGGCGCTGCTTGGCGGCGGCCTCGACGTCCTCGCGGCCGATCGTGCCCTCCTCGACCAGCTTCTCCGCGTAGATCTCTGAGACCGGCGGGTGGGCCTTGATCTTGGCGGCGATCTGAGGCTGGGTGTAGGCGGGCTCGTCGGTCTCGTTATGGCCGTAGCGCCGGTAGCCGATCACGTCGATGACGATGTCGCGGCCCCAGCGCTCACGGTAGGCCATTGCCAGCCGCACGGCGGCGGAGCAGGCCTCGACGTCGTCGGCATTGACGTGGACGATCGGCACGTTGAATCCCTTTGCCATGTCGGCGGCATAGGGAGTCGAGCGGGCCTCTTCGGGGTCGGTGGTGAAGCCGACCTGGTTGTTCTGGATCACGTGGATCGTGCCGCCGGTGGCGTACCCCTTCAGCGACTGCAGGTTGAGCGTCTCGGCAACCACTCCCTGGCCGGGGAAGGCGGCATCGCCGTGCAGCAGGACCGGAACCGCGCACTTCGGTTTGTGCCGGATCTTCGGGCCCTCGATGTCGGACTGGATGAAGCGGGTGGCGCCCTCGACCACCGGGTTGACGAACTCGAGGTGGCTCGGGTTGGGGTAGAGGCGGACGGCGATTTTCTCGCCGTCGTGCGTCGCGTAGATTCCCTGGTGGCCGTAGTGGTACTTGACGTCGCCGGTGCCGCCGTGCGGGATTCCCGCCACGGCCTTCACCGCGTCGATCTGCTTGGAGCCCTCGAACTCAGCCAGGATCGACTCGACTGAGCGGCCGAGGTTATGGGCGAGGACGCTGAGCCGTCCGCGGTGGGCCATCCCGAAGACGACCTCCTCGGCGCCGCCGCGGCCGGCGAGAGTGACGAGCTCGTCGAGCATCGGGACGACCGCGTAGAGCCCCTCGATCGTGAAGATCTTCTGGCCCAGGTAGGCCTTCTCGATGAAGCGCTCGAACTGGAAGACGTCGATCAGCCGCATCAAAAGACGGCGTTTCTTGTCCTCGGCGAGCGGTTGGCGGTGGGCGCCGGTCTCGACCATCTCGCGCAGCCAGGTGCGCTGCTGGTGGGATGAGAGGTGC
>JAJKHV010000167.1 GCA_021154855.1 Solirubrobacterales bacterium
AGCTCGCTTTGACCCCAGCGGGCAAAGGCGGCGGCGGTCAAAGCCATCAGATCGACGGCGAGCTGCTCGCCCTCTGCGCCCGGGTCGTAGGCCTCCCCCAGTTCGTAGCTTGCCGCCTGCGTCCCGGAGAGCTCAATCGCCGCCAGCTTGCCGTCGACCAGGATCCGTCCGTTCGCCTTCTCTTGGCGCAGCTCAACCACATCCGGGCGTTTCTTGGCCTGCACCTTCAACGCCAGCTCGATCTCGGCGCCGTTTAGCCCGAACGGCGTGCCCTCAACAGCTGCCTCAAGGAAGAAGGGCAGGGGAGGGGAGGCTGAGCGTAGCTCGAGGAAGCCGCGGGCCTCCTCGGCGAAGCGATCAGAGTCACCCGCCTCGAAGCGGTCTGTCTCACACCAGTGGAAAGTGAGCGAGGCGGCGTTTGCCTTCGGCGGGCGTTTGCCGGGGAGCGGGTTGTGCCACCAGCGCCCATACAGCTCATCCGTGGCGGCCAGGTAGCGGACCATGAGCAGCGGCAGCGGCAGCGAGTTGTAGAGGTTGGCGTGCTCGATTGGGATCGAGCGCTTTAGGGCGCTCTCGGTCTCCTCGATATCGGTCGCCTTCAGCTGCGCGTAGTAGCGCAGTCCGGTTGCGTTGTCGTCGTGGTCGAATTCCTCGACGCTGCCGTCGATGCCGAAGTCTGGGACGTCGTCCCGAAACAGGAAGCGCTCATTGAGCGCGCCGGCGAAGGCGCGGCGCGACTCTTCCTCAACCCTCTGTGTGCGCTTTCGCTTGGGCATCGCTCAGAACCTATGACGACTGAAAGCATTTTGATAGCGACAACCGGAATCGGAAGCGATCAGACCGCAAGCGCCTAACTGCTAGGCGGCCGATGGAGCAACTCGAAATCGGCGGGCTGATGGCCAAGTGCGCAGATGTTTGCGTCCATGGGTGTCGACCCCCCTCGGCCAGGGAGAGACGCGCGTCGGGCTCCATGCACGCCTCGTCGCCGAAGCGCTACGCAAAGCCGGTGAACCGACCCTCCGAGCCCGCGGGCGATGATCGCAGTGCGCAGATGTTTGCGTGCTGAAGCAGGCGGCCTCGGTATCGGCGAAGCCGACTTCAGGCACGAAGTGCATTTCACCCAGAAGCCGCTATGCAAGCCGATGAAACGGCCCCCTAACCTCGAAGCCGTCTATCTTGAGGGTTCAAGCGGACCTCGTCTGGGCGTCCCTGCCGACGACCGACCTGGGAGTTTTGGCAGGGAATTGGCAGTAAGTCCCAAAGAGCAGTTGAGGAAACCGCCTGAATTTGGCTCTATAAGCCACCTTGGCGCCCTGGCGGAGTGGCTACGCAGCGGCCTGCAAAGCCGTTTACACCGGTTCGATTCCGGTGGGCGCCTTGCTCCTCAACAGCGTGGGAACGTGCGCCGGGGTCCGCGATTCGACGGGCCCCGCCGTTGGACGCGAGATATCTTCACCATGGTGTCCATTGCAGGGCTTCCCGTTCGTCTAGGAGTAAACGCAATCTCCAAAGGAGGAACGATGAAGTACATGCTGCTCATTCACCAGGGAACCACCCCGCTGCCCGGGACGGAGGCGTGGGACGGCCTTTCCGAGGAGGAGCAAGCGGCGGTCTACGGCGCCTATCAAGAGATCAACGAAACGCCCGGAGTCGAGTCCGGAGTCCGGATGCAGCCGCCCGAGACCGCGACTACGGTGCGGGTCAAGGATGGCCAGACGCTGACCACGGACGGGCCGTTCGTGGAGACGAAGGAGGCGCTCGGCGGCTACCTCTTCCTCGAGGCGGACGACCTCGACGCCGCGATTGAGCTGGCCGCGAAGGTCCCGGCCGCGAGCATGGGCGGGGCGATCGAGGTTCGCCCGGTGGTGGAGAGCTGACAGAGCAGGTCTTTCGCGAGCAGTGGGGCCGTGTCCTCGCCACTCTGATCGGCCTCCTCGGCGACTTCGACCTTGCCGAGGAGGCCGCCCAGGAGGCTTTCGCCACGGCGGCTGAGCGCTGGCCCCGCGAGGGCGCGCCGGCGAACCCGGCGTCCTGGCTGATCGCGACCGGCCGCAACCGAGCGATCGACCGGATCCGCCGCGAGCGGACTCTCGCCGACAAGACGAAGCTGTTGGAGGTGCCGCGGGTCATGGAGGACGAGCTCGAAGAGACGGCTTTTCCCGACGAGCGCCTGGAGCTGATCTTCACCTGCTGCCATCCGGCGCTTTCGATCGAGGCGCAGGTGGCGCTGACGTTGCGCACACTGGGCGGCCTCGGTACGGAGCAAATCGCACGAGCCTTCGTCGTCCCGCCGGAGACGATGGCTAAGCGGCTCGTCCGCGCCAAGAAGAAGATCAGGGCCGCCGGGATCCCGTTTCGGGTCCCTCCCGATCGCCTGCTGCCCGATCGCATCGTCGCCGTCCTTGCTGTCGTCTACCTGATCTTCAACGAGGGCTATGGCGGAAATGGCGATCTTGCCGCCGAGGCGATCCGGCTCGGCCGCGCGCTGACCGAGCTGATGCCCGATGAGCCGGAGGTGCATGGTTTGCTGGCGATGATGTTGCTGCTCGAGGCTCGCCGCGAGGCGCGCTTTCTCAACGGCGAGCTGGTGCTGCTTGCTGAGCAGGATCGCTCGCTGTGGAATGCGGCCCAGGTCTCAGCGGGACGTGCGGCACTGGACCATGCCCTCGCCCTGCGCGGCCGTGGTCCCTACGTCGTGCAAGCGGCGATCGCCTCCCTGCACACCGATGAGCCACGCGACTGGGCGCAGATAGCCGCCCTCTACGGCGAGCTGGCCCGACTGACCGATTCGCCGATCGTCGAGCTGAACCGGGCCGTGGCCTTGGCGGAAACCGACGGTCCGCAGGCCGGCCTGGAAGCGATCGAAGGGCTGGACCTGAAGTCCTATGCCTATCTCCACTCGACGCGGGCTGACTTCCTGCGCCGCCTCGGGCGAAGCGCGGAGGCGCGCACCGCTTACGAACGCGCGCTGGAGCTGGCTCACTCCGAGGCCGACCGCCGCTTTCTCATCCGCCGCCTGGCTGAAGGCGGCTGAGCCCACGAGCCGGTTCTGCAAGGCTGGGGCGATGGCGGTCAACGTCGCAGAGGCGGCGCCGCGTGCAGCGGCATCGGCCACGGTCCCTCGCGACCAGGTGATCGTGCTCTTCGGGGCGACCGGCGATCTGGCGAAGCGCAAGCTGCTGCCGGGCATCTTCCATCTCTTCGAGGCGGGGCTAATGCCGGAGCGCTTCGCCTTGATCGGCGCTTCGCGAGGAGGGCTCGGCGAAGAGGAGTTCGCCGCCCTCGCACGGGACGCCGTTTGCGGCTCGGGACGAAGGCCGCAGATCGGAGAGTCTTTGGATCGCTTTCTGTCCAGCCTGCGCACCGCCTCGCTCGGCGACGGCTTTGAGGATCTCGGCAATGCCGTGGCACGGGCCAAGCAGGGGCTTGGCGATGGCGCGCAGTTGCTGCACTACCTCTCGCTGCCGCCGAATGCGTATGCGGGCGTGATCGAGGGTCTTGGCCAGCTGGGTCTCGGCGAGGGCTCGCGGGTGATCATGGAGAAGCCGTTCGGCCGCGATCTTTCCTCCGCGCGGGAGCTCGATGCGCTCGTCCATTCCGTCTTCGACGAGGAGCAGGTGTTTCGCATCGACCACTACCTGGGCCGGGAGGCGGTTCAGAACCTACTGGCGATGCGCTTCGCCAACGGCATGTTCGAGCCGGTCTGGAACCGCAACCACATCGATCACATCCAGATCGACGTCCCGGAGACGCTTTCGATCGGCATGCGAGGGAGCTTCTATGAGGAAACGGGCGCCTTTCGCGACATGATCGTCACCCACCTGTTTCAGGTGCTCAGCTTCGTCGCGATGGAGCCACCGCCCTCGCTCGACGCCAAGTCGCTGATGACGGAGCGGGGCAAGGTGTTCGACTCGATGAAGTCCCTCGCTTCCGGCGATGTGGTTCGCGGCCAGTACGTCGGCTATCGCGATGAGGAGGGAGTCGGGGCGGATTCAGACACCGAGACCTTCGTCGCCCTGCGCGCCTTCGTCGACAACTGGCGGTGGGAGGGCGTTCCCTTCTACCTGCGCTCGGGCAAGCGCATGGCCGAGGACCATCACGTGCTCACGGTCGCCTTCTCCCAGCCGCCGCGCCGGATGTTCCCCCTCGATTGCAGCCAGATCGCCGAGGCGTTCGGACACGACCACCTGACCTTCGAGCTGGGCGACCCAGGCAGCATCGAAGCGTCCTTTCTCGCCAAGGTGCCGGGGCCGGCGCTGCGACTGGGTGAAGCACACATGCACTTCAGCTATGCCGACAGCTTTGGCGGTCCCGAGCAGGCACTCGACGCCTACGAGCGGCTGATCCACGACGTGATGGTCGGCGACCGCACGCTCTTCACCACATCTGAAGCGATCGAGCGCCTCTGGGAGATCGCCGATCCGGTCGTGCAGGATCCATCTCCGCTGCAACGCTACGAGCCTGGCACATGGGGGCCGGAGCCGGTCGATGCGCTGCTCACGCCGCGTCGCTGGCACGTGCCATACGACCACTCCTGACCGGGAACAGGGTGCTCAGCCGAGGGTGCTGGCGTCCTGCCAGGGGTTGTTCATCGCCAGGCGCCGTTTTTGTGAGCGCTTGAAGAGGTAGCAGCCGACGGCGCCCCCTCGCATATCGGAATGGATGAACTTGCCGGTGACCAGCTTCCAGCCCTCGACGGTCACCGAGTTGAGGATGTCGACCGGATCGGTGGTCACCAGGGCGGGCGAGCCGACCAAGCCAGGCACGACCGTTGGCGGCAGCTCGTTGATCTCGAGCTCGTACTGAAAGAGGCGATGCCCTCGCTTGTAGGCAAGGCGCGCCCTACCTGCCGGTGTCTGGAAAAAATCCTCTTCGGCGGCTTCGAGGGCGGCGAGCCGCCTCTCTCGCTCCCGCTCATCGGCACGCTCTTCGCGGGCGGCCCTATCGAGTGTGGGTACCAGCGCCGATCCGCCTCGAAGCGCCGGCAGGCGGAAGTGCCAGCGCCTATCCGCGGCCACGGCCTCGTCCCCCGGGGCCTGCTGCGGCGCGACCGTCTGAGGCGATCGGAGCCCGAGGAGAGGCTGTCTGTGCTGGCTCACCGCATCCACGCTAGAGAAACGCGTTGAAGCCAGAGCGCTTTGCACGCCCCGTCTTCCAACATTCGGCCAGCGCCGGGTACTTTGCCCGTATGGAGACCAAAAGCAGCCAGCTGCGCTTCTCGACTCGCGGCGACGGGGACGCGATCGACGTCACGGCGGCCGTTCAGGGGTTCGTCGATGCGTCCGGCGTCGTGGAGGGCCAAGCCATGGCGTTTGTGCGGGGCTCGACCGCGGCGATCACGACGATGGAGTACGAGCCTGGAGGCGTCCACGATCTCGAGGCGATGCTCGAGCGGCTGATCCCGAGCCAAGGCGACTATGAGCACAACCGGCTCAACCACGACAGCAATTCCCACGCGCACCAGCGCGCCTCGCTGATCGGTCCGTCTCTGTCGGTGCCGGTGATCGACAGCCGTCTGGCGCTTGGCACCTGGCAGCAGATCGTGCTGCTCGACTTCGACGATCGCCCACGTGAGCGAACCGTCGTCATCCAGGTTTTCAGCTGAACGGAAAAGGGCCCCGTGAGGGGCCCTTTGATTCCGAAGGACGTGCCACCAGCGAGAGTCTGTTTCCCTGGCTCGTCAGTCCTCAAGCCTTAATCGGTCGCTGCATACAGAAACACCGCGTTAGTTGAAAAGTTGCACCCAATGCATCGGCACGTGCGGCGGTGCGCTTGAGGCGCGCGGGCATCGCCGCCCCGCGCGCCGCTGCTAGATTCAGGTCTCCCGGGCGCTTAGCTCAGTTGGGAGAGCGCCAGCTCGACAAGCTGGAGGTCACTGGTTCGAGCCCAGTAGCGCCCATCGGGTCCGCCTCAC
>JAJKHV010000168.1 GCA_021154855.1 Solirubrobacterales bacterium
AGAGCATCCGCGCCACCGAACAGCAGAAGGAGGCCGCCCAACAGGTCTCCGCCGCGATGGTCCAGATCCGCACCGCTGCCGAGCAGCTGGCGGCGGAGGGAACGCAGCGGGCGGCGGCGGCGGAAACCGTCAACGGCCTGATCGCGGAGCTGGAGGGTGGGCTCGACGACCTGACCCGGCTCGCCGCCCAGGGCGCCTCGGGCGGGCTGCCGGCAGGAGAGATGGACGCGGAGCGGGCCGGGCGGGGATGAGCGGGGTCCACGTCCGCGTCCGCGTGGCGGCTGAGCACTACGCCCTGCCGGTGGAGCAGGTGCTCGAGGTGGCCGACCTGGGGGAGATCACGCCGGTTCCCGGCTCGCCGCCGCAGATAGCGGGCGTGCGCAATCTTCGCGGTCAGGTGATTCCGCTGATCGCGCTGGCCTCGATGCTTGGCCTGGCCGGGGACGAGCCGAGCCGCATCGTCGTCGCCGAATCCGCCGAGCTGCGCGCCGGCCTCATCGTCGACGAGGTCCTCGACGTCGTGGAACTGCCCCCCGCCTCCGAGCAGGTGGAGTCGGATTACCTGCTTGGCGCCCATCTCGTCGATGGTGAGCTGATCGGGGCCCTCGACCTGGGCGCCGTCCTGCTCCCGATCGGATCCCAGAGGGCGTCGGCTTGAGCGCCTCCGACGAGGAGATTCACGCGCTCGTCCGTCAGGAGGCTGGGGACTGCCTGCAGCGAATGGAGTCGAACCTGCTGGCGCTGGAGTCCGGTGCCGGCGGGTCGGCGGAGGTCGACGCGATCCTGCGCGATGCGCATTCGGTCAAGGGCAGCTCCGCAATGATCGGCTGGCAGGAGCCGGCGGCCTTGGCCAACGCGATCGAGGAGCGCATGGAGCGGGCCCGGGAGTCGGGCGCGGTACCAAGTGAGACGATCGATCCGTTGCTGCGAGCGGTCGACGCCCTGGGGCGTGCCGTGAACGGCGAGGAGGGAGTTGCGGCGCCCTTGGTCGAGGAACTCGCCGGCCTTGCCGCCGAGGATGGTGCCAGTCGGTCGGATGCTCCCACGAAGGGGGGCTCGCCGACCAAGGATGCGCAGGAGACTGGAAGCCCCTCCCGACCAACTGCCGAACGGGCTCCGACGATCCGGGTCGACGCCGCGAAGGTCGATCGCATGCTCGATGCTGTCGGCGAGACCGCCCTCTACCACCGCCGCTTGGAGCACGCGCTCGGGGAGACCGTCCATGACGGGCGGCAGGTCTCCGAGGAGCTCGACGCGGGCGAGCGGTTGCTCGGCGAGCTGCAGGAATCCGTGGTCCAGATGCGGACCCTGCCCTTGAGCACGATCACCAGCCCGTTTCCACGGGCGATCCGCGACCTGGCCTCGGCGGAGGGCAAGCAGGCGGAGCTGACCATCACCGGCGCCGATACCCAGCTCGACAGGACGATCCTCGATGGCATCTCCGAGACCATCGTCCACCTGCTGCGCAATAGCGTCGCGCACGGAATCGAGCCCCCGGCCGAGCGTGAGGCGACGGGAAAGCCGCCTGCGGGCCGAGTCGACCTGCGCGCCCATCAGCGTGGTGGGATGGTCGCGATAGAGGTCGCCGATGACGGCAGGGGTGTCTCCGCCGAGGTCCTCGCCCGGGTCGGGGAGGGCGGCTCGCTGGTCGACCTCCTCGCCGAGACGGGGTTCTCCACCGCCGAGGAGCTGACCGAGGTGGCAGGCCGGGGCGTTGGGCTCGATGCGGTGAAGCGAAGCGTCGAGAGCCTCGGCGGCGGGCTTGAAGTGCAGAGCGAGCCTGGCCGGGGCACGGAAGTGACGCTGCTGCTGCCGCTGACCCTCGCGCTGATGCGGGTGCTGCTCTTTGAGCGCGGCAGCCAGCCCTTTGCCTTGCCGATGACCAGTGTCGGGCGAGTGGTCGCGGTGACCGACACGACCTCGCTTGGCAACCGGCCCTCGATCGAGATCGAGGGCCGGGTCGTCGCCCTCTCTCATCTTGGCGAGCTGGTCGGCGGCGCCGCAAAGCTGCCGGAGCGAGCCCCGGCAATCGTCGTCGAATCGCTCGGCAGGCGCCTCGCGGTCGCCTGCGATGAGTTGCTCGGCGAGGAAGAGGTGGTGATCAAGAGCCTCGGCGCGGTCCTCTCCGGCCTGCCCGGTTACCTGGGTGCTGCGATCCTGGGTGACGGGCGAATCGCGCTCGTGCTCGACCCCAATCACCTGCTGAAGGCCCCTGCGGAGGCAGCAGCCATGGACCGACCCGAGGAAACCAGTGAGCAGCCGGCCGCACAGGTATTGGTCGTCGACGACCAGTTTTCGGCCCGGGAGCTGCAGCGCAGCATCCTCGAGGTGGCCGGCTATCGGGTTGAGGTGGCCCGTGACGGGCGTGAGGCGCTGCGCCGGATCGCGGAGATGCCCCACCTCGACCTGGTGCTGACCGACGTCCAGATGCCTGAGATGGACGGCTTCGAGCTGCTGGAGGCGATCCGCGCCGACGAGGAGCGCGCCTCGCTGCCGGTGGTGATCGTCACCACCCTCAGCGACGAGGCAAGCCGGAAGCGCGGCGCGGAGGTGGGCGCCGATGCCTACGTCGTCAAGAACGAGTTCGACCAAGAGGCGCTGCTGGAAACGATCGAGCGCCTGGTCGGCAGGTGACTTCGGGCCCGAGCCCGCGCCGCGTCCTGATCTGCGAGGACTCGCGGGCCTACGCGACGGCCCTCTCCAGGTTCCTCGAGCGGGATGAGGAGATCGAGGTCGTCGGCATCGCCCCCACCGGTGAGCAGGCAATTGCCGACGCCGGGCGTCTCGAGCCCGATCTGCTGACGCTCGACATGCAGCTTCCGGGAATGGACGGGCTTCAGGTCGTGAAGAGCCTGATGGGGTCGACCCCGTTGCCGATCGTGATCCTCAGCGCCAAGGTCGCCAGGGGATCGGAGCAGGCTGCGGAGGCTTTGGCGGCGGGAGCTCTCGAGGTCCTCGCCAAGGACATGCTTCGCCTCGACAAACCCGACGACGTCTGGGCCCAGGCGATGCGCAGTCGGCTGAGGCGGTTGTCGAGCATGCGGGTCGCCCGGCCGTCAATCGCCCCGCGCCGCCGCAGGGCGACACCGTCCCCGGCGGCCGCCGGGATCGAAACCCGCTCGGCCCTCGCTATCGGTATCGGTGCGTCAACGGGCGGACCGCCGGCCCTGGAGACGATCCTGGGGAGGCTTCCGGCGGACTTCCCGGTGCCCGTTCTCGTCGTCCAGCACATGGCTCCGGGATTTATCGAGGGCTTTGCGCGGTGGCTCGACCACAAGCTCTCGATCGAGGTCGGCATCGCCGCGGAAGGCGATCGTGCGACCCCTGGAGTCTGGTTTGCCCCCGACGGCGTTCACCTCCTCCTCACCGGATCGATGCGGTTCGCGCTGGAGCCTGAGCCCGAGGGCGCCCACCGTCCGTCGGTCGACGTTCTGCTGGGTAGCCTTGCCGAGGCCGGCGGAAGCGAGGCGGTCGGCGTCGTTCTCACCGGTATGGGAAGGGACGGGGCCGACGGGGCCGCCGAGGTTCGCGACGCGGGCGGCGTCCTGATCGCTCAGGACGAGGCCTCATCGGTTGTCTACGGAATGTCGCGCGCGGTTGCCGAGGACGGCGCCGATCTCGTTGCTTCCCCGCCGGAGATCGCCGCCGCCCTCTCGGCGCTGCGCCCGGCTCGGCGGGGCACGTGAACGACCCGCTGGAGCACGTGAACGATCCGCTGGAGCATGCGAACGACCCGCTGGAGAGAGTCGCCGACCTGCTCGCGCGGGAGAGTGGCATCCAGGTCAAAGGGTCACAGCGAGGCGCGCTGGCCGCGGCGCTCGGGCGGGTTTCACCGGGGATGGACGCCGAGGGGTTCCTGGCAGCGATCGCCGATCCAGCTCGGCGAGCGTTGCTGCTTGGCCAGCTGATCGATCAGGTCGCGGTTCAGGAGACCTTTTTCATGCGCGAGCCGCGCGAGCTAGAGGCGGTCGACTGGCACCAGCTCCTCGTGATCGCCCACGCCCGCGGAGAGGACAGGGTCAACGTCTGGGTCTCGGCCTGCGCCTCGGGCGAGGAGGCTTACTCGGTGGCGATGCTTGCCAGTGAGGCTTTCGGCCATGGCCGACCGCCGGTCTCGATCCTCGCCACCGACATCTCGGCGCGAGCGCTAGGGCGCGCCGAGCGGGCGGTCTACTCGGAGCGCTCGACGCGCGAGCTGAGCTTGGACCGACTCGAGCGTTTCCTGATCCGCGACGGAGTGCGGAGCACTGTCGGCGAGCCGCTCCGCTCGCTGGTCCGCCTGCGGCGGCACAACCTCGTCGCCGACCCGGCGCCGCCTCCCGGCGAGGTCCCCTTTGACCTCGTCCTCTGCCGGAACGTGCTGATCTATTTCGACCCGGAGACGGTGGAGGCGGTGGTTGGCTCACTCGAGTCCTCGCTGCAGCCCGGCGGCCAGCTGATCCTCGGGGCGTCCGATCGCCTGACGAGCTCGGCGTGGCGGCTCGCCGGCATCGCGGCCGATGAGGCCCCGCCAGCCGTTGCCGAGGGGGCGCGGCCCCTGCTCCGGCGCCCCCGGGGGCGTGGCTCGCGGGCCCTGCGTAGGCCTCTCGGCAGGCCTGCAGAAGAGCGCACCCCCGAGGCGCCACCCCGGCCCCATGAGCACGACCGCACCCCGGACGCGTCACCCCGGCCCCAAGAGGACGAGATGTCGGAGGCGCTCGACGCATGCAACCGCGGCGAGTATGCCGCGGCGATCGAGTCGGCCAATCGGGTCCTGGCCTCAAACCCGCTCAACGCCGAGGCCTACTACGTCCGCGGCCTGGGTGAGCTCGCGGCCGGCGAGCGGGCTGCCGCGGTTGGCTCGCTTCGCCGCGCCCTGTACGTCGACCCGACCTTCGCACCGGCCGCCTTCCAGCTCGGTCGTGCCCTCGACCTCGGCGGCGAGCGCCAAGCTGCAAGGAAGGCCTACGCCCGGACCCTCCACATTCTCGAGCGCAGCGGCGATCGCCCTCGGCCTTCGCTCGGCGCGGCGGATCTCGGCGACATGGCGGTCGCCTGCCGCGCGCGCCTGGCCGAAGCTGAAGAGCCTTAGGGCGTCACGGCTGGCCGCCCGGCAGGCCGGCGTCGCGCATCGCCAGGGCGAACTTGAGGAAATCCTCCTGGAAGTCGTGGAGGACAACTTTGTGCCCGGCGCCTTCAACCGCTGGAGCTGGACCCTCCTTGCTCCGGCGAGCATCGCGGGAGTC
>JAJKHV010000169.1 GCA_021154855.1 Solirubrobacterales bacterium
CCGGTGATCGGCATGATCCCCAGGTTCATTCCCACGTTTACGAAGACCTGGAAAAGGAGCATGCCGGCGATACCGCCGGCGACCAGGGTTCCGTAGGAGTTCTTCGAGAGCGTCACAATCCGCAGCGCCCGCCAGATCAGCAGGGCGTATAGGGATAGGACCAAGGCGGCTCCAGCGAATCCGTAGCGCTCACCGATCACCGCAAAGATGAAGTCGGTGTGCCGCTCAGGGACGAAGTCAAGCCGCGTCTGGGTGGCCCGATCGCCCCGGCCGGTCTTCTCCCCGGAACCGATCGCGATCTTGGCCTGGTTTTGCTGGTAGCCCGCGTCGCTCGGTTCCTCGCTCGGATGTGCAAAGGATGTCAGCCTCTGCACTTGGTATTCCTTGAGAATCGGCGTCCCAACTGCGGGCGCCAGTACGAGGACCGTTGCTGTCAATGCGACGAAGGCCGCGCCGATCACCGCGAAGTGCGTCCAACGGACGCCCCCCACGTACATCACGGCGAGGGTGATTGCCCCGAACACCAACGCGGTGCCGAGGTCCGGCTGCAAGAAGACGAGAGCAGCCGGTGCCAGGCCGAGGCAGAGATAGCGCACCGTGCGCTGCCTCTCTGACCCGCTCCTGGCGCCATCGATGACGAATCCGGCAAGTGCAAGCACTAGCAAGACCTTGCCGAGCTCAGATGGCTGGAAGCTGAAAAAGGGAAGTTCAAAAGAGCGTCGTGAGCCGCGCGCCGCGAACCCGAAGACGAAGACAAGCGAAACGCTGGCGCAGAGGAAAGTGTAGATGCCGACGCGCAACTCGCGGAAGCGCGAGTAGTCGATGCGAGTGAGGAGGTACATGCCGACGATGCCGAGGGCGGCGTAGATGCCCTGCCGGTCGGCGTAGTAATAAGGGTCGCCGGGCACATCCTGCCGCGTCGCCTGGCTCAGCACGAAGACGCTGAAGACGGCCAGGGCGGTGCCGGCGAGCGCCAGGGCGCCGTCCATGTAGGGCAGACCGAGGCGCTCGGCGATGCCCGGATGGACCGCGAAGGGCTCAGGCCGGCCTTGGCGCGCGCGGGTCGCGTACATCAGCCTTCGCCTTCCGCCGAGCCGGCTTCTTTCGCGAGCCGCCCCGCGAAATAGGCTTCGAGAATCTTCTTCGCCGCGGGCGCTGCAGATTCAGCCCCGAAGCCTCCTTCCTCCATGGTCACGAAGGTGACGATACGCGGATTCGGATAGGGAGCGAGGACGCCGTACCAAGACTGGTCCAAGTGGGGCGGGCGCTGGGCGGTGCCGGTCTTGCCGGCTACCGGGATCGGAAAGTCGCCAAAGACATCGAATGAGGTTCCGCCGCCGTTCTGCGCGGCGTCGTGCAGCCCTTCCAAGATCGCGGCCCGGTATTCGGGATCGATGTGGACGTGCCGGCGCGGCTTGGGATCGAATTCCTTCACCACCCGGCCGACGGGATCGTCGATTTCCTTGCCGACGTGCGGGGTGACGACGGTGCCGCCGTTGGCGAGCGTCGCGTAGGCGACCGCCATCTGCAGCGGGTTGGTCTGCAGATCGCCCTGCCCGGTGGCGAGCTGGACGTTGTCACCGGCCGACCAGGGCCGGTCGGTGCCACCTTCCTTGTAGAGCTGGTTGCGCCAGTGCTGCGAGGGCAGCAAGGTTTCGTCTTCAACCGGCAGGTCGATGCCGGTCGGCCGGCCGATGCCGAGCGCGCGCGCCCAGTGCTGAAGCGCACCGGTGTTCCACATGCGGTCTCCGAGCGTGTAGAAGAACACGTCCGAGGAGACTTCGAGCGCCTGGACGAGGCTGACCGCCCCGTTGGCCGCTTCGCCCGCGTTCTTGAAGATCTGGCCGCCGATTTCCAGCTGGCCGGGATCGTCGATCACTTCGCCCAGCGACAGTTTGCCGCTTTCGAGCGCCGCGATCGCGGTTATGAGCTTGAAGGTCGAGCCGGTTGGATAGAGGCCGTTAGTCACCCGATCGAGCAGCGGCGCGGTGGGGTTCAAATAGGTCTCATCGACCTGATTCTGGGTCAGCGGCCGGGTGAAAAGGGCGGGTTCGAAGGTCGGAAAGGAGCCCATGCCGAGGATTTCTCCCGTGTGCACGTCCATCGCGATGAAGCCGCCCGGCAGGCCGCGTTCCGCCAGCGCCGCCTCGCCCGCCACCTGCACTTTTTCGTCGATCGAGAGCTTGAGGCTGTCGCCAGGCGAGGGGGGCTTGGTGAGCAGATGCCCGTTGGGCGTCGGCTCACCGAAGGCGTCGACCTGGACCCTGGTCAGGCCGGGTTTCCCGCGCAGGAAGCGGTCGTAGGTGTCCTCGACGCCGCTCTGACCGATCCTGTCCCCTGGCTGCAAGCCACGATAGCGCGGTTCCTTCAACTGGTCTTCTTCGATCTCGCCAACGCTGCCGATAATATGAGCGCCCAGGGCCCCGTCCGGATAGTCGCGGACAAAAACCCGTTGTGTCTCGACCCCTGGGAAGCGGTCCTGGTTCTCCTGCAGGTAGTAGACGAGGTAGTGGCCCACGTCCTGGCGCAGGGTCACCGGCGCCGCCGGCGCCAGCTTCAGCTCTTCGTGCATCGTCCGCCGCACGTGACGCAGGCCGCTGTGGGTGAGAGCGGCCAGCCGGGAGAGCTCGGCGCGGCGCTGAGCCGGGTCTTCCGGCAGTTTGCGCGGGTTGACCTGCAGCGCCAGGCTGGTGCGGTTGGCGACCAGGACCTTGCCGTTGCGGTCGAGAATCTCACCTCGCGGGGCGCTGACCCGGTAGGAATGGGTGCGATTGTTCTTCGCTTCGGCGAGGTACTTTTCGCCGTCGAGCACCTGCAGCAGCCAAAGGCGGAAGAAGAGGACAGCGAAGAGGATGACCGCCGCGCCGCCAAACAGCGCTATCCGCAAGGCCAGCCGGTTGGTCATCGCGGGGCCGCGCTCGTCGGAACGAAGGTACATCGCCCCTCCTACGCCCCCAGCACCGTCGGCTGGCGGCGCCGCTGGACCTTCGGGTCCTCGACCAGCGCAGGGCGCAGCACCCGCCGCACGAGGAGGTACATCGGCCAGCCGAGGAAGAAGGCGTAGACGCTCTTCAAGAGCAGGTCGCGGACGATCAGGGTGCTGAGCGGGGCGTCGAGCCCGAACAGCAGCTGGATCAGACCGAAGCCGAGCTCGGCGAACATGGTCAGGCCCATGCAGAGCAGGGCCGGAACCAGGGAGCTGTGGATCTCAAAGCGCTCACGGAAAAGGCCGGCGAGGTAGCCGATGCCAAGCAGGACCAGCGAGCTGATCCCAAGCGCCTCGACCAGCAGGCAGTCGAGGAAGAGGCCGACCGAGAAGCCGCTGACGGCACCGGTCATGCTGCCGCCCAGCAGCCCCAGACAGACGATCAGCGCGGGCAGGATGTCGGGGCTGACGTGGAAGAGTTCGACCCGCGAGAAGAAGGAGAGCTGCAGCAGCACCCCGAGCATGCAGATCGCCACGATCCGGGCGACGATCTTTCCGGTCAGGATCACCCGCGCGACCCCCCCGTCAGCACCTGCACGAGGTCTAGGTTGCGCAGGTCGGCGTAGGGCCGCACCTGCACCTGTTCCTTTGCCTCCTGTTCGATGATCGAGGCCTTGGTCACTTCCCCCAAAGGTAGACCCGGCGGAAATAGGGAGCAGAGACCCTGGGTGCACCAGCCCGCGGTGACGACGGTGAGGCCGCCGTGAACCCGCTTGGTCGAGTCGATGAAGTCGAGGATCAGGTCTTCGGGATTGCCGACTTCCGGCTTGACCACGCCCTGCACGCCCGCAGGCAGCACCTTGGCCGAGATCGCGCTTTCGTGGTCGGTGAGCAGCATCACTTGCGAAGAACCTCCCTCGACCGAGGCGATGCGGCCAACCACGCCGTCGCCGCTGATCACCGGGTCGTCGACGTGGACGCCGTCGCTGCTGCCGACGTCGATCCCCACGCTCGAGTGCCAGACGGTTGGCGAGCGCACGGTGACGCGACCGATCACCTCCTCATAGGCGGAGGAGGCGAGCGCAGGGTCATGGTCGAGTTCGACCAGCTTGCGCAGCTGCTTGTTTTCATTCAGCGCCTCCTGGCCGGCCACGGCCTGGGTCCGGGCGGTGACCAGCTCTGACTTGAGGCGGCTGTTTTCGCCGCGGGCGTCGAAGGTCTTGTCGAACCAGTCGACCAGGTCGCGGGCAGGCTTGAGGGCGCGGTCGGAGACCGACTGGACCGGGCTGAAGATGGTGCTGACACCCCGCTGCAGGCCGTTGGAGCTGCGCCCATAGGTGATCGTCAGCAACACGAAGGAGCCGACGATCAGCAGGGCGAGGACCGCCCTACGGCGGCGTACTTGCTTTCGATACACAGTGAAGACCTAAGTTTGGGGCTTGAGATGAAGGAGAGCTAAGCAAAATGCCTAGTTCCCGAGTTCCGCTTGCTGGCACGATGGATGGCCTCGAACTCCTCCAGTGAGATGCCCGAGCCCACCGCCACGCAGGTCAGCGGTGACTCTGCCAGCTGGCAGGGCATCTGACACTCGTCGCGGAGGCGCTGTTCGAGCCCTTGCAGCAGCGCACCGCCGCCAGCGAGGGTGATACCACGATCCATGATGTCACCCGCCAGCTCCGGCGGCGTGCGATCAAGCGTGTCCTTGACCGCCTCGACGATGTGCCCGACCGGTTCCTCGAGGGCCTTGCGGACCTCCTCGGAGCCAAGCGTGATCGTCTTCGGCAGGCCGGAGACGAGGTCGCGGCCGCGGATCTCCGAGCGCACCTCCTCGGCCAGCGGCGAGGCCGACCCGGCCTCGAGCTTGACCTCCTCCGCGGTCTGGGTGCCGATCGCCAGCTTGTAGACGTGTTTGCAGTGGTTGACGATCGCCTCGTCGAGCTCGTCGCCGCCAACCCGGATCGACTGCGAGACGACGATCCCACCGAGCGAGATCACCGCCACCTCGGTCGTGCCGCCGCCAACGTCGACGACCATCGAGCCGGTCGGCTCGGCGACGGGGAGGCCGGCGCCGATCGCCGCCGCCATCGGCTCCTCGATCAGGTAAGCCTGTCGGGCACCGGCCGAGAGGCAGGCCTCCTCGACCGCGCGCTTCTCGACGCCGGTCACTCCAGAGGGGACGCAGACGACGACGCGCGGGTGGGCGAAGCGATTGGAGTGCACCTGTTTGATGAAGTGGCGCAGCATCTGCTCGGTGACGTCGAAGTCGGCGATCACCCCATCCTTGAGTGGTCGGATGGCGGTGATGTTGCCCGGCGTCCGGCCGAGCATCCGCTTTGCTTCCACCCCTACCGCGTGAACCTGGCCAGTCTGAGTGTCGATCGCGACGACCGAGGGCTCGGAGAGAACGATGCCGCGTCCCCGCACGTAGACGAGGGTGTTGGCCGTACCGAGGTCGACAGCCATGTCGCGACCGCCGAGTCCTCTGAGATATCCGAATACGCCCATGCGTGAGTTGCCGACTCCTGGAAATTCGCTGACTTGCCGGGGATGCGAAACCTGCGCGGAATCATCCCAAAGAGGCCAAATACGGCGTCAATTGGGACTCAACGCTGGTCGAAAAGTTCCGGCGCAAGCTCGAACAGCAGCCCGACCGGCAAGCCGACCACGTTGGAAACGCTGCCCTCGAGTCGCTCGACCAAGGTCGATCCAAGGGTCTGGATGGCATAGCCGCCAGAGCGCCCCTGCCACTCGCCAAAGCGTACGTAACGCTGCTTCTCAGCCTCGCTCAGCTCCTTGAAGACGACGGTCGTGCGCTCCAACCCGCCGCGCTCCTCTCCGTCGGCGAGGACCACCAGCCCGCTGAGCACCTCATGGGCCCGCCCTGACATCCGGTCCAGATAGCTCCGAGCCTCAGCGGCATCGGCGGGCTTCCCAAGCGCCTTGCCATCGAGCACGACGTCGGTGTCGCACGCGAGGACCAGGCGCGCGGGTCCCGTCGTGACTTCGGGGGGGCCTGCGGGCGGGCGCTTCGCGTCCGTTCTCGGCCCCCCGAATCCACGCCACCCACGCGAGCTACCGCCCGGGCCTTCAACCTCGCGTTCTCGAGCACCTCAAGCTCCGGATCCCCACCCGTCAGCTCCTCCACGCCAGACACGACAACCTCGAACTCAACCCCAAGCTTGCGAAGGATCTCGGCCCTCTGCGGCGACCCGGATGCCAGCGTCAAGCTCATACGCGTCTGCCGGGGGGTGGCACGGTTTTGGGGGACCACCCCGAGCAGGCGGCGCGGCCGCCCCCGCAGCGGGTGGTGGTTCCAAAACCGTGACAGGACCCGCCGGCCCTAGCGATCAACTCAGCTCTGGAAACCAGATCCCAATCTCACGTTCCGCAGACTCATCCGAGTCAGAGCCGTGGACCATGTTGTAGGTCACCTCGAGCGCAAAGTCGCCGCGAATCGACCCTGGCGCAGCCTCGACCGGGTTGGTTGCCCCGATCAGCTGACGCGCCGCCGCAACCGCTTCGTGGCCCTCGAGCACCATCGCCACCAGCGTGCCGCCGGTGATGAATGAGACCAGCTCGCCGAAGAAGGGCTTCTCGGCGTGCTCTTCGTAGTGCTTGTTGGCGATCGGCTCATCAGCCCGCATCGTCTTCAGCGCTGCGATCCGCAGCCCCTTGCGCTCGAAGCGGGCAATCACCTCGCCGGTCAGGGCGCGCTGGAAGGCGTCAGGCTTTACGAGGATCAGCGTCCGGCTCACGTGCAGGGCTCCTTTGAGTTCGTTTGGGGTTCGACGCCTGATCAGCCGGGGCCCGTGGCGGTGCTTCTTGGCTGGCTGGGCGTGAAGTCTCTTGCTCTTCCACGGCCGGCCCCTCCTTGGCGCGCGCCGCAGGGCGGCGTTTGGCCGCCTGCCGCGGCTCGCGCGGTGCCCGCTCCCGCTCTTCGCGCGGGCGCCCACGCTCAGCCCGTGGCTCCCGGCGCCCTTCGCCTTTCGGCTTGCCCTGTCGTGACCGCCCCGCCAGTTCGTTTTCGCAGTAGGGACAGATCGCCCAGCGTGGATCGACCGGCTTGCCGCAGCTCGGACAGGGGTCCTTGAGACGGTGCTCGCATTTGGGACAGCGCAGGTAGTTTCTCTCGACCGGGTATTCGCAGCTCGGGCAGGAGGCCTCGGTCAGCTGGCGCACCTTCAGCTCGGCCGCGCGGATCTCGAGCTCGCGTTCGTGGGCATCCTCGAGGAACTCAGGGGGGCGGACGATCGCGTAGACCGCCGTGCCGATGTAAGGGAAGAAGGAGCCGATCGTCGCGCAAGCGACGAGGAAGGGATCGGCGATGCGGCGCTTGGCGTCGAAGTACGTGTAGACGATCAGGGCGAGCCAAACCACAACGATCATCAAGATGAAGAGGGTGGCCGCCAGATTGAGGCCGTCGTTGCTGATGCCGAAGATCGCTAGTGCCATGGCTGGACTCCGCCTGAAGGGAGGCGGGCAGTCTACTTCGCCGCCGGCCTCACGAACCCTCGCATCCGACATTGACCCCATCCCAGCGTGGTCGACGTCGGATGGGTGAGTCCTGCGCTAGAGGAAAAGACTGCCGAAGAGGTAGCCGAGGCCGAAGAAGACCAGGATCACCGCGGCGACGACGCCGGCCACCAGCGCCATCATCGAAAGCAGTTCCGAACCGGCGCTCTTAGATCCGCTCACCGGCCGAATCCTCGCATACGCGCAGGGCGCCCCGGGCGGGCGCCAGGACGTAGTGAGAACCGGTGATGAGAAGGATGCCTTCCGGCAGCTCCGCGGCGAGCCGGCGGCCCCGTCTCACCGCGGCGTCGAAGTCGGGCTCCTGCTCAGCGGCAAGGCCGGCCTCTTCGCAGGCGAAGGCGAGTTTCGCGGCGCTGTGGGAGCCGGTGCCTGGGAGGCCGCGGGCTTGCAGCGCCGCCGCCGGCAGCTCAGTGCAAACCGCGCGCTCCAGCGCCGGGGCCAGGGCACGCACCATCGACGCTGCATCCTTGTCGGCGAGGGCCGCGAGGCAGGCGACAACCGGCCGGCCGGCAGCAACTTCACCAAGGCCCTCGGCGAGCGCGGCAGCGCCATCGGGGTTGTGAGCCGCGTCGAGGAAGACCGGCGGGCCCCCGGCAACGCGCTCGAGTCGGCCGGGGACAGCCAGGGTTTCCCCGACCGCCGCGACCCGGGCGGGACTGAGTTCACCGAGATAGGCCTCGGCAGCCGCGCTAGCGAGAGCGAAGTTGCGGCGCTGGAAGGCACCGACAGCACGCAACTCGATATCCGCGCCCGGGTCCGCGGGGCCGACGATCAGCTCTGCGCCCCGTTCGGCGGCCGTGCGCGCGGCCAGAGCCGCGACCTCGGGACTGACCCGGCCGAGGACCAGGGTCGTGTGGTCGCGCAGCACGGCCAACTTCTCGGCGGCGATCTCCAGCTCGGTCTCGCCCAGCCACTCGGTGTGGTCGAGGCCGATCGAGGTGAGGACGGTGACCCGGGAGGGAATCGTGTTGGTCGCATCGAGTCTGCCGCCAAGGCCGGCCTCGACCACCGCAACCTGCACGCGAGCGGCGGCCAGAGCGACGAAGGCAGCGGCTGTGGCAACCTCGAACTGGGTCACCGATTCGCCCTCCTCGAAGCTGCGGTTGACGGTCTCGGCAGCCTCTGCCGTGCGTTCGACCGCATTTGCGAACCCCTCGTCGCCGATCTCCTCGCCGCCGATCAAGATCCGTTCGGACCAGCTCACCGGGTGGGGCGAGACGCAGGCGCCCGCGCTGACCCCATGTGCCTCGAGCAGCGCCGCGATCATCCGGGTCACCGAGGACTTGCCGTTGGTGCCGACGACGTGGATCGAGGCGAAGCGGTGCTGGGGCAGCCCAAGCGCGGTGCTGAGCCGGTGCATCCTCTCCAGGCCGAGCTTCCAGCCGACCGGCTGCAGCGAGTCGAGATAGGCCTGCGGGTTTAGTGGTCCGCCCGGCAAATCAAGGCACCGATTGGGCGGCACCTGACTCGCCAGAGGGACCACCCTCGGCAAGCTCCTCGAGCTCAGCCCGGTGGCGCTCCAGCTTGCCCCTCTCCTCCTCGACCAGCTCGGCCGGGGCCCTGGCGACGAACTTCTCGTTGGCCAGCTTGCCTTCGGCCCGGGCGACCTCGGAGCGCAGCTCCTCACGGCGCTTCTCGAGCCGGGCGGCGACGGCGGTCGCGTCGATCTCGGCCGAGGCGAGCACCTTGACCGGACCGACGGCCGCGATTGGGTCTCCGCCGTCATCGGTGAACTCGAAACGGGCGAGGCGACCGACGAACTCCTGAGGCCGCTCCCCTTCGACTCGCCCCGAGAGCCTGCTGGCGGCGGGCGCCTCGACCATCTCCCGCCAGGTGCGCAAGCGGCGGGTCAGCTCGATCCCACGCTCAACCTCGGCTTCCGCAGCGGAATCGAAGAGCGCCTCCTCGGTCCGCGGGAAGGGATGAACCGCCAGATGCCCCTTGCTGGAGGGGTGATAGGACCAAACCTCCTCGGTGACGAAGGGCATCAGCGGATGAAGAAGCGCGAGGGTGCGCTCGAGAACCCAGAGGAGATTTGCCGAGACCTCCGCCTCACCGTCGTAGAGGCGCGGCTTGACGATCTCCAGGTACCAGTCGCAGAGCTCCGACCAGAAGAAGGCGTAGGCCTCCTGGGCGGCATGGGCAAAGTCGTAGCCGTCGAGCTTCTGGGTGACCGAGGCAATCGTCCGCTCCAGCCGCGAGAGGATCCAGCGGTCCTCGGCCCGATCGAGGGAAAGGTCGTCCCGAAACACGCCCGTCCCGCCATCCACCGCCGCAGGGACTTGGCCCTGCGGGGCATTCGTGAGCGATTGATTCTGCTGAAATTCACAATTCAGCAGAATCAATCGCCCGGCATTCCAGAGCTTGTTTGCCAGGTCGCGACCCTGCTGGACCTTGGCGTCGGAGTAGCGCACGTCCTGGGTCGAGGACATCGCCAAGAGGCCGAAGCGCAGGGCATCGGCGCCGTGGACGTCGATCTCGTCGAGGGGATCGATCCCGGTGCCGAGGCTCTTCGACATCCGCCGCCCGTCGCGGGCCTGGATCACCGAGTGCACGTAGACGTCTTCGAAGGGCACGTCGCCGGCGAACTCGAGTCCGGTCATGATCATTCGCGCCACCCAGAGGAAGAGGATCTCTCGTGCCGTGGTGAGGAAGCTGGTCGGATAGAAGGCCCGCAGCTCCGCTGTGTCGTCGGGCCAGCCGAGCGTCGCGAACGGCCAGATCGCCGAGCTGAACCAGGTGTCGAGCACATCCTCCTCCTGGCGCAGCTCGCCGCCGCAGGCGCCGCAGCGCTCCGGTGCCTGCTCGGCGACGATGGTTTCTTCGCAGGCATCGCAGTACCAGACCGGGATCCGGTGCCCCCACCAGAGCTGGCGAGAGATGCACCAGGGGCGGATTTCGCGCATCCAGTCGAGGTAGACGCGCTTCCACTGCGCCGGCGCGATCCGCACCCGGTCGCTTTCGACCGCGGCGATCGCCGGCGCCGCCAGCTCGTCCATGCGGCAGAACCACTGCAGTGAGATCAGTGGCTCGATCCGCTCTCCCGAGCGGTGCGAGAACGGGACCGAGTGGCTATAGGGCTCCTCGGCACTGAGGACGCCTTCCTCACGCAGCGCCGCCACAACCGCCTGCTGTGCCTCGGCGACGGTCATCCCGGCAAACCGCTCCCCTCCCTCATCGGTGAGCCGGCCGTCGGGACCGATCACGACGATCTCCTCGAGCCCGTGCTTGCGGCCGATCTCGAAGTCGTTGGGATCGTGGCCGGGCGTGATCTTCAGCGCCCCGGTGCCGAACTCGGGGTCGACGTGCTCGTCGGCGACGATCGGCAGGCGACGGCCGACCAAGGGCAGGATGCAGTGCCGGCCGACCAGGTCGGCGTAGCGCTCGTCGTTTGGGTTCACCGCGACGGCGGTGTCGGCGAGCATCGTCTCGGGACGCACGGTGGCGACGGTCAAGAGACGGTCGGAGCCCTCGACGGGGTAATCGATCGAGTAGAGCGTGTCCTCGACCTCGCGGTTCTCGACCTCGAGGTCGGAGATCGCCGAGTGGGAGCCCGGGTCCCAGTTGACCATGTAGTTGTCGCGATAGATGTAGCCCTTCTCGAAGAGCTGCTTGAAGACGCGGTAGACGGCGCGCTCGTAGTCGCCGTCGAGAGTGAAGCGCTCGCGCTCGTAGTCGCATGAGGCGCCGAGCCGCTTGTACTGCTCGACGATCCGCGAGCCGTACTCCTGCTTCCACCCCCAGACTCGCTTGACGAACTCCTCGCGACCGAGGTCGTGCCGCGAAACACCTTCGGCGCGCAGCATTTTCTCCACCACCGACTGAGTCGCGATCCCGGCATGGTCGGTACCGAGAATCCAGAGCGAGTTGCGCCCCCGCATCCGATTCATCCGCACCAGGGCATCCTGCATCGAGCCATTCAGCGCATGCCCCATATGCAGCGCCCCGGTCACATTGGGCGGCGGAATCGCCACAGAGAAGTTCTCCTCCGCCGTTCCCTCGGGAGACGGATGGAAATACCCCGCCTCCATCCATTCAGCGAAGATCCGACCCTCGACCTCACCCGGTTCGTATCGAGTTATTCCCTCAAGCTTCTCGCGCCCACGATCGTCCACGCGGCGAGTCTAGATAGATGCCACGCAAGTCGACTCAAGCTGGGCGCTAAGAAAGAGGCCGAGCACCCCTCTCCCAGAGGCTCAGGGACCACGGTCCGCAACACCACGGCAATCTGCTGCGCACGGCCTCTGGGAGAGGGGTGCTCGGCCTCTCCCGCTATGCGGCTGCTGCGCAACGGTCTTTGCGAGAGGGGCAACCGGCCCCTCCCCACCCCTACGCAGATTCCTCGCTCAGTTCGTCACTGACCCCGCTGATGTCCTGCGGCGCGGCCTCGGTGACCAGCGTCGGGCGCCGGCCCTGCTCGATCGTCTCCTTGGTGACCACGCACTTGGTCACGTCGCGGCGCGAGGGGAGCTCGAACTGGACGTCGAGCAGGGTCTCCTCGAGGATCGAGCGCAGGCCGCGGGCGCCGGTCTCGCGTTCGAGCGCCTTGTTGGCGATCGCCTCGAGACTGTCCTCGGCGAAGACGAGCTCGATGTCGTCGAACTCGAAGAAGCGCTGGAACTGTTTGGTCAGAGCGTGGCGCGGCTCGGTCAAGATCGTGATCAGATCGTCGCGGCTGAGCTGGTGGATCGCGGCGACGACCGGCAGGCGGCCGATGAACTCTGGGATCAGGCCGTATTCCATCAGGTCCTCGGGCAGCACTTGCTCGAACCACTCGCCGCTGTCCTTCTTCTCGCGCGAGGAGATCGCGGCCCCGAAACCGATCCCGCGATCGCCGACGCGCTTCTCGATCACCTGGTCGAGCTCGGCGAAGGAACCGCCGCAGACAAAGAGGATGTTGGTGGTGTCGATCGTGAGGAACTCCTGGTGGGGGTGCTTGCGCCCCCCCTGCGGCGGCACAGAGGCGGTCGTCCCCTCGAGGATCTTGAGCAGCGCCTGCTGCACGCCTTCGCCGGAGACGTCGCGGGTGATCGACGGGTTGTCGGCCTTGCGGGCGATCTTGTCGATCTCGTCGATGTAGATGATCCCCGTTTCGGCCTTTTTGACGTCGTAGTCGGCAGCCTGGATCAGCTTCAAGAGGATGTTCTCGACGTCCTCGCCGACGTAGCCGGCCTCGGTCAGCGCCGTCGCGTCGGCGATCGCGAAGGGGACGTTGAGGATCCGGGCGAGGGTCTGGGCAAGCAGCGTCTTGCCGCAGCCGGTCGGCCCGAGCAGCATGATGTTGGACTTCTGCAGCTCGACCTCAGCCTCCTCGGACTGGCTGATCTGGACGCGCTTGTAGTGGTTGTAGACGGCGACGGAGAGGGCGCGCTTGGCGGCCTCCTGGCCGACCACGTACTCCTGCAGGACCTCGTGGATCTCGCGCGGCTTGGGCAGGTTCTCGAGCTCGACCGCGGCAGCCGCGGGGGTCAGCTCCTCGTCGATGATCTCGTTGCAGAGGTCGATGCACTCGTCGCAGATGTAGACGCCGGGCCCGGCGATCAACTTCTTGACCTGGCGCTGCGACTTGCCGCAGAAGCTGCAGAGGAGCTGCTCGTTCGAGTCTGTGGGCCGTGCCAGCGGAATCCCCTCCTTAGGGGCAATGGTTGCCTACCGGCTCGCGCCCCAAAGCTTAGAGGGAGATGCAAGCCGGCCCTGTCAGTGCGATCGTTTACTGCGCCGGGGCCGCCGTCCCTCCCCGTGACCGCAGCCTTGCGCCGCGCTTGACGCCAGGCGCGAGGACGAACCCACCGTGAGACAGGCTCAGCTGTAGCCGTCCCAGCGGCGCAGGGAGGGCTCGGGATCCACCGGCTCGCCGTGGACGTGGATCTCGAAGTGGAGATGGCAGCCGATCGTGATCGCGTTGCCGGTCTCCCCCACCGCGCCGACCGGCTCGCCCGTGTAGACACGATCGCCTCGCCTGACCAGGGCCGGGCGGAGCATGTGGGCGTAGAAGTAGCTGCGGTCCTCGCCTTCGCCGTGGATCAGCAGGTAGTTGCCATAGAGGACCGGGTCGTAGCCGCTGCGCAGCACTCGGCCGCCCCGCACGGCGACCAGCGGCGTGTTGCAGGCGGCGACGACGTCGAAGCCCTGATGGGTGCGCCCACCGCTCCGCGGCGCCCCAAATTCACCGGTGTAGCCACGCGTGCCGTGCGGGCCATCGACCGGGAAGACGTGGTCGAAGAATCCCGTGCCGCCACCGCCGGCCGAAGCTCGAGCTGCTCCAGACGAGACGACGGAAAAAACGAGCGCAACCGCGACCAGTAGCGCGCCCATCCCGGTAGGGGTGGAGCGTCTTGTACTTTTTCGGCGATTTCTTGCGGCGCCAGCCACCAGCGTCTCCACCGAAAAAGTTAAGCGGAACCCCTGCCGGGAGCGCCGCTCCGTACTGGCCTCAGTGGTGTTCGATCACGCGGTCGACGAGGTTGTACTCCTTCGCCTCCTCCGCGCTCATGAAGTAGTCACGCTCGGTGTCCTTGGCGACCTTCTCGAAGTCTTGGCCGGTGTGCTTGGCGAGGATCTCGTCGAGACGTCGGCGGACGTCGATGATCTCTTTGGCGTGAATCTCGATGTCGGTCGCCTGGCCCTGGAAGCTGGATGAAACCTGATGGATGAGGATCTTCGAGTTGGGCAGCGACATCCGCTTGCCGGCGGCGCCGCCGGCGAGCAGCAGCGCGCCCATGCTCATCGCGATGCCGACGCAGATCGTCTGCACATCGGGCTTGATGAACTGCATCGTGTCGTAGATCGCCAGGCCGGCGTAGACGGAGCCGCCGGGCGAGTTGACGTAGAGGCTGATGTCCTTGTCGGGATCCTCGGACTCCAGGTGCAGGAGCTGGGCCACGATCAGGTTGGCGATGTCCTCGGTGACCGGCGTGCCGAGGAAGACGATCCGCTCGCCGAGCAGGCGGGAGTAGATGTCGAAGGCGCGCTCGCCGCGCGAGGTCTGCTCGACGACCATTGGGACCAGAGGGCTCATGGCCGGCACTCTATAGAAGGCGCCCGGCGGGCTTCGGACACGCTCAATCGTCGCCTGGGGTCCACAGCTCGCCTTTCTCCTCCTGCTCTTTCTCCGGGGTCCAGATTTTCTCCCGCGCTTCAGCCTGCTCGAGCGGGATCGGCACCGCCGAGTCGGCGACCACGTCGATCGCCTTGCGGACCTGGATGTCTTCGCGGACCATCGCGTCGCGGCCGCTCTCGCGCAGGCGAGCGAGCAGCTTCTGCGGCGTCGTGCGCTCGTGTTCGGCGGTGTGGGCGAGCGCCTCGACCAGCTCCTCGTCGGAGACCTCGATCGACTCCGCCCCGGCGATGGCTGCCAGCACCGCCTCGCGTTCGAGCTCGCGCGCGGCGTCGGGCTTGGACTCCTCCAGTACCTCCTCGAGTGTTTTGCCCTGCATCTGCAGGAAGGCGTCGGGGCTCATCCCGCGTCCGGCGAGCTGGCGTTCGACCCGCTGCCAGCGCTCGGCCGCACGGGCGGCGACGAGCTCGTCGGGAATCTCGACCGTTGCCGCCGAGGCAGCGGCGTCAACCGCGGCCACCCTGAAATCCTGCTCGGCGCGCTCGTCGACGGCTTCGCTGACGCGTTTGGCGATGTCGGCACGCAGCTCCTCGAGGGTGTCGAACTCGGAGGCCTCGGAGGCGAAGTCGTCATCGAGCTCGGGCAGGACCTTTTCGCGCACCTCCTTGACCTCAACGGTGAAGACCGCCTCTTCACCGGCGAGGTGCTCCGCCTGGTAGTCCTCGGGAAAGGTCACCTGGACCTCGCGCTGCTCGCCGCCGCTGACCCCGGCCAGCTGCTCCTCGAAGCCCTCGATGAAGCGACCGCTGCCCAGCTCGAGCATGCCATCGGCTTCCTTGCCGCCCTCGAAGGCCTTGCCGTCGATCAGCCCCTCGTAATCGATCAACAGCACGTCGCCGTCGGCTGCGGGACGCTCTACCGGCTCGAGTTTGGTGAAACCCTCGCGGATCCGCTCGATCTCGCGATCGACGATCTCCTCGGTCGGCTCCGCCTCGGCCCTGCCGACCTCGAGCCCTTTGTACTCGCCCAGTTTCGCCTTGGGACGGACGCCGATCTCGAACTTGAACTCGAGTGGCTCGGCCTCGGCCTCGGGCGAGGAGACGATCTCGATATCGGGATCCCCGATCGGGCTGACCCCCGAGCGCAGCAGGCCCTGCTCGTACCACTCGGGCAACGAGTCGCGGACGGCCTCCTGCATCACGGCACCGAAGCCAAGCCGCTGGATAACCAGCGACGGCGGCGCCTTGCCCTTGCGAAAGCCCGGCATCCGCATCTCGCGGGCGAGGCTGCGGGCGGCGCGCTGCATGCCGCGATCGACCTGCTCGGCTGGAACCTACACCTCGACTCGCACGCGCGAGTCGGACAGCTCTGTGACGTTTGTCTTCACCGAGCGCGAGACCCTAGCGCGGTACGGACAGCGACGACGAAGTCGATCGCAAAGGCCGCGCCACGGCCCAGAGGGCCAGTGACGAGCCAGGCCTCAAGCGCCGTCACGGCCGACAATCCGTTCTTCGAGCCGTGCCCCATGTCCCGCCGCCACCGCGCGCTGCGCGCGCGCCTCGTCGAGGGCGAAGCCACTGTCGTGGGCGAGGTCGAGCAGGCGCTGCTTCTCGGTCCCTTCCCGGGCGACCTCGAGGAAGATCCAGGCGAGCACACCGAGGGCAAGGAACGTGCCCTCGACCATCATGATCGCGCCGGCCGTGCTCTGGTCCCCCATCGCCGAGATCCCCCAGTAACGCTCGCCGGGCCGGTAGATCGGGTAGAGCACCGTGCCCGACCACATCAGCAGGTTGCCGAGGATCGCGCTGGTGAAGCGAACGCCGACCACGTAGGCGACCTTCCAGGCGGCGCCGAACCACTGTGGCTTGGGCAGCGGGCCGAAGACCGGCATCCACATCAGGCAGCCGAAGAAGAGAAAGGTCGTGTGCTCGAGCGCGTGCAGCGGCGCCGCGCCGTAGGCGGCGTCATAGAGCGCCGGCACGTGCCAGAGGTAAAAGTTGACCGCCCAGAGCGGCAAGGCGACGGCGGGGTGGGCAAGGATTTCAAGGCGGTTGAAGGCTCGGATCGCGAGAATCGGCTGCAGCAAAGATCTGGTCAGGCCGAGGACCAACAGCAGCGAAGCGACGTCGCCGATCAGGAGGTGCTCGACCATGTGGGCGATGACCAACTCCTCGCCGATGTGGCCGATCGGGCTGAAGAGAGCAATCGAGATGGTCAGGAGTCCGGCGCCGAAGCAGATCTGGCGCCAGAGAGGGACGGGCCGGCCGTCCCAGGAGAGAGTCCTCGCCCGCCCCCAGTAAAGGACGCCCGCAATCGTGATCGGGAAGACCTCGATCGGGGCAAAGGCGCCGCTGACATGCGCGAACGACAGGCTCACGCTGGTAGCTTGGCACGGCTGTGAGTGCGCCAATCGCCACGGTGACTTCCAAGTGCTCGAATCCGTGGGGATTGGGGCGCGAGCCTGCGTGATGAGTGCCAGCGACTCTCGCTTCCCGCCGATCGGCGGCTACGGCTTCCTCTCCGATTGCCACACCAGCGCGCTGGTCTCCTACGACGGCTCGGTCGAGTGGCTCTGCCTGCCCCGCTTCGACTCCCCCAGCGCCTTCGGCGCCCTGCTCGACCGTGGCGCCGGCCACTTCAAGGTCGCCCCGAAGGGCGTGGTGGTGCCGATCAGCCGCCGCTACGAGCCGGGCACGCTGGTGATCGAGACGACATGGGTCACGGAGACCGGATGGCTCGTCACCCACGACATGCTCTCGATCGGCGAGTGGGCGCCGGAGGGCGGCGAAGGCGGCCGACCGCAGACCGCGCACGAGTCCGACAGTTCGCTGCTGCGCCTGATCACCTGCGTCGACGGCGAGGTCGAGATCGAGATGGAG
>JAJKHV010000170.1 GCA_021154855.1 Solirubrobacterales bacterium
CATAGGCTTCTCCCGCTTTCGGGGCGAGCGCCTCGAGATGGGCGACGGAATCGTCCTGGTGAATGACTGCTACAACGCCAACCCGGTCTCGATGCGCGCCGCGCTGAGCCACCTCGCCTCGCTCGGCGGGGGGCGGCGGATCGCCGTGCTCGGCGAGATGGCCGAGCTCGGCCCCGCTGCCGAGGGCTACCACCGCGAGATCGGTGCCGGCGCCCGCGCGGAGGGTGTCGACCTGCTGGTCGGCGTCGGCGAGCCGGCTCGGGCCTACGACCCCGATGAGCTGGTCGCCGACCCCGAGGAGGCGGCTGAGCTGCTCGCGGCCCAGGTCGAGCCCGGCGACACGATCCTCGTCAAGGGCTCGCGCTCGGCCGGCCTGGAGAGCGTCGCCGAGACCCTCCGCCAACTCGTCGATCTGGGGCAGGCAGCCCCGGGGAGTGGGGGCGAGTCCATATCTGACACCTCTCGCCCCCACCGCGGCAGAGGGAGCTGCGCCTGACATGGGTGAAGTCCTGATCGCCGGCATGGCGGCGATGCTGATCTGCATCTTCCTCGGCCCCAAGTTCATCGAGTACCTACGGGTGAAGGAGTTCGGACAGCACATTCGCGAGGACGGGCCGCAGGAGCACCTCGCCAAGGCGGGGACGCCGACGATGGGTGGCCTGATCGTCTTCGCCTCGATCTGCGTGCCCTACCTGATCCTCTCCGACCGTGATGCGCAGAGCCTGGCGGTCTTCGGCGTCGCGATGGGTTGCGCGGCGATCGGCTTCGCCGATGACTTCATCAAGATCGTCAAGCGGCGCTCGCTCGGCCTCTCGGCCCGTTGGAAGCTGCTCTTCCAGGTCTTGCTTGCCTTCGGCCTCTGGTGGGTGGCGCGTCACGAGGTCGGGCTCGAGCCGGTCCTCTACTTCCGCATCGGCGACGCCAGCGTCGACCTCGGCCCGGTCCTCTACTTCGTCCTCGTTTTCCTCGTCATCGCCGGCACCTCCAACGGCGTCAACCTGACCGACGGCCTCGACGGCCTTGCCGCCGGATCGTGCGCGATCGTCCTGCTCGCCTATACGGCGATCGCCTTCGTCACCAACGAGCAGCAGAACCTCGCCCTGCTCTCCGCCTGCCTGGTCGGCGCCTGCATCGGATTCCTTTGGTTCAACGCCTTCCCCGCTTCGATCTTCATGGGGGACACCGGCTCACTCGGCCTCGGCGGCGCAATCGGCGCGCTTGCGGTGATGACGCAGACAGAGGTGCTGCTGATCCTGATCGGCGGCATTTTCGTGATCGAGGCGCTCTCGGTCGCGATCCAGGTCTTCTCCTTCAAAACCTTCCGCCGCCGCGTCTTTCTGATGGCTCCGCTGCACCATCATTTCGAGATGATGGCCTGGTCTGAGACCAAGATCATGCTTCGCTTCTGGATCATTGCGGCTGTTTGCTCGGGGATTGGGTTCACGCTGTATCAGCAGTCGATTGGGCGGTAGGGATTGGGGCGGGGCGGGAGCCCCTACCCAAAACGAGTAGCCGAAGGCTGCTCTTGAGTGTTTTGGGTAGGGGCTCCCGCCCCGCCCGCCGTTCCCTGCTCGCACAGGGTCCGAGCTTTTAGGCGCGAAGCTATCTCTGATGAGTGCGCCGCCGCCCAGGAAGACTCGCCCGGAGCTTCCGGAGGGTCCGTTTCTGGTCGTGGGATTGGCTCGGTCGGGACAGGCCGTGGCTCGGCTCCTTGCGGAGCGTGGGGCTGACGTCAAGGCGGTTGACTCTGGGCGTCCTTCTGGGCTTGCAGGGCTTCGGGGGGTTGGTGTCGAAGTCATGCTGGATGCAGATGGAGTGGCGCTCCTCGATGGGGTGCGAACGGTGGTCAAGAGCCCTGGGGTTCCTCGGGAGGCGCCGGTGATCGCGGCGGCTCTGGAGCGGGGGGTCGATGTGGTTGGGGAGCTGGAGCTGGCCTGGCGGGCGATCCCGAATCGGTTCCTTGCGGTTACCGGGACGAACGGGAAGACGACGACCGTTGAGCTGCTGGGGCACGTCTACAGAACAGCTGGTGAGCCGGTTGCCGTGGCCGGCAATGTCGGTCGGCCGCTTTCCTCGCTGGCGGATGAGATTGACGCCGATGCAACGGTGATCTGCGAGGCGTCGAGCTTCCAGCTCGAGGACAGCGTTGCCTTTGCCCCGGAGTGCGCTGTCTTCCTAAACCTCGCGGCCGATCACCTCGACCGGCATCGCGATCTCGCGGCCTATCTGGCGGCAAAGCTGCGGATATTCGCCAACCAGGGCAATGATGATGTCGCGATCTTCAACGCCGACGATGCCGCGCTCGCCGACATCGATCTCGGTGGCTGCGGCCGGCGCGTCGGCTTCTGTCATGGCGGCGGGCCCGACTGTGAAGTCGCCGTCGCCGAGGGGACGATCTTCTATGACGGCGAGCCGCTGCTTGCCGTCTCCGAGCTCGGCCTCTTCGGCGAGCACAACGTCGAGAACGCGATGGCGGCCGCCGCTGCGGCGCTCTCGATGGGGCTCCCCCGAGAAGCCGTTTGCGAGGGCTTGCGCAGCTTCGCCGGCGTCGCCCATCGGCTCGAGCCGGTGGGGGAGATTGGTGGCGTGCGGTTTGTCAACGACTCCAAGGCGACCAACGTCGCCTCGGCGACGGTGGGCCTGCGTGCCTTCGAGGGCGGAGTCCACGCGATCCTCGGTGGCAGTGAGAAGGGCGAGGACTACGCGCCACTGCTTGACCCGGTGCGCGAGCGCTGTCGCGCCTGTTATCTCAACGGCGCCTCGGTCGGGCGCCTCGCCGAGGCGCTCGCGCCGGCAGTCGTGGCCGGTGTCGAGCTGCACCTCTGTGAGGACCTCGACGAAGCGGTGCGCCTCGCCGCCGCCGCTGCTCAGCCCGGCGAGACGGTGCTGCTCTCGCCGGCCTGCGCCAGCTTCGACGCCTTCAAGAACTTCGAACGCCGCGGCGAGCGCTTTCGCCAGATCGTCGGGACGCTCGCATGAGCACCCTTGCCCTCGGTCGGGCCGCCAGGGCGGCCAAATCGAAGAAGGGCGCCAAGGGCAAGAAGAAGCGCTCGCGCGTCGTCGCCCACTCGACTGAGTACAACCTGCTGCTCACCGCCACCCTCTGCCTGCTCGCGCTCGGCGCCGTGATGGTTTTCTCGGCTAGCTCGACCACGCAGATCCTCAGCAACGGCAATCTCGCCGACAGCGCCTTCTACCTGAAGCGGACGTTGATCTTCGGCGCCGCCGGGCTGCTGGTCATGCACCTGACCGCGCGCCACGGCCTGGTCGCCGTTCGTCGCATCACCCCAGCTCTGCTCGTCGCCTCGCTCTTCCTCCTCTTCGTCGTTCTCGTCGCCGGCACCAGCGCCAACGGGGCCAGCCGCTGGCTCGGCCCCGGCTCGCTGCAGTTCCAGCCTTCGGAGCTGGCCAAGGTGGCGCTGATCCTCTACGGCGCCGACCTGCTGGCGCGCGAACCGAAGCGGGTGCGCTCGCTGCAGGGCCTGATGCCGTTCCTGCTGGTCACCGCCACGGCCTGCCTGCTGATCGTCGCCGAGCCGGACATGGGGACGACGATGGTCGTTGCCTTCTCGGTCGGCGCGACCCTGATCGCCGCCGGCGCCCGCCCTGCCGACATCGGCAAGATCGCTCTCGGCCTCGGCGTGCTCGCGCTGTTGATGACCGTCGTCGAGCCCTACCGGATGGCCCGCCTCACCGGTTTCCTCCACCCCGGCTCAGAGGCCGCCGGCGCCGGCTTCCAGGCGGCGCAGGCCAAGATCGCGCTCGGCTCCGGCGGCTTCTTCGGCGTCGGCATCGGCAACGGCGTGCAGAAGGCCTTCTACCTGCCCGAGGCGCACACCGACATGATCTCCGCCGTGATCGGTGAGGAGCTCGGCATGGTCGGGATCCTCGGCGTCGTCGGCCTCTTCTCGCTGCTCGGCTACGCCGGCCTGCGGGTCGCCCAGCAGGCCAAGGATCGCTACGGCAAGCTGCTCGTCGCCGGCCTCACGTCGCTGATTTTGGCCCAGGCGACGATCAACCTCTTTGCCGTGATGGGCTTGGCGCCGCTGACCGGCGTGCCGCTGCCCTTCGTCTCCTATGGCAACAGCAGCCTGCTCGCCACGCTCTTCGCTGTCGGCCTGATCCTCAACGTCGCCCGCGGAGGGACCGCTGGCGCTGGCAAACTGCGCGTCGTCGAGGGCGGGCGTTCGCCTGTTCGCAAAAGGAGCAAACCGAATCGTGGAAAAAGTGCCCAGAGTCGTAGTGGCAGCGGGCGGAACGGCCGGCCACGTCGTGCCGGCGATAGCCGTCGCCGCCGAGCTTCGGGCTAGCGGTGCGGAGGTCTCCTTCCTCGGCACGCGCGAGCGGATCGAGGCCGAGCTGGTGCCCGCTGCCGGCTACGAGATCGACTTCCTGAAGGTGCGTGGGATCGACCGCAGAAATCCGCTGCGGGCGGCCGTCGTGGCGGCCGAGGCCGTTGGCGCGATAGGCGCGGCCTGGGCCGCGATCCGCCGCCGCCGCGCCGACGTCGTCCTCGGCGGCGGCGGCTTCGTCGCCGGTCCCGCCGGGATGGCGGCGACGGTGCGGCGCACGCCGCTGGTCCTGACCGAGGCCGACAGTCATCTCGGCTTGGCAAACCGCCTGCTGGCGAATAGGGCGAGGCGCGTCTGCCTCGCCTTCCCGATTGCCGGCAGGGAGGGGGAGCGCTATCTGGTCACCGGCCGTCCCGTTCCCGACGCCGTGCTGCGCGCCGACCGGACGCAGGCGCGGCGGCGTTTCCACATCGACGACGATGCCCGCTGCCTGCTGGTGATGGGCGGCAGCCAAGGGGCCCGCTCGATCAACCTGGCGGCGATCGAGGCGTTCGCTGAGGGGGCGGGCAGCGAGGCCCGCGACTTCCATGTCATCCACCTCGCCGGTCGGCGCGACTACGAAGAGCTGAAGCTGCGGTTGGCGGAGGCGCCGGGGCGCGAGCGTTACACGTTGCTCGCCTACGAGCCCGACCTCGGCGACGTGCTTGGCGCCAGTGACTTGGTTCTGGCCCGCTCCGGGGGTTCGCTCTTCGAGGTGACGGCTGCGGGTCGTCCGGCGATTCTCGTTCCTTACCCGCATGCGACCGCCGACCACCAGAGCGCCAACGCCGCCTGGATGGAGGCGGCTGGTGCGGCGGAGGTGGTCGAGGACTCCTCGCTGAACGCCGGCCTGCTTGCGGATTGTGTGGGCGGGCTGCTGGCCGACGAGGCCCGGCTCGCTGCGATGTCGGCGGCCTCGGCGGCGCTCGCCCGTCCCGACGCGGCCCGGCGCATCGCCGGCGAGGTATTGGCGGCCGCTGAATGACCCTTCGCGTTTCATTGCCGCCATTCGGCGCCGCCGATGAAATGGAAGTGTGGTCGTGACGGCCTGGCCTGGCCGGCGACTGCACTTCATCGGCATCGGCGGCGCCGGGATGAGCGGCCTGGCGCTGGTCTGCGCGGAGCTCGGCGCGACGGTGACCGGCAGCGACCGGGCGGACTCCTCTTATATGGAGCGACTGCGGCTTGCGGGACTCGAACCGGCGGTCGGCCACGACAGTGCCAATCTCCCGGAGGACGCCGAGGTGGTCGTATCGACCGCGATCGGGGACGAGAACCCGGAGCTGGCGCTTGCTCGCGAGCGTGGGATCGAGCCGATCCATCGCGGCGCCCTGCTGGCCGAGCTCTGTGCCGAGAAGCGACTGATCGCGGTTGCAGGAACCCACGGCAAGACGACGACGACCGCAATGCTGGTCTGGGCACTGCGGGCGCTGGGCGCCGAGCCGGCCTTTTTCGTCGGCGGTGAGGTGCCCGGCCTGGGGCCGGAGGCGGTCAACGCCGGCTGGGGGGGTGGGGAGTGGGTCGTCGCCGAGGCCGACGAGAGCGATGCCAGCTTCCTGGAGCTGAAGCCCGAGATCGCCGTCGTCACCAACCTCGAGATGGACCACCACAGCCGCTGGGGCTCGGTCGCCGAGCTGCGCCGCGCCTTTCACCAGTTCGTTGCTCCGGCCGACGGTGTCGCGATCCCGGCTGGCGGCGGCCTCGACGAGCTCGGCGAGGGACGCAGGATCGTGGAGTTTGGCGCGTCCACGCCAGGCCCGGCGGAGCTGCCGCTCGCAGTCCCCGGCCGCCACAACCTGCTCAACGCTCGCGCCGCCCTAGCCGCACTGCAGCTCACCGGCATCGCCTCCGACCGATCGCTGACTTCGCCTTTAGTCGCCCATACGGCGAAAAAGGGCGAAGTCAGCGGGGCGGCGGCGGCGCTTGCGGGCTTTCCTGGGGTGCGGAGGCGGCTCGAGCTGAAGGGTGTGTGCAACGGCGCACGCATATATGACGACTACGCTCACCACCCGACCGAGGTCCGCGCTGCCCTCTCGGCTCTGCGCGAGCTGGAGCCCAAGCGCTTGATCGTGGCCTTCCAGCCCCACCTCTACTCGCGGACCAAGGCCTTCACGGAGGGCTTCGGTGCCTCCCTGGCCCTCGCCGACGAGGTCGTCGTGCTCGACGTCTACCCGGCGCGCGAGGAGCCGGTGGGGGAGCTGGCCGGAGTCAGTGGCTTGCAGGTGGCCGAGGCCGCGGCCGAGCGCAACGGGGGCAAGCGGGTCTGGTGGCTGCCGACCGCGGTGGCTGCCCGGAAAGCGCTGAGTCCGCGGCTTGGCCCTGGCGACATCCTGGTCACGATCGGTGCCGGCGACATCTTCAAGCTCGGCGAGGCTTTGGTCGAGGAGGACGAGGGATGAAGGCAGTTCCGGAGGGGCTGCAGCGCGACTTTCCGCTGGCGCGGCTGACGACCGTCCGCACCGGCGGACCCGCCGAGTGGTTCGCCCGCCCTTCTTCCGAGCAGGCACTGACGGAGCTGCTTGCCTGGGCCGGCGAGGAGGGTCTGGCGCTGGGGGTGGTCGGCTCGGGCTCCAACCTGCTGGTGGCCGACGCCGGCTTCCGGGGACTGGCGATCAAGCTCGATGGCGATCTGGCGACGATCGAGCGCGAGGGGGAGATGCTGCTGTGCGGTGGCGGTGCCCGCCTGCCCTCGGCCTCAGCCAAGGCCGCCGGCTGGGGCCTCGCCGGGCTCGAGTTCGGCGTCAACATCCCCGGCACCGCGGGCGGAGCGGTGAAGATGAACGCCAATGCCTACGGCGGCCAGCTGGCCGAGGTCCTCGAGTGGGTCGACGTCTGCACCGCTGCCGGCAGCGACCGACGCGTCCCCGGCGATCTCGAGTTCGCCTATCGCAGCTCCAACCTCGGTCCTGGCGAGGTCATCGCCAGGACCTCGTTCAAGCTGACCGCCGACGACCCCGCTGCGATCAGGGCGCGGCTCGAGGCGATGCGGGGCAAGCGCCGCGAGGCGCAGCCCTCCGGCATCAAGACTTTTGGCTCGACCTTCAAGAACCCCGACGAGGAGCGAGCTGCGGGTCGCAGCGCCGGCCAGCTGCTCGAGGCAGCGGGCTGCCGCGGTCTTCGCCAAGGCGGTGCCCGCTTCTCCGAGAAGCACGCCAACTTCGTCGAGAACGAGGGCGCGGCGACGACGGCCGACGTGCTCGAGCTGATGGCCGAGGGCCGGCGGCGCGTGCACGAGCGTTTCGGTGTGGTGCTCGAGCCCGAGGTGCAGGTACTCGGAGACGTTCGCTGGCCCGAGGGCTGGGCGCTGTGAGGTGGTTGCGGGGCACAGTCGGGCTGATCGGTGCGGTGATCCTGGTTGCCTTCGTCTACCAGCGTCTCTTCAGCGACACGACAGTGGCCCCGAGCTTGGTTTCGAGCGAGCCGGCCGCAATGATCGGCAGCGGCTCGAGCGCTGTCGCCGTCGCCGCTGATGGCACGATCCTCGCCTGGCTGCCACCGCCGAAGGAAGGCAGCCTTCCCGAGCTGCCGCTTGAAGCTCCCCCGAAGGGACCACGCCTGCAGGGCTCCGTACTCGAACAAGCCAGGGTCCTTGGAGCCACGCCGCCGCGACTCCGCCCCTACGTCGAAGGCAGCTATCTCGGCGAAAGCGGTGTGGACGTCACGCTCACCTCGGGAATCGAACTGCGCTTCGGGGACTCGACCCAGGCCGGGCGCAAGTGGCGGGCCGCGGCCGCTGTACTCGCCGATCCCTCCGTGACCACGCTCGATTATGTAGACCTACACGTGCCGGGACATGCTGCACGAGGCGGCTCTGGGCATACACTGCCGCCGCTCCCCTAAACCCTCGACCATAGGGTTAGATTGGGTCAACCCTCAAGTAGGCCTATAGACATTCGCCTTGCACGACACCGCCCGCTCGTTTGACAGACTCCGCCCAATACCTTACGTTGGGCGCAATTTCCGTAGTTGCTGGCTTACCCTTGAACCCTTAAGCATTGCTGTAGCTTCGGACAGATCAAAGGCTCAACTCAGGCTCAACTCAAACGCTGACCTTCAGGTCGGTGGCTGGAGAAATCGGGAGATGGAATCCACATACCTAGCGGTGATCAAGGTGGTCGGCGCCGGCGGCGGCGGCACAAATGCCGTCAGTCGCATGGTCGATGCCGGCATTCGTGGCGTCGAGTTCGTCGCCGTCAACACCGATGCCCAGGCGCTGCAGGCGTGTGACGCCGACATCAAGCTCTCGATCGGCCAGGAGCTGACACGAGGCCTTGGCGCCGGCGGCAACCCCGAGGTCGGGGCAGGCGCCGCGGCCGAGAGCCGCGACGAGATCAAGGAGGCATTGAAGGGCGCCGACATGGTGTTCGTCACGGCCGGCGAGGGTGGCGGCACCGGCACCGGCTCGGCGCCGGTGATCGCCGAGATCGCCAAGGAAGAGATCGGCGCGCTGACGGTCGGCGCAGTGACCAAGCCCTTCGAGTTCGAGGGCAAACGACGGATGCAGCAGGCGCTCGAGGGGATCGAGAAGCTGCGCAACAACGTCGACACCCTGATCATCGTCCCCAACGAGAAGCTTCTGCAGGCGGTCGAGCGGCGCACCAGCGTGCTCGAGGCGTTTCGCCAGGCCGACGACATCCTGCGCCAGGGCGTTCAGGGCATCACCGACCTGATCACGATCCCCGGCCTGATCAACCTCGATTTCGCCGACGTGCGGACGATCATGCGCGACGCCGGCTCGGCTTTGATGGGGGTCGGCTCGGCCTCCGGCGAGGCCCGCGCCCTCGACGCCGCCAAGGCGGCGATCACCTCGCCGCTGATCGAGGAGTCGATCAAGGGCGCCACTGGGATGCTGCTCAACATCACCGGTCCGGAGGATCTCGGACTCTTCGAGGTCAACGAGGCGGCGCAGCTCGTCCAGGCCGAGGCCGACGACAACGCCAACATCATCTTCGGATCAGTCGTCGACCAGTCGATGAAAGACGAGGTCCGGGTCACCGTCATCGCCACCGGCTTCGAGGGGTTTGAGCTCTTGGCTCGCTCACCGCAGCGGGTGCGGCGCCGTTATGAGAGTCGGCCGCGGATTTCGGCCGAGGACACGGACATCCGCAAACTGCGCGTCTCGGACGACGACATCGACGTTCCCGGCTTCCTCAAAGAGTAGATCCGGGTGAGGGAGGGCCATCGGCAGGCCCTCCTCCCGCCGCTTCGCGGGAGTTCGTGAGGAGGGCCTGCCGATGGCCCTCGACGCGGGGCCGGCGATACATTCGCGCAGACCGCATGGCCGATGCCGGCGCCTCGGCGTGCCAGCTTCAGGCAATACGCTTGCGCGCTTGAGCCTTCGGTCGACGCCTTTGCGCGAAAAGCACGTTGAGCTGGGGGCGAAGCTCGTTGACTTTGCTGGCTGGGAGATGCCCGTTCAGTACGAGGGGATTCGGGAGGAGCATTCGGCGGTGCGCACTCATGCCGGGATGTTCGACGTCTCTCATATGGGCGAGGTCGAGGTTGAGGGGCCGGGGGCGCTCGCCTTTCTGCAGCGGCTGCTCTCTAACGACGTTGCGGCGATCGGGCTTGGCGGCGCCCAGTACTCCTGCCTTTGCAACGAGGAGGGCGGTGTGCTCGATGACCTCTTCACCTACCGGCTCGGCGGCGATCGCTACCTGATCGTCACCAACTCGGCCAACCACGAAGCCGATCTGGCCTGGCTGGGGCGCTGGAGTCGCCAGTTCAGCGACGTCGCCGTCCGTGACGTCGCCGATCGCTACGCGATGCTCGCCGTGCAGGGCCCGCACGCCCGCGGCATCCTCTCCCGCGCCCTGGGGCTCGAGCTGCCGCCGCGGATGCGGGTCGCGCGGGGTCGCGTCGGCGACCGGCCGGCGCTGATCTGCGGCACCGGCTACACCGGCGAGGACGGGGTCGAGCTGCTGATCGATCCCGAGGTGGCGCCGCCGATCTGGGCCGAGCTGCTCGATGCCGGCGTCGTGCCATGCGGACTGGGCGCCCGTGACACGCTGCGGCTCGAGGTCTGCTTTCACCTGCACGGCAACGACTTGACCCCGGAGCGCAATCCGATCGAGGCCGGCCTTGGCTGGTGCTGCAAGGAGGAGACCGGCTTCGTCGGCGCCGAGGCGGTGGCTCAGGCGCGCCGCGAGGGTCCCGCCGAACAGCTCGCTCCCTTCAAGATCGAGGGTGCCGGCATTCCCCGCCAGGGCAATTCCGTGCTTGCCGACGGCGAGGAGGTCGGGGTCGTCACCTCGGGCACCTTCTCCCCCTCGCTGGAGATCGGCATCGGAATGGCCTACGTGCGCACCGACCTGGCCGAGCCCGGGAGCGAGGTCGAGATCGACGTGCGCGGCAAGCGACGGCCGGCCCGGATAGCTTCCAGGCCCCTCTACCGCAAGGAGAAGTGACGTGCCCGACGCGAGCTACCCCGACGATCTGCTCTACCACGACCAGCACGACTGGGCGCGGCTCGAGGGCGACGAGCACGCGGTCTTCGGGATCACCTGGTACGCCCAGGACAGCCTTGGGGAGGTCGTCTTCTATGACCCGCCCGAGGTCGGCGCGACGATCGTCAAAGACGCCTCCTATGCCGAGGTCGAGTCTGTCAAGGCGGTCTCCGACGTGATCGCGCCGATGTCGGGTGAGATCGTCGAGGTCAACGACGCCCTCGAAGACACTCCGGAGAAAATCAACGAGGATCCCTATGGCGAGGGCTGGCTGGTCAAGGTCAAGCTGACCGCGCCCGAGGAGCGCGGGGCGCTGCTCGGGGCCGATGAATACCGCAAGATGCTGGAAAAGGCCTAGGGTGCCCCGCCCGCGGCTTCCGTAGCCTTGCTGCTGTGACCCGCTACACCTCCGCGACGCCCGAGGACCGGGCCGAGATGCTCGCCACGATCGGCGTCGGCTCGATCGACGAGCTCTTCGACCAGATTCCGACGCCGCTGCGCCTGGGCCGCCCGCTGGAGCTGGCAAACGGGATGAGCGAGGCCGAGGTCTTCGAGCGAATGGCAGCGCTCGCCGCTCGCAACGCCGACGCCGAAGTGCAGGTTTGCTTCGTCGGTGCCGGAATGTATGACCACTATGTGCCGGCGATCGTCGACGCGATCACCCAGCGCTCCGAGTTCCTGACGCCGTACACGCCCTACCAACCGGAGATCTCCCAGGGCGGCCTGCAGGTGATGTTCGAGTTCCAGACGGCGATGTCGGAGCTGACCGGCCTGCCCGTCTCCAATGCCGGTCTCTACGAGGGCCCCTCCTCGGTTGCCTCTGCCGGCTATCTGGCGATGGCGGCGACCGGGCGCAAGCGCTTCGTCGTCTCCCGCGGCCTGCACCCGCACAGCCGCGAGACTCTGGAGACCTACGCGGTGGGCTACGGCGCCGAAGTGGCTGAGGTGGGCCTTCGAGGGGGAGAGACCGATTCTGATGCGCTTGCCGCCGCGGTCGACGGCGAGACCGCTGCCGTCTTCCTCCAGAACCCGAACTTCCTCGGCGCTGTCGAGCAGCTCGAGGCGCTCGGGACCGCAGCGAAGGAGCACGGCGCGCTGCTGGTCGTCGCGGTCGACCCGATGACGCTCGGCATCCTCAAGCCGCCGGGGGAGTGCGGCGCGGACATCGCCCTCGGCGAGGGCCAGCCGCTGGGCAACCGGCTCGACTTCGGCGGTCCCTCTTTCGGCTTCTTCTGCGCCACGCAGGAGCAGATCCGCCGCATGCCCGGCCGGATCGCCGGGGAAACCGACGACGTCGACGGCCGCCGCGGCTTCGTCCTCGCCCTGCAGACCCGCGAGCAGCACATCCGCCGCGAGAAGGCCACCCACAACATCTGCACCGCCCAGGCGCTGAACGCGCTGGGGGCGATGGTCCACCTGGCCTGGTTGGGACGTGAGGGCTTCCGCGAGCTGGGCGAGCTGCTGGTCCAGCGCACGGCCTACGCCCGCGAGCGGCTCGCCGCGGTGAAGGGGGTTGAGCTGCTGAACGAGGCGCCGGTCGTGCGCGAGTTCGCGATTCGGCTCGACGCCCCGGTCGACCGGGTGCTCGAGCGTTGCGCGGGGCATGGCATCGCCGCCGGCTACGCGCTCGGCCGCGACTACCCCGAGTACCAGGACGCCCTGCTCGTCGCGATCACCGAGCGCCGCACCCGTGCCCAGATCGATGATCTGGCCGAGGCGCTCGGCGCGGCGATCGAGGCCGAGCGTGACACGTTTGGGGCGAATAACGCCACCAACGTGGCATTGGCGAGGGAGGCAAGCTGATGGCCGAGACGCAGACGCCGATGCAGCGCGAGCGGGCGACGACGATCTACGAGAAGTCGAAGCTGGGACGCCGCGCCGCCGTGCTGCCCGACGCCGAAGTTCCCGAGCGGCCGCTCGAGGAGTTGATCCCAACGGATCTCCTGCGCGCCAAGCCGCCGCGCCTGCCCGAGGTCGCCGAGCCCGAGATCGTCCGCCACTACAACCGGCTCTCGCGCCGCAACTTCGACCTCGACTCCGGCTTCTACCCGCTCGGCTCCTGCACGATGAAGCACAACCCGCGGCTCAACGAGCGGGTCGCGGCGCTGCCCGGCCACGCCCGCCTGCACCCGGCCCAGGACCCGAAGCGGGCGCAAGGGGCGCTGGAGCTGATGTGGCTGCTGCAGGAGTCGCTCGGTGAGATCTGCGGCCTTCCTCACGTCAGCCTGCAGCCCTCGGCCGGCTCGCACGGCGAGCTCGCCGGCCTTTTGCTCACCCGTGCCTTCCACGCCGACCGCGGCGAAACGCGGACCAAGGTGCTGGCACCCGACACCTCGCACGGAACCAATCCGGCCTCGGTGACGATGGCCGGCTACGAGGTGGTCAAGGTCGCCACCAACGAGCGCGGCGGGGTCGAGATGGACGACCTGCGGGCGAAGCTGGCCGAGAACGAGGGCGAGGTCGCCTGTCTGATGCTGACCAACCCCAACACGCTCGGCGTCTTCGACGAAAATATCGCCGAGATCGCCTCGCTGATCCACGAG
>JAJKHV010000171.1 GCA_021154855.1 Solirubrobacterales bacterium
CGCAGCGCGCCTTATGGGCGGCATCCCGCGCGCGCCCGCCGCAATCGTAGGAGGCGTAGACGTTCAGGCAGCGGTTGGGCTCGCCGAGGGGTCGGATGTAGGCGGGCATCTTCTTCTCCCAAAACAGCCGATTGAGTCGGATCAGGTAGTCATCTCCGTAGCCCTGCGCGATCGCCCGTGGGTCGATCAGCTCGTGGCCGTCGCCGGTGTCGGCGGTGGTGATGTGCAGAACGGGACGAGCCCGCGCCGCCTGCCAGCGTTCGATCGACTCGGGGAAGTCCGAACCCCAGGTGCGGAAGCTCTCGATCAGCGCCGGGTGCTTGTCGAGCGCCGTGCTGAAATGGCCGAAGTCGGCCGAATCGCCGGTGTCGCTGACCCCGAAGAAGACCTTCTTGCCACGTGGCAGCAGGGCGCCCGCGTTGGCGGCGTGGGGCACGATGGTCAGGCTGAGCAGTGCAAGGGCAAGCGCGACCGGGATGATTCGCTTTGCCATCGGGCGCATCCGAGCCTCATTCGACTGGCGGGGGGCTTGTCCCTCCCGCTGAAGGATCCGGAGTCGGAGGTCGGTAGTTGACAGCCGGCCCGTCAGCGGGGGAGATCTGTGCCCTGTAACACCCGCTGGCGGCGATTGATCCGGTGTGGCGACCGTGGCGGGACTCAGGCAGCCGACTCGAGCGCGCCGTTGCGACGATGCGCGGCGACCAACCCGAGGACTTCAGGTGCGAACTTGGTGATGAAGCTGGGACCGATGCCGCGGATCGCGACGAGGCTTGCCTCATCGCCCGGACGGGTCGCCGCTATTGCCGCCAGGGTCGTGTTGTGGGCGATCGTGAAGGCGGGTTTGCCATCGGCCGCGCGCAACCGCCACGCCTTCAGCTCCTCGAAGAGCGGGCCGTCGGCCTCCGACAGCTCGGCGGGAGGGGCCGCGGCGGCCTTGGCGCGCTTCGGGGCCCGCACCGCGATCGTCTCCGGCTCCGGCAGCCAGTCCTGCGCATCGCAGACGTCGCAGCAGCGGGCCAGCGGCCGGCCCGCCTCGCGGTCGCCGAAGTGATCGAGGACGCTGCGCCGCCGGCAACGGTCGGAATAGATGAAGGACTTGATCGTGCGGTAGTCACGCCAGCCGCGCTCGCGGGCGATTGCCAGCTCCGGATCGCGCTGTTCGATGAAGCGGACCAGCCGCCCGAGGTCTGCCTTCATGGCAAGCAGTACGGCTTTTGCGGGCAACCCGTCGCGGCCGCCTCTTCCCGCCTCCTGGTAGTAGGCCTCGAGGCTGGTCGGGATCGCCATGTGCCAGACCGAGCGCACGTTGGCCTTGTCGACGCCCATGCCGAAGGCATTGGTGGCGACGATCACTTCCGCCTCGCCGGTCATGAAACGGCGCTGCGTCGTGGTCCTCTCCTCCGCCTCTATGCCGGCGTGGTAGCCGAGCGCCCGCAGGCCGCAATCGCGCAAAGACTGCGCGACCTCGTCGGTGTCGCGCCGGTCCCGCAGTAGACGATCGCCGGCCGGTTGCCGGGATCGGCGAGCCCCGCTTCGAGCAGCGCCAGCCGCCGTGCCTTCGATCCTTTGCCCTCGAGCCGGACGACGTCGAAGGAGAGGTTGGGACGGTCGAAGCCGGAGCGCACCTGCAGCGGTTTGCGCAGGCCGAAGCGCGAGACGATCTCGGCCGCCACCGCCTTGGTTGCAGTCGCCGTGCAGGCCATCACCGCTGGGCGCCCGAGCCGCTCGGCGACTTCAGGCAGGCGCAGGTAGTCGGGCCGGAAGTCGTGGCCCCACTCCGAGACGCAGTGCGCCTCGTCGACCGCGATCAGATCGATCCGCCGCTGCGCCAGCGCGTCGAGGAAAACGCCGGAGGCGAAGCGCTCCGGCGAGCAGTAGACGATCCGGGCGGCGCCGCTGCGGACCTGATCGAGCGCGGCACGCGCGGCATCGGGATTCATCCCCGAGGAGATCATCGCCACGGGATGGCCGGCGGCGATCAGCCGCCGCCACTGGTCGTTCATCAGCGCGATCAACGGCGAAACGACAATCGTCAGATCCTCCGTCGCCAGCCCCGGCAGCTGGTAGCAGAGGCTCTTGCCCCCACCAGTAGGCATCACGACCAAAGAGTCGCGCCCTTCGAGGCCGGCTTCCACGGCCTCCTTCTGTCCAGGCCGCCAACTCTGAAATCCAAGTTGCGCCAGCAGCGCGTCGGCTCGATTCTCCGTCTTCGAGGTCACAAGCTCAGGCTATGCGGCTGACCGGCGGGTGGCGTGGAGATCTGGGGTCTTCGCCCGCAGCTTGCGAGGACGAAGACCCCATCTCCGCGACAGGACCCGCCGGCCTACCGCCCCCCGCCCTCTCCGCGACAGGACCCGCCGGCCTACCGCTCCACGCCCTCTGCGGTGGCCTTGCTCTCGCCGCTCACGGTAAGGGTGCCGCGCTCATCCGCTCCGCCCGGGCAGTAGATGGTGTATTCGCCGCCGTCAAGGGTGAGTGAGAAGCTGGCGCTGAAGCCCTCGGAAAGGTTCTCCTTCTCGCCAAGGATTGTGCTGCCTTCGAGAACCTCAAACTCGCTTACCGTTGAGGTGCCGGCGTTTTCGACTTCAAAGATGATCGGTCCCGCCGGCGCCTTCGCGGTGTTCGGCACGCAACCGGCATCGGTCAGCTCGAAGGACAGCTTTTTGGCGCCTTTCGGCACTTCTTCGTCGGAGCCACAGCCGGCAATGAGCAGAGGGGCGAGACCGATGCCGACGGCGATCAATGAGGTACGGAAGGTGGTTCGGTTCATTGGCGCGATGGCTCCTTAGTTCGTGTCCGGGGAGAATTAGGGCACCCTAACAAAACTGGAACAGATCAGTCGGAATTGGCCTGAGCGCGTCTCCGCCGAGCGAGCGCCGCCGTGTGATCCCGTATCGCCTGGAGAACGGATGCTTAAGCGGGGCTCTCGGCGGGAGCGGTCTGCCGCCGCACCGGCGCCCGCCGCAGCCGCAGCCGGTCCGGCCAGAGGACGTAGAGAACCATCGGAACCGCGTAGAGCAGGTAGACGAGAGCCTCGCCGACGGTCGGCGTCGGTTGCAGGCCCAGCATCCCGGTCAGCAGGGAGCCCGAGATCGTTCCCGGCTGGACCAGCCAGGTCAGGTCGATTGCCTGGCCCTGCAGGCCGTTGAACCAGCCCGCCTCATGGGCGGTGTGCAATGAGGTCGAGAGCAGGCCGGCAGCGACGAAGACAAGGATCAATCCAGTAATCCGGAAGAAGCGCGTGAGGTTGATCCGCACGCCGCCGCGGTAGATGCCGAGGCCGATCGCGATTGCTGCGACCAGCCCGATCACCGCGCCGGCTCCGGCGGCGGTCGTATCGCTGGCATCCTGGAACGCGGCGAGCAGGAAGACCGAGGTCTCGAAGCCCTCGCGCAGCACGGCGAGGAAGGCCATTGCCACGAGTGCCATGGTCGAGCCGCTGGCAAGGGCGCTTGCGGCGTTGCCTTCCAGCACCTTCTTGATCCCGCGGGCGTTGCGCCGCATCCAGACGATCATGTAGGTGACAGCGGAGACCGCGATCAGTCCGATCACCGTCTCCAGGCCCTCCTGCTCACGCTGGGGAAGCTGCTCGCCGACGACTCGCAGGACCACGGCGAGGCCGACGCAGAGCGCCACCGCAACCGCAATCCCGAGCCACATCTGCCGCATCGCGTCCTGTCTGCCCTCCTTGACCAGGAAGGCGGCGATGATGCCGATGATCAGCGAAGCCTCGACTCCCTCGCGCAGGGCGATGACCAGAGTTGGGATCATCGCTGCTCGCTGGGCTGTTCGGCGCGGGTCGACATGAGTTAGGCCCCCCTAATTAGGGGTCCCAAAAAGTAGCACGGCGCCGCCCTATGTCTCTACTTCCAGGCCGGTCCGCCGGGTTAAGGCAGCCAGGGCTCGTGCCACTGGCAGATGCCCCGGGTCAGCTTCTCCGCCTCGGGAGGGCCCCAGGTTTCCGGCGCGTATGGGATCACCGGTCCTGGCTCGTCGAGCAGCGGCTGGACGATCCTCCACGTCTCTTCGACCGTGTCCTGGCGGGTGAAGAGCTGATGGTGGCCGGCGATCGCGTCGCCGAGCAGCCGCTCGTAGGGCTCGGGATCCTCGCCCGGCGTTTTCTCGAAGAGGACCTCGAGGTTGGCCGGCTCGAAAGCCTCCTCGCCGGCCTGCTTGGCGAAGAGGCGCATGCGCGCGCCCGGTACGGGCTCGATCCGCACCGTCAGCCGGTTCGGTTCCGGCCGCTTGCCGGCGCCGACGCCGAGTGGCGGCGGGCGCTTGAAGACGACGCTCACCTCGCTGGACTTGGCCGGCATGCACTTGCCGGTGCGGACAAAGAAGGGCACTCCGTGCCAGCGCCAGTTGTCGACGGCCAGCTCGATCGCGGCAAAGGTCTCCGTGGTTGAGTCCGGCGCCACGCCGTCGATGTCGAGGAAGCCCTTGTACTGGCCGCGCACGTAGTGCTGCGGGTCCGCCGTGCGCGTCGCCTTGAAGAATTCGAGCTTCTTATCCCGCACCGAGTCGTGGTGGTTGCCCGTCGGCGGGCCCATGCCGACCAGGGCGAGCACCTGCAGGGCATGGTTCTGGATCACGTCGCGCATCGCCCCGACCGCGTCGTAGAAACGACCGCGATCCTCGACGCCGAAGTCCTCCGCGATTGTCATCTGCACGTGGGAGACGTGCTCGCGATTCCAGACCGGCTCCAGGGTCGCATTGGCAAAGCGCAGGTAGGTGATGTCCATCACCGGCTCCTTGCCGAGGTAGTGGTCGATGCGCAGGATCTGGTTCTCGTCGAGGATCTCGCAGAGCTCCGCGTTCAGCTTGCGTGCCGATTCGAGATCGTGGCCGAACGGCTTCTCGATCACCACGTGGGCGTTCCCAGTCAGCCCGGCGGCGCCGAGCCCATGCACGACCGTGGCAAAAAGCGACGGTGGGATCTCGAGGTAAAAGACGGGCCGCTTCGCGGCGGCGATCGCTTCGGCCACCCGCTTGAACGTAGCGGCGTCGGCGTAGTCGCCCTGCACGTAGGAAAGCCGCGCTGCGAGCCGGGTGAAGACGTCTTCATCGGGATTGCTGACGGTTGTCGCGATCGCCTCGTGGGCGTGCTTGCGCAGCTGCTCGGTGTCCCACTCATCGATCGCGACGCCGACGATCGGGCAGTCGAGCAGACCGCGCGCCTCCAATCGGTAGAGGGCGCGGAAGGTCATCTTCTTCGCCAGGTCGCCGCTGATCCCGAAGATCGTCAGGACGTCGGCGGTTCGATCCTTTTCGGCCTTGGCCATGCGTCCGCCAGGCTACCCGTTGCCCGCCTGCTCTCACACACATCGTCCCGGCTCGCGTAGGGTTATGCCATGGAGCTGGGAATGGTCGGCCTCGGCCGCATGGGGGCCAACATGGCGCGGAGGCTGATGCGCGACGGGCACCGCCTCGTCGTGTACGACGTAAGTGCGGACGCCGTTTCCGCGCTCGCCGCCGAGGGTGCCGAGGGAGCGTCCTCCCTGCAGGGCCTGGCCTCGAAGCTGAGCGCCCCCCGCTCGGTCTGGGTGATGGTCCCTGCCGGCGAGATCACCGAGAAGACGGTCGGGGACGTCGCGGCTGTTTTGGACACCGGCGACGCGATCATCGACGGTGGAAACTCCTACTACCGCGACGATATCCGCCGCGCCGCGACGGTCGCCGAGAAGGGAATCGACTACGTCGACTGCGGCACCAGTGGCGGGGTCTTCGGCCTCGAGCGCGGCTACTGCTTGATGATCGGGGGCCCGGATCGGGCCGTGGAGCGGCTCGATCCGGTCTTCGCCTCACTGGCGCCGGGAGTCGAGTCAGCGGCGCGCACGCCGGGCCGCTCGGGCGAGGTCTCACCTTCGGAGAACGGCTACCTGCACTGTGGCCCCAACGGCGCCGGTCACTTCGTGAAGATGGTCCACAACGGGATCGAGTACGGGATCATGGCCGCCTACGCAGAGGGTCTCAACATTCTCAAGAACGCAAACGCCGGCAAGGTTCAGCGCGAGGCCGATGCCGAGACCGCGCCACTCGAGCAGCCCGAGTACTACCAGTACGACCTCGACCTTCCCGAGGTGGCGGAGGTCTGGCGGCGGGGCAGCGTGGTCGGCTCCTGGCTGCTCGACCTGACCGCCGCCTCGATGCAGGAATCCCCCGACCTCTCGGACTTCGCCGGCCGCGTCTCGGACTCCGGCGAGGGCCGCTGGACCTCGATCGCGGCGATCGACGAGGGCGTGCCGGCTCCAGTCCTCACCACTGCCCTCTACGAGCGCTTCTCCTCGCGCGATCTCGACGACTTCGCCAACAAGGTGGTCTCGGCGATGCGCAAGCAGTTCGGCGGCCATGACGAAAAGCCGTCCTAGGGCGGACCGGCGATGAGCATCGATCTCGAGGTCGCCGGCGACGAAAAGGCGGCGGCACGGCGCGCGGCCGAGCTGATCGCCGAGGCAGGCCAGGCCGCGGTGGCGGAGCACAACACGTTCTCGCTGGCGATGAGCGGCGGTCGCAGCCCCTGGGCGATGCTGGCGATCCTCGGTGAATTAAAGGAGATGCCGTGGGCCGAGACGGAGCTCTTCCAGGTCGACGAGCGGATCGCCTCGCCCGGCAGTGAGGAGCGCAACCTCACGCACATGGTGCTCGGCCTCTCGATGGACCACCAGGCGATGCTGCGGCCGATGCCGGTCACGCAGCGCGACCTCGACGGTGCTGCTCGCGATTACGAAAACACGCTCCCCGACCCGCTCGACTGCGTCCACCTCGGCCTCGGCCCGGACGGTCACACCGCCTCGCTCGTCCCTGGTGACCCGGTCCTCGACGTGACCGACCGCCGGGTCGCGATCACCGAGACCGCCTACCAGGGCCATTCGCGCATGACCCTCACCTATCCGGCCCTCGCCACCGCTGGCAAGATCGTCTGGCTGATCACCGGCCCCGACAAGGTCGAGGCCCTCACCAAGCTTCGCGCCGGCGACACTTCGATCCCGGCCGGCCGGGTCGAAAACGACGCCATGATCATCGTCGCCGACGAAGCCGCTGCGGCTGGCCAATAGACGTATGCAGAACCGTTTCATCAGCTGTTAGCGAATTCGCTAACATATTGCCATGGACCCGATGAAAGCGACGAAGCCAGCCGCATCGTTGGTGGGCCAGATCCAGGCGCGTAGCGGCCTCAGCCAGGCCGAACTTGCCCGCCGGGCGGGGCTGCCTCGCTCCGTTGTCAACGCCTATCTACGTGGAAATCGGGAGCCCGGGGCGGACGCCCTGGCGCGCCTTGCCGCCGCGGGCGGGTTTGGGCTCGAGTTGGCTACGCGCGAGCCGCCGGTCGACGTCGACCGCGCGAGCAAGATCCTCGTTCAGGTTCTGGAGCTCGCCGAGGCGCTGCCGTTTCGACCGCGTCCCGATCTCGACTATCCGAGCCTGGCAGGTCGGATTGCGGTGGGCAGAGTGGCGTCATGAGTGAGCTCGTCGACAAGCTCTTCGCCATCCATGATTCGCTCACCGATGCGGGTGTTGCTCATGCCTTCGGCGGCGCGATCGCACTCGCATATTGCGTGGAGGAGCCTCGGGGTACGCGTGACCTCGACGTCAACATCTTCGTTCAGGCATCCGAGGCGGAATCGGTCCTGGCCTCTCTACCGAAAGGAGTCAGGGTCAGAAAAAAGGACGTCGTCAAAGTCGAACGAGACGGCCAGGCCCGACTCGACTGGGACGGAACCCCAATAGACGTTTTTCTCAACAACGTTCCACTGCACGAGGCAGTCGCGGCTTCTGTCGTCTGGGTGCGGCTGCAGGATCGCGATGTGCCGGTGCTCGACTGCGCCTCGCTGGCGATCTTCAAGGCCTTCTTCGACCGGACCAAGGACTGGGCTGATCTCGAGGCGATAGCCCAGGCGACGCCGGAGGACATCGACGCCGCGGCCGCGACGATCACCAAGCTCGTCGGCGAGGACGACCCGGCCGTTCAGCGACTCGAGAGCCTCATCCCCCTCGACGTCGGCTCGTCCCCGTCCCGGTAGGGATTTCTACGCGGGAGCGATCGCCACTGCGTGGTTGGAGACGATCCGGTTGTCCGGGTCGTAGCGGCGCTTGACGTCGGCCAAGCGGGCGCAGACCTCCGGCGGCAGGATCGCGTCGGTGTCGCAGGGGCGCTCGGCGAAGTTGAAGTAGCCGCCCTCGGCTGCCCACGGTTCCATCGCCTCGTCAAAGCGGTCGAGGTGCGCCTCGATCGCCTGGCCCAGCTCAGGGGTCATCGGCAGGCCGATGCCGAACATGGCGAAGGCCGCGTCGAGGTGGGAGAGGGCGCCGCCATTCTGGTCCTCGCGACCGAGTGCTCCACCCACGTGGCGCAGCTCGGCCAGCAGCAGCGGCGACTGTGCCGCGGGGCCTGCAAGTCCTGCGAAGGCCTCGATCGCCTCGTCGGGCAGCTCGCGAAGGATCTGGTGGTGGCCCATGCCCGGCACCGGGTTCTCGGGGTCCATGTGTATCCGGCAGAGGCCGGCGGCGGGAATCTGGCCGAAGGTATCCATGATCGTCTCGCCGATCTCCCGCAATGGCGCGATCGTCGCTTCGCCCTTTGCCTGGTCGCCGATGCAGGCGCCGTCGATCGTCAGCAGCGGACGACCGCGGATCGGCTCCGGCACGTCCGGGATCGGCGGTGGGGTGATGAAGCGCACCACCGAGGTGACGTCATCGGACACGCCGGCGGTCCAGTCGCGATAGGCGCGCACCGCCTCGGCGCCGACCTCGGCCGGGAAGACCAGGGCGCCGGCGTAGACGTCGGCAATCGGGACCAGGTCGAGCTGCAGGGCGGTGACGATCGCGTAGCCGCCTCCGCCGCCGCGCAGCGCCCAGAAGAGGTCGGGGTCGCTTTCGGCGTCGACCGTGCGCGGCTCTCCTTCGGCGGTGACCAGCTCGATCGTGCGGACGCGGTTGCAGGCGAAGCCGTAGCGGCGGCCGAGCCAGCTCAGCCCGCCGCCGAGCGAGTAGCCGATCACGCCGACGTCGGGAGAGGAACCCGGCAGCGAGCTGAGGCCGTGGGCGCCCGCGGCTTCGCTCAGCTCGAGGACCAGCACGCCTGCCTCGACCCGTGCCGTCTCTGCATCGGGGTCGACGGCGATCCCGCGCATCCGCTCGGTCTTGATCAGGATCGTCCCCTCGAGCGATCCCAGCGCGACGGCGCCGTGGCCCGTTCCCTGGCCCGAGACGCGAAGGTCGTTTTTGCCGGCGAAGCGGACGACCTTGGCGACGTCCTCGGCGCTCTCGACGAAGGCGACGGCCTCCGGCTGCTGATCGGCGACCAGGTTCCAGGCGAGGCGAGCCTCGTCCCAGTCGGCGTCGGCGGGGGTTGCGATGCGGCCGGCAATCGCCAGCCCGGTGAAGTCACTCATTCAAGTCTCCTTGGATCAGCTCAGCGTCAAGCGTTGGACGGTGCCTCCGGCCCCCACCAGCACCGCGCTCACCATATCTGGAGGGAAAAGGCCGTGTGCGGCAATCCCAGGGTCGGCCTCGAGACGGGCCGCGAGGGCTTGCGGATCGTCGATCTCGCCTCCGTAGTCGGCGATGATTCCGCCGTCGGGACTGGGCGGGAAGTCGCGCAATCTGACCTCGGGGCCGAGTCGGTCGAGGGTCGAGCGCAAGCCGAAGGAGAAGAGCTCGAGCGGCACAGGGGCGTTCAGCGAGCCGACCGGCTTGGTCGAGTCTGCGATGACGACGAAGCGCTCCGCCGCCGCCGCGACGATCTTCTCGCGCAGGTGGGCGCCACCGCCGCCCTTGATCAGCCAGCCGTCGGGCGTGACCTGGTCGGTGCCGTCGATCGCGATGTCGAGTCGCTCCAGCTCGCTGAACTCCTCGACCGCGATTCCCAGATCGCGAGCCTGCACCTCGGTCGCAACCGATGTCGCAACGCAGCGGATTGCGCTCAGGCCGCGGGCGGCGATCGCCGGCAGCAGAAGGGCGACGGTCGATCCCGTCCCCAGTCCCACCGTCATCCCCTCCTCGACCAGATCCGCGGCGGCTTCGGCGGCGATGCGCTTCTCGGCGTCGGCGTCGCTCATGGCGTCGCACTCTAGCCCCGCGTTTGCTGACTTCGTCTTTAGTCGCCCTATTGGACGACTAACGACGAAGTCAGCGTCGGAGATTTATGCTCGCGACCAGATGGCCGCGCGGATTTGGTTGACGGGACCCGGGGGAGAGCCTCGGTCGGTGGCGCTGTCTGAGCGCACCGTCGTCGGCCGGGACCCCGAGGCCGACGTCCACATCGACGACGAAAGGGTCTCCTGGAACCACCTCGAGATCGAGCGCCGCGGCGAGGTTCTGATGGCCACCGACCTCGATAGCCGCAACGGCACCGCCCTAAACGGCGAGCCGCTCGATCGACCTCGCCGCCTGCGCAACGGCGACACGTTGATCGTCGGCGGCCACCGGCTCGAAGTCTCACTCGGTCCGGCGACCCCGGTCGGCGCGACCGTTCCCAGCACTCAACCCGCGGTTGCGCTGACTGAAGAAGAGCGGGCGACCGCCGCGGCCCTGGTCGCTCCCTACCGCAGTGAGGGCGCCTTTGCCGGTCGTCCCGCCACCCGAGCCGAGATCGCCGCCACGCTGCAGGTCAGCGAGCGCACCGCCCAGCGGCGACTCGACGCCCTCGCCGCCAAGCTCAATGTCTCAGGCGACTCCGGTCGCGAGCGCCCCCGCCTGATCGCCGCCCGCGTGATCGAGCTCGGCCTCGACCGCTGACCCGGACCGGGCCAAAGCCGGCCCGGTGGGGGACACAGGCGTCGTTTTCGCGTGCGGGCCCCAAGCGGAGCATCGGTTGTGCAAATGCAACCGACCCGAAAGGGGAGTCCCATGTTCAACCGCTCGATCTTCACCGCCCTGCTCGTTCTCCTTGCGCTCGCCGTACCGGCCACTGCCTCCGCCGCGTCCTCGCGAACCGGCGCAGTGGTCTTCTCGCGTGCGAGCGAAGAAGGCAGCGTGCTCAAAGGCGGCCTCTACGCAGCCAAGGAAGGCCATCTCAACCAGCTGACCGAAAATCCGGCCGACAGCGAACCGGACTTCTCCGCCGACGGACGCAAGATTGCCTTCATCCGCAGCGGCGACGTCTGGGCGATGCGCGCCGACGGCACCGGCCAGCACAAGCTGACCAGCGGCGCCGAGGTCGACAGTCGTCCGCAGTTCTCGCCCGACGGCCATTACGTCGTCTTCGAGCGTCGCAACGCAGCGGACGGCAGCCTGCGCGATCTCTATCGCGTCAACTTGGGGGGCAGCGCCCACACGCTTGTGACCGGCGCTTACGACGAGCACGAAGCCTCCTTTTCACCGGACGGACGAGCGCTCGTCTTCGTCCGCAGCACTCCCGAGACCGGCGGTGGCTTCGCCGACGACATCTTTTCGGTGCGGCCTTCTGGGGCCGGCCTGGCGCGCCTGACGAGCAGCGGTCACATCGACGAGTTCTCGCCCCGCTATTTCAAGGGCGGAATCGTCTTCAGTCGCGGCCAGAGCGGTGAAGGCCCCGGCGCCTATGCCGACATCTTCACGATGCGGGGCAGCGGCAGCAACGTCCGGGTCCAGGTGGCCGGCGCCGGCTCGTCCTTCGTCGAAGACGTCGCGCCGGGAGCGCAATTGCTGCTCTTTCGCCGCGATCAGGGCCTCTGGGTGAAGAAGATCGGGCCCGGACGCGCCCACAAGCTGAGCCAGGTCGCCGACGGCTCCTCGACCAACTCGGTCTTCTCTTCAGACGGCCGCCGTGTGGCGGCCTTCATCGCCACTGAAGAAGAAGAGTCGCTCTCTGCGATCGACGTCGGCACTCGCCGCAGCGCCGAGCTCGCGGAAGGGTTCTCCCTGGAAAGCGGCTCGGTGGCGACCAGCATCGGACCGGTCATCACCTGGCAGCCGGTGCCTCGCTAAGCCCCGCTCCGGGGCGTGTCTGAGTTTCCCACGAAATCTGTGGTCAAAATCAGGCACGCCCCGTTGCGGGTGTCCCTCGTCTCTCTGCGGCGATATAACCGCCGCGTGGGAGAACCAGCCATCGGCTCCACGCTCGGCGGTTACCGGATCGAGTCGCTGATCGCACGCGGTGGCATGGGCGTCGTCTACAGGGCGACGCAGCTGGCCCTGGAACGGCCGGTGGCGCTCAAGGTGATCGCCGCCGAGCTGGCCGGCAAGGAGGGGTTCCGCGAGCGTTTCTTGCGCGAGTCGCGCCTCGCCGCCCGCCTCGAGCACCCGAGCGTCGTGCCGGTCTACGACGCCCGCGAGGAGGACGGCGAGCTGATCGTCGCGATGCGGCTGATCGAGGGTGGTGACCTGCGCAAGCTGATCGACCGCGAGGGGCCTTTGCCGGCGGCGCGTGCCGTGGCGTTGCTCGACCAGGTCGCCGACGCGCTCGACGCTGCCCACGCCGCCGGCATCGTCCACCGCGACGTCAAGCCGCACAACATCCTGGTCGAAGGCAAGCGCGCCTATCTCTCCGACTTCGGCCTCGCAAAGGCCTTCGCCGACACCGGCGGCAGCAGCGGCGCCTCGATCGTCGGCACGGTCGAGTACATGGCGCCGGAGCAGTGGCGCGGGGAGCGTGCCGGCCCCGCGGCCGACGTCTACTCGCTCGGCTGCGTCCTCTACGAGGCGCTGACCGGGATCGTGCCCTATGCGCGCAAGGAACCGGACAGCGGGGCGGAGATCCCGCGCGGGATCGAGGAGGTGATCGAGCGCGCCGTCGCCAGAGACCCGGGGGACCGCTACCGCACCGCCGGCGAGCTGATCGCGGCGGCCCGCGAGCGCCAGGGGGCGACGCCGGCGGCGACGCTGGTTCTCTCCTCCCGGGAGGAGCAACCCACCCGGCGACTGGGCGACACCGTCGCCGACGGTGGTCGAGCTCGCCGGCGCTGGCGCCGCCCGATCGCCGGTGTGCTCCTGGGCTGGTGGCTTGCCGGATTGGCCGTTCTCGCGGTCCTCGCCGTCCTCGCCATGATCGAGCTCGGCGGCGACGGCGTGTCGGTCTCCGATCCGATCGCGGTCGGCAAGCCGCCCCTGCGCCTGGCGGTCGGTCCGAGGACCGTTTGGGTGACGAGTGCCGCCGCCGGCACCCTCTCCGGAATCGATCCGGAAAGCCAAGCGGTGATCTCTAGGCGGCGGCTCGGAAAGGGCGTCTCCGGCGTCACGATCGGCGCCGGCTCCGTCTGGGTGACGAACCCAGAGACCGGCACCGTCCTGCGCGTCAATCCGGTCGGGAAGGTGACCGCGCGGATTCCGCTGCGCGGCAGGCCGGGGGCGATCGCCTCCGGCGGCGGCCGGATCTGGGTTGCCGACGAGGACGGTGCAGGCATAACGGTCATCGATGCACGGGAGGCGCGGATCGTCCGGCGCGGCCTGCCGCCCCACGCTGCACCACTACGCCTCGCGGTGGGTGCCGGCGGCCTCTGGGTCAGCAGTGCCTCAACCAGCGCCGTGCGGCGCATCGACCTCGGCACGATGGACGCCGACGCCCCGATTCTCGCCGGCCGCGGGCCCGCCGGCGTGACCGTAGGTCACGGTTTGGTCTGGGTCGCCAACAGCCGCGCGGGAACGGTGACCCGGGTCGACCCGGCCCTACACACGATCCTCGGAGACCCGATCGCGGTAGGCGAACAGCCGGGAGGAATCGACGCCGGCACGAGCGCGGTATGGGTTGCGAGTGCCGCTGAGGGCTCGGTCGCTCGTCTCGACCTCGCCAGCGGAGAACCGGTCGGCAGCCCAATTCGTGTCGGCCCGAAGCCTGGCGCCGTGGCGGTAGGCGCCGAAGCCGTCTGGATAGCCAACAACGGCAATGGCACGGTCACCCGCATCGAACCCTGAAAGCTTTCCGGACTGGGGCCCACCGCTCCAGGCCAAGCGGCCGTCGACGTATCGCTCCATCGGTGGGATTGCGCGGGGCCTCGGGGGAGGGTCTGCGGGAACTCCCGGTCGAAGGCCGGCCCGCAGACCGTCCCCCGACGCCCCTCCCCATCACAGCCGTCTCATAGGATCGATACGTGAGCCGCGACCTCGACCAGCTCTGCATCAACACGATCCGGACGCTTTCGATCGACGCAATTCAGAAGGCCAATTCCGGCCACCCGGGCACCCCAATGGCGCTTGCCCCCGTCGCCTACACGCTCTGGCAGCGGTTTCTGCGCTTCGACCCGGCTGACCCGATCTGGCCCGGCCGCGATCGCTTCGTCCTCTCCGCCGGCCACGCTTCGATGCTGCTCTACTCGCTGCTCCACCTCGCCGGTGTCAGGGCGGTCGACCCGGACTACGAGATCGTCGGCGATCCCGCCGTCTCACTCGCCGACATCGAAAGCTTCCGCCAGGTCGACTCCCGCGCCCCCGGCCACCCCGAGTACCGCTGGACCTCGGGGGTCGAGACCACCACCGGTCCGCTCGGCCAGGGTGTCGCCACCTCGGTTGGGATGGCGATCGCCGGCAAATGGCAGGGCGCCCGGTACAACCGGCCGGGCTTCGAGCTCTTCGACTTCGACGTCTATGCGATCGCCGGCGACGGCTGCCTGATGGAGGGTGTCTCCAGCGAAGCCGCCTCGATCGCCGGCCACCTCGAGCTCGACAACCTCTGCTGGGTCTACGACAACAACCAGATCACGATCGACGGCAAAACCCAGATCACCTATGACGACGATGTCGTAGCCCATTTCATGGGCTACGGCTGGAACGTCACCCGTGTCGGGGACGCCAACGACACCGACCTGATCGCCACCGCCTTCGAGGAGTTCAAGGGCGAGGAGGGGCGGCCGACGCTGATCATCGTCGACAGCCATATCGGCTGGGGCGCTCCGCACAAGGTCGATACCCCGGCGGCCCACGGCGAGCCGCTCGGCGAGGAGGAGGTGCGCGAGACCAAGCGCGCCTACGGCTGGCCCGAGGGCGCCCAGTTCCGGGTCCCGGACGGGGTGCGCGAGCGCTTCGCCGACGGGATCGGCAAGCGCGGCGCCGAGCTGTCGGCGGCTTGGGCGAGCAAGCTTGCCGACTACGCCAGGGACAACGCTGATCTCGCCAATGAGATTGACACCCAGCAGAAGCGCGAGCTGCCCGACGGCTGGGACGCCGGCATCCCGAGCTTCGCGCCCGACGAGAAGGGAATCGCCACCCGCAAGGCGTCGCAGCAGGTCGAGAACGCGATCGCCGAGCGCCTGCCCTGGCTGCTGGCCGGCTCCGCCGACCTCACCGACTCGACCTCGGTGCGGCTCAACTTCGACGGCGCGGCTGATTTCGAGCCCGGCGCCTACGACGGCCGCCAGCTCCACTACGGCATCCGAGAGCACGAGTCGGCGGCGATCTCCAACGGCCTTTCACTGACCAAGCTGCGCCCGCTTTGGTCCACCTACCTCACCTTCTCCGACTACGCACGGCCGGCGATCCGGCTCTCGGCTCTGATGGAGCTACCGGTGATCCACCTCTTCACACATGACTCGATCGGCCTCGGCGAGGACGGCCCGACCCACCAGCCGGTCGAGCAGCTCGCATCCCTGCGGGCAATCCCCGGCCTCGACGTGATCCGTCCCGCCGATGCCAACGAGGTCGCCGAGGCCTGGCGGGCTGCGATCGATCGCCACCACCAGCCGGTTGCCCTGATCCTCACCCGCCAGAACGTGCCGGTCTTCGACCGCTCCAAGTACGCCTCGGCCGCGGGCCTGCGGCGGGGCGCCTATGTGCTCGCCGACCCTGAGAACGGCGATCCCGAGGTCATCTTGATGGCCACCGGCAGCGAGGTGGCCCTGGCGCTGTCCGCGCACGAGCAGCTGTCCGGCGAGGGAGTTCGCTCGCGGGTCGTCAGCATGCCGTGCTGCGAGCTCTTCGATGGGCAGGAGAAGGAGCACCGCGACGGGGTCGTGCCGCCGGGGCTGCGTGCACGAGTCTCGATCGAGGAGGCCTCGACCCTAGGCTGGGACCGCTACGTCGGCCCCGAGGGCGCCCGGATCGGCATGCATACCTTTGGCAGCTCAGCGCCGCTGAAGGACCTTCAGAGCAAGTTCGGCTTCACCCCTGAGAAGGTCGCCGAGGCGGCGCGCGGGGCGGTCGAGCAAGCTGAGAAAGTGAAAACGTGAGCGACGAGAGAGAGGCAACGATGAAGCCAACCGCGAAGTTGCACGAGGCGGGCCAGAGCCTCTGGCTCGACAACATCACCCGGCCGATGCTGGCCGAAGGGGTCCTGAAGGGCTACATCGAGGAGCTCTCGGTCACCGGCCTGACCTCCAACCCGACGATCTTCGACAAGGCGATCTCCGCTGGGGATGCCTACGACGAGCAGATCGCTCAGCTCAGCAACACCGCCGTTCCCGAGCAGGGAATCGGCGCCACTCCCCCCGAGAGGATCTTCTTCGAGCTGGCGCTGGCCGATCTGCGCGACGCCACCGACCTCTTCGCCACGGTGCACGAGCGCACCGACGGCGTCGACGGCTTCGCCTCGCTCGAGGTCTCGCCCTTGATCGCCGACGACGCCGAGGCGACGATCGAGGAGGCGGCCGCGCTCCACGCCAAAGCCGAGCGCGACAACCTCTTCATCAAGATTCCCGGCACCGAGGCAGGGCGCAAGGCGATCGAGGAGTCGATCTTCGCGGGGATCCCGATCAACGTCACCCTGCTGTTCGACGACAAGCAGTACCTGGCTGCCGCCGACGCCTACATGCGGGGGATAGAACGCCGGATCGAGGCTGGCCTCAATGCCAACGTCGCTTCGGTGGCCTCGATCTTCATGAGCCGCTGGGATGTCGCCGTCTCAGGCGAAGTTCCCGACGAGCTGCACAACCGCCTCGGCCTGGCGATCGGCTTCCGCGCCTACCGCGCCTACCGAGAGCTGCTCGACTCACCGCGCATGCAGCGGCTGATGAACGAGGGCGCGCGGCCGCAGCGCCTGCTCTGGGCCAGCACCGGCACCAAGGACCCGGACGCATCCGACGTTCTCTACATCGAGGGCTTCGCCTCGCCGTTCACGATCAACACGATGCCGGAGCCGACCCTGCATGCCTTTGCCGACCACGGTGAGGTGGCGGAGCTGGTGCCGGCGGACGGCGGCGAGTCTGAGCAGCTGCTGGCGCAGTTCGCGAGCGCCGGGATCGACGTCGACGCGCTCGCGGAGAGGTTGCAGGAGGAGGGCAAGGCGAGCTTCGCCAAGTCCTGGGACGAGATGCTGAAAACGATCGAGTCGCAGGTCGGGGCGCGCCTGTGAGCGACCAAATCGACACGGTGATTTCCGCTGCTTCGAGTCCGTGTCGATTTGGTCGGGAGCCAGTGAGGTGAGCAAAGCGCCGCCGCTGCGCCGGCGGCCGGCCTGGCAGGCGCTCGAGAAGCATTTCGCCGAGATCGAGAGAGAGCACCTGCGCGAGCTCTTCGCGTCGGACCCGCAGCGGGGCGAGCGGCTGGTCGCCGACGGCGCCGGCCTGCACCTCGACTTCTCCAAGAACCGGATCACCGACGAGACGGTGATGCTGCTCGGTCAGCTGGCCAAAGAGTGCGGCTTCGAGCAGCGCCGCGAAGCAATGTTCGCCGGCGAGCACATCAACGTCTCCGAGGATCGCGCCGTCCTCCACGTGGCGCTGCGCATGCCGCGCGGGCGCTCGCTTATCGTCGACGGCGTCGACGTGGTCAAGGGGGTCCACGAGACGCTCGACCGCATGGCCGCCTTCGTCGAGCGCGTCCACTCCGGCGAGTGGACCGGGCACACCGGCAAGCCGATCCGCAACGTCGTCAACGTCGGCATCGGCGGCTCCGACCTCGGCCCGGTGATGGCTTACGAGGCGCTGCGCCATTACTCGCGCCGCGCACTCTCCTTCCGCTTCGTCTCCAACGTCGACGGCACCGACTTCGCCGAGTCGACCCGCGACCTCGATCCCGAGGAGACGCTCTTCGTGATCTCCTCGAAGACTTTCACCACGCTGGAGACGATGACCAACGCTGTTAGCGCGCGCGAGTGGCTCCTTTCATCGCTGACCGGGCTCGGCGGCGATGAATCCGCTGTCGCCAAGCACTTCGTCGCAGTCTCGACCAACGCCGAGGAGGTCTCGAAGTTCGGCATCGATACCGAGAACATGTTCGGCTTCTGGGAGTGGGTCGGGGGGCGTTACTCGATGGACTCGGCGATCGGTCTCTCGACCATGCTGGCGATCGGACCGGCCCGCTTCGAGGAGATGCTGGCCGGCTTCCACGCCATCGACGAGCACTTCCGAGAGGCGCCGCTCGCCGAGAACCTACCGGCGTTGATGGGACTGCTCTCCGTTTGGTACGGCGACTTCTTCGGCGCCCAGACCTGCGGCGTCTTTCCCTACGACCAGTACCTGCACCGCTTTCCCGCCTACCTGCAGCAGTTGACGATGGAGTCCAACGGCAAGCACGTCACTCTCGACGGCGCCCACGTCGACTACGACACCGGCGCGATCTTCTGGGGCGAGCCCGGGACCAACGGCCAGCACTCCTTCTACCAGCTGATCCACCAGGGCACGCGACTGATTCCCTGCGATTTCATCGGCTTCTTTCACTCGAACAACCCGCTCGGTCGCCACCACGACCTGCTGATGTCCAACGTCTTCGCCCAGAGCGAGGCGCTCGCCTTCGGCAAGACGGCGGAGGAGGTGCGCGCCGAGGGCACGCCGGAGCAGGTCGTGGCCCACCGGGTGATGGAGGGCAACCGTCCCTCCAACACGATCCTCGCCGAGCGCCTCGATCCGCACACGCTCGGCACCCTCGTCGCCCTCTACGAGCACAGCGTCTTCACCCAAGGCGCGATCTGGGGGATCGACGCCTTCGACCAGTGGGGCGTTGAGCTGGGCAAGGCCCTGGCGGTGGCGATCATCCCCGAGCTCGAGTCCGACGAGGAGCCGAAGCTGCGCCACGACAGCTCGACCAACGCGCTGATCCGCCGCTACCGCAGCGCCCGTCGCGGAGAGTAGGCTCGCCGCATGCTTTGGCTCGACCCGCTCCCATTGGCGGCGTCGGCCTCGAATCTGCTCGCCGCGCGCGAGCAGATGGCCTTCACGCTCGGCTTCCACATCGTCCTCGCTTCGCTCGGAGTCGCCCTCCCGGCGACGATCCTGGTCGCCAACTACATCGGCCTCAAGCGCGACGATGCAGACGCGATCGAGCTGGCGCAGCGCTGGTCGAAGGCGATGGCCGTCACCTTCGCCGTCGGCGCCGTCACCGGCACCGTGCTCAGCTTCGAGTTCGGCCTGCTCTGGCCGCGCTTCATGGATCGCTTCGGCGCCGCCTTCGGCATCGCCTTCGCGATCGAGGGACTCTTCTTCTTCACCGAGGCGATCTTCCTGGCGATCTACATCTACGGCTGGAAGCGGCTGAGCGGTTGGGCGCACTTCTGGGCGGGGGTGCCGATGGTGGTCACCGGCATCGGCGGTGCCTTCTCCGTCGTCGCCGCCAACTCTTGGATGAACCAGCCGCAGGGGTTCACCCTCGACGCCGCCGGCAAGGTCGTCGACACCAACCCGATCGAGATCCTCTTCAACCGGGCGACCGGCTACGAGGTCCCGCACATGATCCTCGCCGCCTACATGGTGGTCGGCTTCCTCGTCGCCTCGATCTACGCCGCGGGCATGCTGAAGGGACGGCGCGACCGCCTGCACCGGCTCGGCCTGCTGATCCCGCTGACGATCGCCTTCATCGCCACGCCGGTCCAGCTCTTCGTCGGCGACACCGCCGCCCGGGAAGTGGCCGACGACCAGCCCGCCAAGTTCGCCGGCTTTGAGTGCATTCAGAAGACCGGCACCCACCAGACCGAGTACGTCGGTGGCATCTGCACCTCGAGCGGGGTCAAGGGGGCGATCCCGGTCCCCGATCTCGACTCCTTCCTGGTCGGCTTCAACGCCGACACCAAGGTGACCGGCCTCGCCGACATCCCCGAAGACCAGCGTCCCCCCGCGAACACGATGCTCCACCTCGCCTTCGATGCGATGGTCGGGATCGGCACGGCCCTGCTCGCGCTTGGCGTCTGGCTCGCCTTCGCCTGGTGGCGGCGGCGCGACATCCCGAAGACGGCATGGTTCCTGCGCGCCGTGGCGGTCTCGGGGGCGGGGGCAGTGCTGGCGCTCTGGTGTGGCTGGATCGTCACCGAGGTCGGTCGACAGCCCTGGATCGTGCAGGGCTACATGCGCACCTCCGAAGCGGTCACCGAGGCGAAGGGAATCTGGTTCAGCTTCGCCCTGGTGCTGGCGCTTTACGCAGCGATCGGCACGATCGCGATCCTCGTCCTGCGCCGCATGTCGCGCCGCTGGCGCGAGGGCAGCGCGGAACCCCAAGGCACCCCATACGCCCCGCCGGCAGCCGAGGTGCCCCGATGATCAGGCCGACGGACCTGAAAACCCACTCGGGCTCCGGTTTGATGCCCGTCGACGGGGGGTTTGGGCGATGACGCGCGCCGACGTCTGTGCAGTGATCCTCTGGGTCGGGGCGACGTTCTATGCGCTCTTCGGCGGGGCTGACTTCGGCGGCGGCTTTTGGGACCTGGTCGCGGGCGGCGCAGAACGGGGCGAGCGACCGCGGGCGCTGATCCAGCGCTCGTTGACCCCGGTCTGGGAGGCCAACCACGTCTGGCTGATCTTCATCCTCGTCGTCCTCTGGACAGCCTTCCCGCCCGCCTTCAGCGCGGTGATGACGACCCTCTACGTTCCGATCGCTCTGGCAGCGCTTGGGATCGTTCTGCGCGGCTCCGGCTTCGCCTTCCGCAAGTCGATTGAGGGACTCTCGGGCCGCCGCGCGGCCGGGGCCACCTTCGCGATCTCCTCGCTGCTGACGCCGTTCTTCATGGGCGCCACGGTTGGCGCGATTGCCGCCGGCAACGTGCCCGGCGACGGCAACGGCGCTCCCTTCTCCAGCTGGCTGGCGCCGCTGCCGCTGCTGACCGGGGCGATGTTCGTCGCCAGCGGCGCCTACCTCGCAGCCGTCTTCCTGATTGGCGACGCCCGCCGCGCCGGCGACGGCGAGCTGCAGCGCTACTTCGCCCGGCGGGCCCTCGCCGCGGCTGCTGTCGCCGGCCTTGCTGCCGCCTTCGGCCTGATCGAGCTGCACTCCGAAGCCCGCTACATCTTCGACCGCCTCACGGACGAGGGCCTGCCGCTGCTCATCCTCTCGGTCATCTGCGGGATCGGTGTCCTCGCCCTTCTGCTCTCGGCCGCTCGCCGTCCCGCCGCGGCTTCGCGACACGTCCTGCGGCCGCTGGCCGCCGGGGCCGTGATCGCGGTCATCTGGGGCTGGGGCGTCGCCCAGTTCCCCTATCTGATCCCGACCTCGCTGAAGATCGCCCAGTCGGCGGCGCCTCCCGACACCCTCTCCAGCGTGATCGTCGTCTTCGTCGCCGCGGCGATCCTCGTCCTGCCGGCCCTGGCCCTGCTCTACTGGCTCTCACAGAGGGAACTCTTGGGTGAGTGAGGTGAGCGATATCCGCGCCGTCCTCTTCGACATTGACGGAACCCTGCTTGTCACCGGTGGCGCCGGCGCCGTCGCCTGGCAGCGCGCCTTCGACGACCTGCATGGGGTCGCGGCCGACATCGCCGAGCACACCGATGCCGGTATGACCGACCCTGAAATCGCCGCGATCGTCTTCCGCGAGGTGATCGGCCGCGAGGGCAGCCAGGAAGAGCGCGCGAAAGCGATCGGCTGCTACCTCAAGCACCTGCCCGACGCCGTAGCCGAGTCGGCCGGATACCGGGTGATGCCGGGGATCGAGGCACTGCTGCCGCGGCTGGTCGAGAACGGGCTCCTGCTCGGCCTCGTCACCGGCAACATCGAAGCGGCCGCCCACATCAAGCTCGCCCGCGGCCACCTCAACCGATTCTTCAGCTTTGGCGGCTACGGCTCGGACTCTGCCGACCGCACAGAGCTGACCAAGGCGGCCCTCAGGCGAGGCAGTCAGGTCTCCGGCGGCATTCTCTCCGATGGCGCCTGCATCGCTGTCGGCGACACACCCCGTGATGTAAAAGCCGGCCACGGAGCGAGCATCGCGGTGGTGGGCGTGGCCACCGGCAGCTACGGCATCGCGGCGTTGCGCGACGCGGGGGCAGACTGGGCCCTGCAGAGCGTCGAGCACGGCTTCCCCGCTTAGCAGGCGTTATTCACATCTTTGGCAATAACCCTTGTTCGCTTCGGCCTGCCTGCGTAGCCTGAGCGATCGCTCTCGGGTTGTCGGACGGATTCCCGAGGCCATGGCAAAGGGACGTGTGAAGCTTCAGGGACGCAGGGGATTAGCGGTGCTGCTCGCATTTTTCGGGTTCTTTGCGATCGCCAGCGCGCCCACCATCGCCCACGCGGAATTTGAAATCAGCAGCTTCACGGCCACGATGTTCGATGTCGAAGGGCATCCCGAGAACCGCGCCGGCTCCCATCCCGACCGGGTCAATATCGACTTCGCCCTGAATCTCGACGGCACGACTCCAAGAGACCTTGTCTTCGAACTCCCAGCGGGCTTCGGCGGCAACACCGGCGCCGTTCAGGAGTGTTCGCGGGCGCTCTTTGAGGCCGGAGAAGAATGCCCGCCGGAGAGCCAGACGGGGACCTTCAACGTCGTCGTCGCGGGAGGAGGACAGGCAGATCTACCGGTCTTCCAACTCGAACCCGGCCCAGGCGAATTCCTCTCCTTTGCCTCGAAATCCGCGCTTGAAACCGACCTGGAGACGGAACTGCGGCCAAGCGATTTCGGTATCACGCTGAGGGCGGACGAACTTCCCAAACAGGCGGTGACCGAAGGCCATATGGAACTCTGGGGAATTCCGGCCGATCATCAGGTCGGGACCGGGATACCACGTCGGCCGATGCTGACCGTGCCAACCCGGTGCGGCCCGCTCATCTTCAGCTTCCACACTCGCTCCTGGCTCGACGGGGCGCCTTGGCTGAGTGCGAGCAGCGACACCGGTGCGCCGCTCGAAGGCTGCGCCGATCTCGCCTTCGAGCCGTCGGCGGGAATGGGGTTGAGCAATCCGGTGGCCGACTCACCGACCGGTGTGCGAATGGAATTGACCACTCCCGAAGAAGACGACGAAAGCGAATTGGCCGATGCCCTGATCAAGGACGTCACGGTCGACCTGCCCGCCGGGGTCACCGTGTCCCCCTCCGGGGCCGCAGGGCTGATGGCCTGCACCGATGCCCAGCTCGACCTGGGAAGCACAAATGAAGCCCACTGTCCTCCCGGCTCGAAGGTGGGGAAGATTGAACTGAGCTCGCCGTCGCTGAGCGAGCCGCTGGTGGGGGCCGTCTACCTCGGCGAGGAACGCGCGCCGGAGCGATTTCGAGTCTTCGTCGTAGCCCCCGGCCCCGGGGTGACCGTCAAGTTCGTCGGTGCCCTGCACGTCGACCCGACCACCGGTCGGTTCTCGGCAACGCTGACAAACCTTCCTCAGCTTCCCTTTCGCCGCCTCAGCCTGAGTTTCGACGGTGGGCCAGCCGCACTGCTTGCATCGCCGCTGGCCTGTGGCCCCGCCACCACCGTCGGGCGGTTCGTGCCGTACGGCGACGGCCCGTCGGCCGAATCGCAGGCGATCGTGGCGGTCGCCGCCCGGATTCCCGGCTCGCAGTGCCCGGGAGCGATTCCCTTCGCCCCGCGGTTGGTGACGCACAGCTCTCAGACCAAAATCGGACACCGGACCAGCCTCTCGGTGGACCTGGTGCGCAAGGACGGCGAACAGGTTCCGCGACGGTTTGAGCTCACACTGCCGGCCGGAGTCAGCGCTGCCCTGGGCAACGTCGAAGCCTGTCCCGATGCCGGCGTGGCAGCCGGGACCTGCACGGCGGCCAGCAGGATCGGCGGGGTGATCGCCGAGGCGGGGCCAGGCCCCAACCCGGTGGCGCTGCGCGGCGACGCCTACGTCACCGGTCCATATCGGCATGCCCCCTTCGGCATGCTGATGCAGTTCCACGCTGCGCTCGGCCCCTTCAACCTCGGCACGATCTCCTTCCGCGGTGCGGCGACGGTCGACGGCAAGACCGGGCGGGTCACGGTCTCGACCGACAGGCTTCCGGCGCAGATTGAAGGCGTTCAGATCAGGTTTCAGGCGATCGAGCTGAGCATCGACCGGCCGGGGCTCGTGCGCAACCCGACCTCCTGCCGGCCCGCATCGGTCGATGCCGCGATTGAATCGAGCAGTGGGGCGCTGGCCAGGGCGACCAGTCCACTCGAGCTGAGCGCCTGCCACCGGCTCGGATTCCGGCCGCGCCTCCAGGTTGCCCTGGAAGACCGGGCGGAGCTGCATCGACACGGCCATCCCGGCATGCGCATCTCAGCCCGCATGCGTTCCGGCGACACCGGCCTGCGCACGATGAAGATCGTTCTTCCGCGAGGGCTGGGATTCGGCATTGGCAGCCTCGAGGAAATCTGTTCGCGTGCGGACGCGGAGGCCGGCGCCTGTCCGGCTGGGGCGCGGGTCGGCAGCGCCGTCGCGCGGAGCGCACTGTTGAGCAAGCCGCTGAAGGGCTCAATCTACATCGTCCGGCCCAAGGGCAACGGCCTGCCGGACCTCGGAATCAGCGTCTCAGCGCTGGGCACCAAGCTGAATTTCGGCGGCCGGACCGAGACTGAGAACGGCCACCTCATCACTAGGCTGGTCGGCCTCCCAGACGTGCCGCTCTCGAGCTTCACGATGCGCCTCGGAAGCGGCGGGGGGTTCAGCTTGGAAACGGGCCTTTGCGCTCGAGGCCGACCGCGGCGCCTCGATTCCCTCTTCCTCGCCCGCGGGCAGGATGGGTCCAGGCGCAGGACACAGGTCCCGGTCGAGACTGACGCCCGCTGTCGATGAGCGGTTCCGAGAGTCATGTACGGCCTCCGTTGGGAACGAGGCTGCTGGAGGGAATCGCCGAGCTGATGACCAGCCGCTCGCGCCTGGTCATCTGTATCTGGATTGTGGCCGTTGCGGCGCTGGCGGTCGAGGGTCGCAACCTCGACCGCGACCTGACGATTCATCCCCCTTTCATCGAAGGAACCGCTAGCAAGCGGGCCCACGAAATCTCCCAGCGCGAGTTCGGGGGCGATAACGCCATCGTCGTGATGCTCCGTGGTCCGCACGCCGAGGTCGAACGCCAGGGGCGCGACCTCGCGAGCCACCTCGATGCGATGCCGGCCACGCTGGCGATCTCGCCCTGGGCTCGCGGTGCCAAGGTCGAGGGATTGAGCCCCGCCCCCGGAGTTGCGGCGATCGTCGTCCGCTTCGAAAGCGACGAGGAACAGGGGACGGCGGAGCTCTTGCCTCCGGTCAGGCGGCAGGTCGACGAGCGGGTCTCGAATCCCGTTCGGGCCAGCCTCGCCGGCTTGCCAGTCGTGATCGACTCGCTGCGCAAGGCCGGCAAAGAATCGAGCACGATCGGTGAGCTGATCGCCGTTCCGATCCTGCTGATCGTGCTGCTGCTGGTCTTCAGGTCGGTGCTCGCGGCGCTGATGCCGGTGATCATCGGTGGCGCCGTCGTCGCCGCCACGCGGGGCATATTGAGCCTCCTGCTCGGTTTTGTCCAGATCGACCTCTTCGCGCTCGCGGTCGTGGGAATGATGGGACTGGCGCTTGGCGTCGACTACTCGCTGTTGGTGGTCTCGAGGTATCGGGAGGAACTCGAGGGCCGCGATGTCGCCGAGGCTGTTCGCAGGACCGTGACGGCAACGGCGCGCTCGATCTTGCCGGCCGGCGGAGGGCTGATCGTCGCCATGTTCATGGCCTCGCTGGTGCTGCCCGGCGGAATCGTTCAGTCGATCGCCATCGCGGTGGTCACAGCCACCCTGCTCAGCGTGATCTCGGCGATCTTCGTCGTGCCGGCGCTGCTGACCGTCCTCGGTCACAACCTCGACCGCTGGTCATTGCCCCGAAGACGTGCCGCTCGGCGGACGCCGTTGCTCTGGTTTCGGAGGTTGGCCACAAACCGGGGAGCCGTCGTCTCGATTCTGGTCGGCTTGGTCCTGCTTTCCTGCTGGGCCTTCACCCTCGACTCCGGCGCCGCCAGCATCAGCTTCCTGCCGCCCGGCGATTCCGGTCGCCAGGAACAGGAAGAGGTCGAGGATGCGCTTGGACCGGGCTGGATCGCTCCGATGGAAGTCATCGTCAACGGCCGCGGCCAGCCGGTTACCTCTGCGCAGCGGCTGCGGTTCCTGGCGGCATTTCAGCGCCGCGTCGAACGCGACCCCGGGGTCGAGACGATGGCCGGCTTTGCGCGTTTGGAGGCCGGCACGAGGAAAGTGGGGGGTATCGAAAAGGAGCTGGTTCGCCAAGAACATGGCCTGGAACGTCTTGGCTCGGGGATCTCCCGGTTGCGTACTGGCGCGGCTCTCAACAGCCGCGGCCTGGGCAAAGCCGCCGCCGGTTCCGGGGAACTCAAAGCGGGTCTCGGCGCCGCAAACAGCGGGGCGGGGATCTTGGCCCACGCCCTGCAGCAGACAAGTAGTGGGTCCAGCCGCCTTTCCGACGGGCTCGATCGAGCCGACGACGGAAGCGGCAAGCTGGCTCAGGGCACGACGAAGGCGAGCACCGGCGCCGGCCGGCTCGCCGATGCGCTCGAGCGAGCGCATGAAAAGACCGCCGAATCGGCGGGCAGCACACGGCTCTTGAAGAACGCGATGCGAAGCGGGAACGACCGGCTCGGCGAACTGAATGCGCCGCTTGACTCGACCGAAGAACAGCTTGCGGCAGCCTGGCAGGCATTGCAGCGAATGACGACCGGACGAAGCGATTCCGAATACGCGGCCGTGCAGAGCGCGATCGAAGCGGCGACGCTGCAGCTCACGGGCAAGGACGTGCGCAACGGGGAACAGTCTGACCCCGCATACGCCGGCGTCGGCTCTGGCGTCAATAGAGCCGAAGGCCAGTTCGGGGTCGGCCTCTATCTGGCTGCCCGTATGGACAAGAGCAACCGTCAGGCGAGCACAGGCATCAAGAAGCTCGCCGACGCCTCGGCGCGCCTCGACGATGGTCTGCAGCGCCTCGCGACGGGCAGCCAGCAGGTTTCAGACGGCGTAGGCGCGCTGGCTCAGGGGGGTGCAAAACTTACGCCGGCTTTGCGGCAGCTGGGCCAGGGGGCCGAACGCCTAGGTGGAGGACTCGGCTTGCTCGAAGGGGGCGCCGGCCAACTCGCCAGCGGCTTGAGCACGGGGGCGCAGAAATCGAAACTGCTGACCAGCGGACTGAATCGGGTGGACAAGGGCCTCGAAAAATCCGGCTCCGGCGGTTCTGGCTTGTCAGGCCTCCATGAAAAGTCGCCCGGCCTTTTCCACTCGGCCTACTTCATCCTCGCCAGCCTTGACGGAAGCAAGCCGGCGCAGCGCAATCAACTGGTCTCCCTGGTCAACCTCGACCGCGGCGGCATGGACGCCCGGATGCTGGTGATTCCCCGCGACGATCCGACCAGCGATCAGGCACGCGAGACGAAGGACCGCCTTGAAGTCGAGTCCGAACGACTTGCCCGCCAGACCGGCACCGAAGTGGTCGTGGGCGGGGTTGCTCCCGGCGAGATCGACGTCAACGACGCGATCCGCGGGCAGGCGCCGCTGATGCGGATCGTCCTCTCGCTGGTCAGCCTGCTGATCTTGATCCCGGTGCTGCGCTCTCTGACGGTGCCGATTCTCGCTGCGCTGATCAACCTACTCACCGTCAGCGCCAGCTTTGGAGTGCTCGCTCTCTTGTTCGACGGTTCCTTCTTTGGGGGGCCGGGGTTTGTCGACGCCAGCGTGATCGCGGGGACGATGATGGTGATGTTCGGCCTCGCCATTGACTATGAGGTGTTCGTCTTTGCGCGGATCCGTGAGGAATACGTGCGCACCGGCTCGACCGAAACGGCGGTCGCCGGTGGCCTCGATCGGACCGCCCATGTCGTCACCGGCGCGGCGATGATCATGATCTCCGTCTTCCTCGCCTTCTCGGTGTCGGACTTCATCTAGATCCGCAACTTCGGTGTCGCTCAGGCCGTCGCCGTCTTCATCGACGCATTCCTGGTCCGGCTTATCGTCGTGCCGGCGATGATGAACTGGATGGGCGAGCGTTGCTGGTGGGCGCCGCGGTGGCTGAGCGGACGCTCTCGCGCAGGTCCGGGTCGAGGCTGAATCGTGCCGCCGGCCGGCCGGACGTCTCGCCGTCGCTGACCCCGGGCCGGGCCCGGATCACCCCGAAGGCTTCCAGCGCCTCGAGGTGACGTCGCAAGGTTTGGTAGCTGGCTGGGCTGTGTGTGGCCAGCTCGGTGGCGGTCGCATCGGTGACCTGGCTCAGCAGGCGAAGTATCTGCAGCCGCACCGGGTCCGCCACCACGTCCAACCAGTGCGAATTTCGTTGTGCTCTCGAGGGCGTTGCCGCCGGTGCGCTCACCGTGTTCGAATCCTCCGTTCGCGAATCGCCCCAAAAAAACTAGCCCGTTTACGGCCGTTCAGGAGGTAGCTTCAGTTAAGGCCCATCACTACGTATCACTACGCGAGATTCCTCAGGTGAACGCGGAAGTCTCGTCAGGCAAGAGTGCAGCGCGCTTGATAAATCGAGAGGAAACCGCTCTCGAAGCCGCGCCGGGCCATGCGCAGGTAGAGGCGCCAGACGCGCAGCCGTTCGGGGCCCGCGAGGCGCACCGCATCATCGAGGTTCTGGTCCAGCCGCTGCGCCCAGTGGCGCAGGGTCTCGGCGTAGTCATCGCCGAACTCCTCGACGTGGCGGGTGACGAACCCGGCCCGCTCCAGCGCCAACAGCACTCTCGAGAGGTGCAGCGGTTCGGCGTCAGGGAAGACGTAGCGCTCCGAGAAGGGCCCGGCCTCGGGGTCGCTGTGGCGCAGGCGGGCGATGCCGTGGTTGAGCAAGCGCCCTCCGGGTTCGAGCAGGCCCGCCAGAGTGCGGGCATAGACGTCGATCTGGGCCTCGCCGACGTGCTCGACCATGCCGATCGAGGCGATCGCGTCGAAGCGCTCTCCAACCAGGTCGCGATAGTCCATCACGCGGATCTCGACCCGGTCGCCGACGCCCGCCGCCTCGGCCCGTTCGCGGGCGCGTTCGGCTTGCGGCGGTGAGAGCGTGATGCCGACGACATTGGCGCCATGGCGGGTCGCCGCCCAGAGCGGGAAGCTGCCCCAACCGCAGCCGACGTCGAGCACCCGATCGCCCCCTTTCAGCGCCAGCTTGCGGCCCACCATCTCGAGCTTCTCCTCCTGCGCGGCCTCCAAGGTCTCGGCCCCGCGCGAGAAGACCGCGCAGCTGTAGGTCATCGAGTCGTCGAGGAAGAGCGAGAAGAACTCGTTGGAGACGTCGTAGTGGTGGCGCACCGCCTCGGCGTCGCGCTCCTTGCTGTGGCGTGTGGCGCTCGGCCGCAGCTCCGCCGCCGGCCGTTTCGGGGGGCGGTTCAGCCCGGCGGCGCGGACCGCGGCGATCAGCAGCCGTGCCTTGTCGCCGGCCTCCAGGGCGGGCGGCTGCCAGCCGTCGAGCAGCTCGATCACAGCGTCGATGTCATCGACCTCGATCGCGCCGCTGACATAGGCGCGGCCGAGGCCGAGCTGGCCTGGCGCTCGCAGCGCGTGGGCGGCAGCGCTTGGCGAGCGCACGTAGAAGGTCGGTCCGTCACCGTTGCTCGCCGGCAGTCGCGTGCCGTCCCAAAACTCGACCGTGAAGGGTCGCTCGGGGAGGCGCGCTTCGATCTCGCGGCGCAGGGGAGCGGTCCTGGCAAACGGCATCGGCGCGGACCTTATCGCCGCCGCGCTCCGGCTGAAAGGTCGCCTTGGCTTTTCTCGCGTCCTCGATCCGTATGATCGCGGCAGCTGATGGAAACCGCGGGACCACTGCCATCCGATATCCAGCCGGTCGCCAACGAGACCCGCGACCGAATCATCACCGGCCTGGTGACGCTGGTCCCGTTCGTCGCGATCGGCCTCGCGGGCTGGCAGGTGTGGGGCAAGGCACTGCACTGGAGCGACGTCTTCCTCTTTTTGAGCATGTACCTCTTCACCGGCCTGGGGATCACGGTCGGCTTTCATCGCCACCTCACCCATCGCAGCTTCAAGGCGAAGAGGTGGCTGCACGGCCTGCTGGCGATCTTCGGCTCGGCGGCGATCGAGGGCCCGGTGATCTCGTGGGTTGCGGACCATCGCAAGCACCACGCCTTCTCCGACGAAGTGGGCGATCCGCACAGCCCCCACGTCGATCACGGCCACGGCTGGTCCGGCGCTATGCGGGGCCTCTTCCACGCCCACATGGGCTGGCTTTTCATTCACACCCAACGCGGCAACAAGGAGCGCTTCGCTCCCGACCTGATCAAAGACCCGGTGATCAACTGGGTCGACCGTACCTTCCTCTACTGGGCGATCGGCGGCCTGTTTCTGCCCTTCGCGCTCGGCTGGGTGATCGGGGGCACTCTCTTCGCCGCCTTTACCGGTCTGCTCTGGGGAGGCCTCGTCCGCGTCTTCGTCCTGCATCACTTCACCTACAGCATCAACTCGCTCTGCCACGTCTTCGGCAAGCGGGACTTCGAGACCAGCGACGAGTCGCGCAACCTCGCCCTGATCGCAATTCCGACCTTCGGCGAGGCCTGGCACAACAACCACCACGCTTTCCCCACCTCCGCCACCCATGGCCTCGGGCGTTGGCAGCTCGACATCTCCGCGCTGGTCATCGATTCGCTCGAGAAGCTGGGCCTCGTCTGGGACGTAGTGCGGCCAACGCCGGAGCGCATGGCCGCCAAGTCCAGCTGACCGGCGCACATCGGCGTCCTCTGGTCGCTCGGCGTGCAAAGCGCGTGTGTACTCGATCTGCTTGGTCCGGCAGCCTCAGGGCGCTTCTGGGGATTCGTACCAGTCGATCCATCCGCTGCAAGCCTCGTTCAGGGGCACGACGCGGTGTGACCGGGCGGGAACTGCCACCAACTCGCCAAGGTTGGCCTTGCCCGCGTAGCCGCTGAGGCTCTGCAGTGTGCTCGCGCCTGCGGCGGAGACCGTGAAGCGGATCGGCTTGCCGTCGCTCTCGATCTCCCCGGCAGGCCAGAACTGGCCGTCGTTGGCGAGGCTGATCGTATTGGGGCGCTGCCCATCGAGCGCTGGGGGAAGCGACTCGTGCAGGCTCGGCGCCACCAGCGTCAAGTCGATGGGAGAGAAGTACTGCAGCGAGAGCAGCCAACGCCCCGCCGGCAAGCTCATCGTCTGCGCTGCACTGTCGCCGGTTTCCAGCGCCGCCGCGGGGCTCCAGTGCCCCTTGCCGCCGATCACGGCGCCGGGGAAGAGTCCGGCCCGGCCCTGGCTCGAGGTGAGGATGCGGATCTCGGGCGAGGCGCAGTCGGCGTGCGCTGCCGGCTCGATGCCCTCGAGCAGCACGTGGCGATCCTCGGGAACCGGGCCGGCCTTCTTCCAGAGGACGTAGGAGGGGGTGGCGGCGACTCGCCTGAAGCCGGGCGGTGCTTCGCTGTTCCAGGCGGCGTGCCCGGTGATCACGTAGGGAAAGCGTTCGAGCGTGCCGTGCGAGAAGGAGTCGAAGTCGATCGGGCTGTAGGCATCGCCGGTGTCGAAGGGCTTTTCCGGGCTGGGGGAGACATCGGCGTCGGGAAACTCGACGAGAGGCACGTGGGTGTCGGCGCCCTGGAGCTCATAGGCCGCGTAGCGGTCCTGACCTGCGTAGAGCACCGATTCGCCACGCACGATCGGCATAAAGGCCCGCAGCTCCGCTCCATGTCCAGGCGGCCCCACGGGCGCGTCACGAAGCACCAGCAGGCTCGAGTAGATCGCCCCACCGATGAAAACAACGGCAAGCACGCCCCAAGCAACCCGCTGCGTCCCGGCCGACGGGCGGATCTCGCTACCGGGAGCCGCGTCTTCGGCCCCTCGATGGGCCTTTTGGCTGCCCAGCTCGAAGAGGAGGGGTCGGATGGCGATCAGCATCGCCAGCGGGGCGGCGATCATCAGCGCCTTGGCCTGGGAGTACTCGCCGCTGCCGGCCACCGCGGCGATGTAGAGGACGGTGCAAGCGGCCAGGGCCAGTGGCACGGCGAGCTGGCGCCGGCGCAGCCACCAGGCGGCACCGAGGATCACCGCGAGCGCTCCGATCGCGGTCGCCAGCCCGGTCAGCTGAGCGCCGCCGGCAGCGTTGAGGCGATAGCTCGACGCCGGCCAGATGCCGAGCGCCTCGACCGGCGAGACGGGGCCGTAGGTGTTCGTCCCCGCCACCCGGTTGAAGCCATGGACGAAGGCGTAGGGCCCGACGACGGTCAGGACGACGAGCACGATCAGGACGGCCAGCGTCAGCGCCACGGCCGGTCGGCGCACCGTCCGCACGAACGCCCGCGGCCGCAGCGCTCGTCTAACCCCAGGCACCGTTGCGCCCCAGAGGATCACGATGGCCACCGGCCAGGCGAGCCCGGCGAAGCTGTAGGAGAAGAAGATCCCACCGACCAGCGCCAGCGGGGTGAGCGCTGTCAGCGCTCCTTTCAGGCCAGTCCCATCCCAGCCTCGGCCGCCCCTGTCCCGCCTCCAATCGAAGTCGTGGAGGTAGACGGCGAAGGCGAGCACGAAGAGCGCCTCGGCGGTCTCCTTGAAAGCGCCCTGGGCAAAGTAGGAGGCGCCGAGATAGGGGATGGCGACCAGGATCGCGGCAAGCGCCCGGCGCACCGGGCGGAGATCGCCAAGCGCGGTCAGCGCCGTCAGCGCGGTGAGGATGCCGATAGCGAAGATCTGCCCGACGAAGGCCTGGCCAAGGCCGATGCCCGGCAGCACCGCGACCGCCGCTGCGAGCGCGTGCGGACCCAGCGGGTATCCGGCTTCGGGCGCAGGCCCGAGGCCGCTGCGCAGCCACTCCGCCCAGGCCAGATGCAGGCCCAGGTCGTTGTTGAAGCCGACCCCGATGATGCCCCACCGTCCACTCACCGCAAACGGAATCGAGAGAACCAGAGCGACGATGAGGGCGACCGGGATGCCCTCGCGCAGGATGGCGCCGTCGCTTTCGCCGCGACGCGGCTGCCACCAGAGCAGCAAAGCCGCCGCAAAGATCAGCGCCACGACGCCGAAGGTCGCGCTGGTCGCGTGTCCCGGCGCCCGCGCGAGCAAGCCGGCAACGCTCAACACCGCCCCGAAACCGACGGCCGGCCCAAGCCAGCCTCGCGAGCGATCCTCCCCGGCGAGGCCGAGGATGGCGCGTCCCACCAGCATCGAGGCGGCGCAGATCAGCGCCGCCGAGGCATAGGTCCCGATCATCAGGGGCGGAAACTACGGCAGCGGGACGACGAGCGCCGCCCCGGCTCAGTACTTCTCGGCTGCCCGCTCCAGGGTCTCGCGCAAGTTCTCATTGCGCAGCGGGCCCTCGTGCCCGGCGCAGACGACCGCCGGTTCCAGCGCCGCCAGCTTGCGAACCGATTCCTTGGCCTTGGCGTGGTCCCATGCCCAGGCGGGATGTGGGACGCTCGCCTCGCCAGCCGGCAGCGCCCGTCCCAGCCGCACTGCCGAGTCGACCAGGTAGATCACGTCGCTGACGATCGCCAGCCGGTCGCTTTCGCGCCACAGCCCGATCAGGCCGGGTGCGTGTCCGGGAAAGTGGATGACTCGGAAGCCCGCCACGTCGTCGCCGTCCGAAACGGTGCCGTCGATCTTCACTGCACCACCGTCCCATCGCTTCATCAGCGTTGGGTAGATCCAGCGCACGGGGGCGAATGGAAGCTGCGAAAGATCCATGTAAGGAGTGATCGAGGCATCACTTTCGGCGTCGGCGACGTCGTCGCCGTGACAGAAGACGGGGACGCCCATCGAAGGCGCCGTTCCACGGTGGTCGGCGTGGGCGTGCCCGAGCACGACCCGCTTCAATCCGCCCAGCTGCGCGGCGGCGGCCTTCGCCTTCTTGACCATTGCCTTGGTCCCGGCGTCGAACTGCACTACCCCGTCGCCCTCCTCGAGGAAGTAGACGTTCATCGACTTGCCGAGATCACCCCGCAGCAGCCAGACCCCGTCGGCGACCTTCTCCATGATGAGATCAGCCTAATGCCCAGCGTCTGGAAAACCGGAATGGCGGTTCTGATCGTCTGTCTCGTCGCCTCGATGGCGATCGCGATCTACCGCCTTGCCACCACCCCACAGGAAATCCTCGGCGACGGCTTCCGCGGCTTGCCGGTTCACGCCCAGCCGCGGCGTTAGTATCAGCCCGGTTCAGCGACCGAGTCCCGAGGAGGCGGCGTGTTCACTCGCATCGTGGTTGGAACCGACGGGTCAGATACCGCCGCCGAGGCGGTCCACCAGGCCGTCGACCTGGCCAAGCTGGCCGGCGCCCAGCTCAACATCGTCAGCGCTTACGAGCCACTGCCGAAACGCAGGGTGGAGGGCGAGAAGCTCGGTGCCCCGGCAGACGTGCAGTACGAGATCGGTCCGCGCGAGGACGTCAACCTGATCCTCGACGCCGCCGCCGCGGCGGCCCGCAAGGAGGGGATCGACGTGCAAACCCATCCCGTCCAGGGCGAACCGGCCGAGGCAATCCTCAACGTCGCAGAAGAGACGAAGGCCGACCTGATCGTGGTGGGCAACAAGGGCATGACCGGGGCGCGCCGCTTCCTGCTCGGCAGCGTGCCGAACAACGTCTCGCATCATGCGCCCTGCAGCGTGATAATCGTCAGGACGACCTAGGCTGACGGCTCCGTAGCTTTTGCGGCGTCGATCAGGCCGGCGCCCTGACGGGTCGCCGGCAGGCCGAGATCGCGGGCGGTCTGGCGCAGCCGCTGGGTCACCGCGCCGACCTTGCCCTTCTTCTTCGCCTTCGGATCGATCGTGCCGCTGGCGAGGATCATCGCGGCGAGGCCCGAGACGTGGGCGGCCGCCATCGAGGTTCCGACGTAATCGCTCGGCTCACCGAAGTCGCGGGCGCTGCCTTCTTTCAGCGTTACCTGGTAGATCGGGTCGGAGAGGACCGAGGGGCAGCCGGTGGCCGGGAAGCCGCCACCGGGGGCGATCACGTCGACTCCCTTGCCGGACAGCGAGTAGCTGCCGAGACAGCCGCCCTCGGTGCTGCCGCCGACGCCGATCACGTGCGAGCCGGTGGCCGGGGGCGCGACGCAGGTCTCGGAGCCGAGGTTGCCGATCGAGGCGACCGCGATCACACCCCGGCGGTAAGCCTGCCGCAGCGCTTCTTCGACCCCCGGCACTTCTCGGTCGCAGCCGAAGTTGAAGCTCATGTTGATCACGTCGGCGCCGCTGGCGACCGCGAAGCGGATCCCCTTGGCGATGTCGTCGGCGCGCCCGCGGCCGTGTTTGTCGAGCACCCGCACCGGCATCAGCTTCGCCCGGAAGGCGAGCCCGGTCAGCCCGATGCCGTTATTGGTCTTCTCGGCGATCGTCCCGGCGACGTGTGTCCCGTGGCCGTTTTCGTCGAGCGGCAGGCGGTCGTTGTCGACGAAGTCATAGCCCTTGACGAACTGCCCGCTGGAGAAGTCGGGGCTGCGGCGGAAGTTGGTTCCCTTGGCGCGGTAGGCGACGCCGGTGTCGAGCACGGCGACCGTGACGCCCTCGCCGCCAGGGTGACCGACTTCTTCCAGGTGCTTCCAGGCCCCGACCGCGTCGATGCCGCCCGGCGAGAGGGGCAGCAGTGGAGTCGCCCCGCCTTCCCAGGGCAGGAAGTTCCACTGCTTCAACACCCAGCCGCCAGGGGGGCCGGGGGGACCGCTGATCGGGCCGGGATCATTTGGGACCGTCGCCAGAGGTTCCTCAGGGGCCGTCGACGCCGTGGCGATGTAGTTGGGCGCCGCATATTGCACTCGGGGGCTGTCGCGCAAAGCAGCCGCCGCCTCAGGCACGCCAACCCGCGCTGGCAGGGGGACAGTGCGGACCGTCGATGCGCCGGCGAACTTGACCAGCAGCTGATGAGAGGCGAAGCCGTGCGCCGTCCCGACGCCGCTCGTCGCACCGGCCGGCGCCGCGCCCAGGCAGAGAGCAACAACCAAGGCTGCGGCGGCGGTCGGAAGGCGTCGGTTCATCTCGGTTCGGCGCACGCAAATCCCTGCATTGGCGAGCTACTCCCTAACACCAGCCCACCGGCGAAGTTGTAGTGACACATACTCCCGTATGGATGAGCGCCGAGGCCTCGACATCCGAAGACGAGCAGTTGATGGCGCTGGCGCTGGAACGCGCCCGCGAGGCCGAGCAACACGGCGACGTGCCGATCGGCGCCGTGATCGCCCGGGACGGCGAACCGCTCGCGACCGCGGGTAACGAGCGCGAGCTGCGTGGGGACCCAACGGCCCATGCCGAGATCCTCGCGATCCGTGCGGCAGCCGAGGCGATCGGCGGCTGGCGGCTGCCGGGCACGACCCTCTACGTCACGCTCGAGCCCTGCGCGATGTGCGCCGGCGCGATCGTCCTCGCCCGCGTCCCGGCGGTCGTCTACGGTGCCGCCGACCCCAAGGCCGGCGCCGCGGGCAGCGTCCTCGACGTCCTCGGCGAGCCAGCTCTCAATCACCGCCCCACCGTCGCCGGCGGCGTCCTCGAAGCGGAGTGCGCGGCGCTGCTTCGCGGCTTCTTCGCCGCCCGGCGAAGCGGAGAGGGTGGGATTCGAACCCACGAGGCGGGTTAACCCCGCCCACGCGATTTCCAATCGCGCTCCTTAAGCCGCTCGGACACCTCTCCGTGGTCCGGCAAGGGTATTGCTTCCGCTGCTGGGGGCGACTACGCGACCGCGGTCCGGGGGGCGGTGGGCGAAGCTTCCGGCAGCGGCAGCACGATCGCGTCGCGCTCGTCGGTGAAGGCGGCCGGGCGGTGGCCGCGCAGGCGCTCGTGGTTGCAGACGACGTAGCACCACTCCATCAGCCGCATGCGCGAGGCGGAGTCGATCTCGGTGATCGTCGCGCCGACCAGGTGCCGGCCGTCCGCCCCGCGGCAGGAGCGAACCTCGACCTGCGCGGCAACCTCGTGTGGCTTGCCCGCCGCATCCTCGAGTTGCAGAAGGACCGCGGGTCTGGCGCCTACCTCGAGCGGCGCCTCCATCACCAGTCCGACGCCGGCAGCGCTGGCGTCGATCAGGCGCCCGGGCACGTGGCCCTCCTCGGAAAAGCACTGGGCGGGCGCATCGCCCTCGAAGCGATAGATCAGCCGTCGCTGCTGGCGGCGGCCGACGGCGAGCAGGGTGCGGCCGATCCGCCGCAGCTCGATCAGGCCGAGCAGCGGCACGACCACCGCGGCGACGCCGGGCAGGTCGTGCAGCGGCCCGATGCCGACCAGGTCGAGCAGCCGCAGCACCGTTCCAGCTCCGACCAGCAGCGCGCAGAGCAGGACCAGGTGCAACTTGCGCACCGCCTTCAGCCCGCCGCCGCCGGTCCCCTGCTTCGGCGTCACCTTGAAGGCGGTGTGGCCGGGGCGGAAGGCGCAGCGCAGCGCCCGCGCGTAGATCTCCATCGTCAAGAGCTCGTAGTGAGCCGTCTCGCCGATCTTCATGTAGCCGCGGGCGAGCGCGGAGCCGGCGGTCAGGTTCAAAGTCACCGAAGGCAGCCAGAGCGCCGCCAGCGCCACCAGGCTGATCTTCATCGGCAGCTCCCAGGTCCACAGCACCAGGCCCAGGGTGGCGAGGAGGAG